>QHSR01000231.1 GCA_003221635.1 Candidatus Rokuibacteriota bacterium | reverse complement strand
CGGTGTAGCGGGGCGGCTCGACCGCCGCGTACTTGCCCCGCTCGCGGGCCGTGTCACGCTCCGTGCGGAAGCACCAGGAGTCGGCCTCGCACACGATGTCGCCGGGCTGATTTCGAAACGTCGTCCGGTAGATCTGCTGGATCGCCCGGCGCGCGAACTGGGACGGTCTCTCGACGAGATCGAGCAGTACGCTGTCACCGACGATCGTGTCACCGATCCGGATCGGCCGCTGCCACCGGAAATCCGTTCCCCCGTACATCGCGTGGATGCCGGGCAGGCCGCCGACGTAGCCGGAGACAATGCGGTCCATCGCGAACAGGATCGTGGGCGGCGCGACGCCGGCATCGAGCCAGAACGGATTCCGGTCGCCGATACCGGCCGTCCAGTGGCGCACGGCGTCCCGCGTGGCGGTCTCGACGTAGGGCTCGGGGCGACGGACCGGGACACCGATCCGCCCACGAAGCGCGGCCAGCGCTTCGGCGGTGATCAGGGGAAAGCCCGTCCGCCCCGTCATCGATGTGACTCGGCCCGTGTCGGCGTGGACGTTTACCAGAACTCTCGAGTGGCCCGCCGCGCGCCCTCGGCCATGCTGGCGAGCTTCGCCCACGCGATGTCCGGGTCGACGGCGGCCTGACCGGCCCACGTGCCGAACCCGCAATCCGTCCCGGCGATGACGCGCTCGCGCCCGACCAGTCGGGCGTAGCGGCCGATTCGCTCGGCCACGAGGTCCGGGTGCTCGATGAAGTTGGTGGTCGAGTCGAGAACACCGGGGATGAGGACTTTGCCGGCGGGCAGCTTCACGCGCTCGAACAGCCGCCACTCGTGCGCGTGCCTCGGATTCGAGGCCTCGAAGGAGAGACTGGCGGGCCTGGCCGTGAAGGCGATGTCGATGATGTCGGCGAGGGCGATGTCGTAATGGTGCGGCCCCTCGTAGTTACCCCAGCACAGGTGGAGGCGCGACCGCTCCGGCGGGACGTTCGCGAGCGCGTGGTTCAGCGCCTCGACGTGGAGCCGGGCCATTGTGCGGAACTCGTCGAGGCTCAGATCCGCGAACTGGATGTGCCGTCCCATACCGAGGTCGGGGCAATCGACCTGCAGGTCGAAGCCGGCCCGCGCCACCGCCTCGTACTCGGGCCGCATCGCCTCCGCGATGGCGAAGAGGTAGGCTTCGTGGCTCGGGTAATGATCGTTGCGGAAGAACAGCGAGATGACGCCCGGGGAGGCGGCTGACATGAACGCGTGCTCGGCCTTCGCGGCGTCACGGGCCGCCCGCAGATTCTCCACGTCGGTCTCGGCGGCCCGCGGGTCGCGCACGCTGATCGGCCCATCGCATGCCGGCGTCCGGCGGCGGGACCGCCCGGGATCGCCGAAGACGCGCTTGGCCATCTCCGGGAAGTCCACGAGGTCCCGGTACTGGAGCGGATGGCTCGCGCCACCGAATCCGTTCAGGCGGTCCTTGACGTAGGTCGCGTAGCTCGGCTTGCTCAGCTCGCCGTCGTTCACGATCGCGACGCCGGCGTCCATCTGCTTGCGCACGATCTCGGCCACGGCGGCTCGAATGCGGGCCCCGAGGGCCACCGGATCGACCGGCACCCCTTCCTCCTTCGCGAACATCATCCGGACCAGGTCGGCCGGACGCGGAAGACTGCCGGTGTGCGTGGTGAGGAATCGCTCGATGCTCCGCGGCATCGCCATGGCGTCGCGATGCTAACACAGCCTCAGACTCGACCGTCGCGGGCGCGCTCGGCGACCGCCCGGATCCACCCCCCGCCATTGCCGGCACCTACTGAACGACGAAGTGCGCGTCGGTCGTCCGGCCGGTGCGGCCGTTGATAGGCAGGATGTCCTGGGGACAGGCGGAAAGGGCGACGACGAGGTCCATCTCTGCCCTGAAGACCGCGTAGCTGCCCGGGCTGGACACGGGCTCGCCCCACGCAAGTTGCCCGTCGGCCGTCCATGGAATGTTCATGAAGAGATTCAGCGAGGGCGGCGTCGCCCGGATCACGACACCGAGATTCGCGAGCGCTGCGTGCAGGTTGTCCCGGCAGTTGGCGTGATAGCCCTCGACGCCCAGCAGGCCGTAGCGCCACCGGTCGCAGGGCGCCATGAGCGTGTCGTGAGCGCATCGTGAGGTGTCTTCGACCAGGGTCAGGAGCGCGGCTGGCCTCCATCGACATCCACTCCGTCAGGTCGAGCGCGTTGAATGCCCAGGCGTCGACCACCTGCGTACCGTGGGTGTTGACGACCTTGATGCTCTGGCCAGCGCTCACGCGCGCCGCCTTGCCCGAGCGAGCTGGAATCGTGACGAGCGCGGCGGTCATCGGCTCTCGCCCTCGGACTTCTCGCGGTAATACGAGTTGATGCCCGTGTCGGGGGGTGAGCTGCTCACCATCGTGAGCATGGTGGCAAGCTCGCTTCGGTGATGGGCGGCGTGGGTCGGCACGTGCAGGAGGAGCATACCCAGCGGGCGGCTGTAGAGCCGGCCTTCCGGGGTCGTGCCATCGAGAGGACGCGAGAGGTCGGTCTCGACGAGGCCGTCGAGGAAGCGCCGCTGCTCGACCTCGAGCTCGTCCCACCGCCGCCTGAGCTCGTCGACGGTTCCGATGACGAGCCCATAGGTCGGGTCGCCGCGGACGACCGGCGGCGCGTGGCCCCGCCACGTCTCGAGCCAGAAGCGATCGGCGCCGTAGATGTGGACGAGCATCGCGCGGAGCGTGGGCTCGCTGAACTGCTTGCCGACGGGGCGCCCGGCCGCATCATCGCCGAGTGCCGCCGTTACCTCGAAGAGCTTGCGATTTGCCCAGTGGTGGTACGTCCAATATTCGCGGATCAGCGCGACGGACATGGCTTTCTCCTGAGGCCAGGGCCTCCACTGGGCAGTCCGAGCCCCTTGGGGCACCAACAACCGTGGTCTAGTATCCTACGCGCCGAACGGATCGAGCGAATGTGGTCTCATCGCGGAGCGTCGGACCTGGAGGGACTCCATCGCTCGCAACCGCGCCGGATGTGAGCGTGCTCGCGAGGATGCCGAGCGGCAGCGCCCGCTGACGCGGGGCTCAGCGCCGGAGTGTCAGGCCCTCCAGGTCGACCTCGGGCATGCGCCCGGTCATGAGGTCGGCGACGATCCGCGCGGTGCCGCACGCCATCGTCCAGCCCATGTGGCCGTGGCCGCAATTGAAGAAGAGGTTGCGGTGGCGCCCGAGCCCGAGGATCGGCGGTCCGTCGGGCGTCATCGGCCGGAGACACGCGCGGTACTCACCCCGGTCGTAGTCGGCGGCGTCGGGGAAGAGATCGCGGGCGAGCCGGAGGATGTTGTTGAAGTCCCGCGGCGTCCAGCTCCAGTCGTAGCCGCCGAACTCCGCCGTCGACGTGAGACGCAGCCGGTCGCCGAGGCGCGACCAACCGACCAGCCACTTCTCGTCGACGCCGGGCAGCGTCGGTGACAGGCCCCCCGGCTTCAGCGGGAACGTCGAGGAGTAGCCCTTCGCCGGATAGATGGGCAGGCCGACCCCGGCCGTGCGCGCGACGATCGGCGCGCTCACGCCGAGCGCCAGCACGTAGCTGTCCGCGGTCAGCACGCCGTCGCCGGTCAGAACACCGTCGATCCGGTCACCGTCCGCCCGCAACGCCGTGACGCGCGCCCCGAGTCGCACCACGACGCCGAGCTGCTCGCGGCACACCCGCGCCAGGTTCTCGACGAACAGCCGAGCGTCGCCGCTGGAGTCGCCCACGTCGCGGATCGCGCCGGCGATCTTCCGCTGGACCGGCTCGAAGACCGGGTCGAGCTTGGCGACCTCGCGCGCGTCGAGAATCTCCTGCTTCTGGCCGCGCTCGGCGAGGAGCGCCATCTTCCTCGTCCCCGCCTCCAGCTCGACCGGATCGCGATAGAGATAGAGCGCGCCCTTCGCGATCGCGTGGTACTCGATGCGCTCGGCCCGCGCCAGCTCGTTCAGCACCGCCTGGCTGTACTGGCACAGACGCAGTTTGATCAGCGTGTTCCGTCGCGCCCGCTCCGCCGTGCACTCGCGCAGGAAGCGGAGGCCCCACGTGTAGAGCCGGAGGTCGGGCGCGAGCCGCACGCGGATCGCCGTCTCGGCGCCGCGCAGTGACTGCCAGAGCATGCGGGGCGCGCGCGGTGAGGCCCACGCGAAGGAATGCCCGGGCGCGACGATCCCGGCGTTCGCGGCCGTGGCCTCGAGACCGAGCGCGTCCTTTTCCTCGACGACCGTGACCTCGTGGCCCGCCCTGGCCAGAAAGTACGCCGTCGTCACGCCGACGACGCCGCCACCGAGGACCAGGGTCTTCACGGCGCGCTCACGCCTCGAGCAGGTAGCCGGCCCGCACCGGGTCGTCGGGATCGAAGAGGAACTGGCTGAAGCCGGTGAGATAGGCGGTGCCGGTGATTTCCGGGAGGATCGCGCGCCGGCCCTCGACCAGGGTCTCGCCGGCGATGCGGCCGGTGAAGTCGAGCCCGAGCAGCCCGCGGCTCGTGATCGTCGCGCCCACGCGCATCAGACCACGGTGGTGGAAGAGGGCCATGCGCGCGCAGGTGCCCGACCCGCAAGGAGCGGCGTCGACCTGGCCCGGGCCCCACACCAGCGCATTCGGCGACACGCCGGCGGTGTCCGGCAGCTCGTGAACGAGGATGTTGTCGACGCTCGCCTTGCCGAGACCGGGGACGTCGACCCGGAGCTGCGCGTTGACCGCCTCGCGGACCGCCATGCCCCGCTGAGCGATCCGCTTCGCGAGCTCCCGTCTCACCGCGACCCCGACGCGGGACGCTTCGACGATCGCGAAGACGTTGCCGACGCCGACCGCGATGTCGACCGGCACTTCGCCCACGGCCTCGACCTCGACGATCTGCTCGCCGAGCACGACGAAGGACGGCGTCCAGCGAAGCGTGACGTCGCGGACGCGGTCGCCGTCCGTGCGCGCGACGGTCTCGACGACCCCGGCCTCCGTGTCGATGACCACGCGGGTCTCGCGGGCTTGCCGTGGGACCATCCCGGTCTCGATGGCCACGGTCGCGGCGCCGATCGTGCCCTCGCCGCACGAAACGTAGTAGCCGCCGGGGTAGATGAAGAAGAGCCCGAAGTGCGCGGCCGGCGTGATCGGCTCCGTCATCACCGCGATCAGGAGGCTCCGGTGTCCGCGCGGCTCGAGGCAGAGCCCCGTCCGGAGGTCGTCGTGATGCTCCTGGAACCAGCGACGCTTCTCGACGATCGTGGTTCCCGGGAGCCGCCCGAGCCCGCTCGTGAGCAGCCGCATCCCGATCCCGGCCGTATGGAAGTCGATGGTCGAGATCACGCGATCGGACCGCATGGCCACGCATCATACCGGGGGCGGGGGTCGGAGACCAGGCGGTTTCCTTTGACCTCGGCGTCGGCGTCACCTACGCTCCAGGGACGACGGACGGACCGGGAGGCGGAGCTGAACACGATCACGCCAGCGTTCAAGCACATCGCGTCGGGCCTGCGCTTTCCCGAAGGCCCCGTGGCGATGCCCGACGGCTCGGTGGTTCTGGTCGAGATCGAGCGGCGCACGCTCTCGCGCGTCACGCCGGACGGCAAGGTGCGCGTGATCGCCACGCTCGGCGGCGGGCCGAACGGCGCGGCCATGGGCCCGGGCGGCAAGATCTACGTGACGAACAACGGCGGCCTGAAGTTCGTCGAGCGACCCGGCAAGATGTTCCCGATCGCCCAGGCCGACGACTACGCGGGCGGGCTCATCCAGGTGGTCGATCCCGAGCGCGGGAGGTTCGAGACGCTCTATGACGCCTGCGCGGGGCAGAAGCTCCGCGGGCCCAACGATCTCGTGTTCGACGGCGCCGGCGGCTTCTGGTTCACCGATCTCGGCAAGACGCGTGAGCGCGATATGGATCGTGGCGCCGTCTTCTACGCGAAGGCCGACGGCTCGATGATCAAGGAGGCCGTCTTCCCGTTGGAGCGGCCGAACGGTATCGGGCTCTCGCCGGACGAGCGGACGCTCTACGTCGTCGAGACGCCGACCGCGCGCTGCTGGGCGTTTCGTCTTTCGGCGCCCGGCGAGATCGAGTCGGCGAACGGCCCGTATCGCGGCGAAAAGGGAACGGTCGTCGCGGGCCTCGGGGGCTATCAGATGTTCGACTCGCTGGCCGTCGACCGCGAGGGCCACATCTGCGTGGCGACGCTCATCACCGGCGCGGTCAGTGACATCTGGCCCGATGGCAGTCGCGTCGACCAGTACACGCTCCCGGACCCGATGGTCACCAACGTGTGCTTCGGCGGCCGAGATCTGACGACCGCGTTTGCGACCCTGTCGATGGGCGGCACGCTCGTGTCGTTCGAGTGGCCCCGACCGGGCCTGGCCCTGAACCATCTCAACCGCTAGCGGAGCCGAGCCCATGAGCATCGCCGATCGCTACGGATTGCCGATGTCGACGTCGTCGGCCGGTGCCGCCGAGCACTACCAGGACGGCATGGACCGACTGCTCTCGTACGGCTTCGGCGCGGATCGGGCGTTCGCCGCCTCCGTGACGGCCGACGAGGGTTTCGCCCTCGCCCACGCGGGCGCGGCGCTGTTTGCGCTCTTCCAGGGTGACGCCGCGACGGCGAGGACGGCCGTCGACCGAGCGCGCCGGCTGGTCGCGGGGGCGACCCGGCGCGAGCAGCAGCACGTCGAGGCGCTATCCGCGATCGCCGGCGGCGAGACCGCGCGGGGGCTCGGCCTGATCGAGGAGCACGTGAAGGAGTTCCCCCGCGACGCTCTTCTGGTGAACCAGGCGGCCAGCGCCATCGGTCTGGGCGGGCGCGCCGATCGCGAGCAGTTCCGCGTGGGCTTCGTGGAACGCCTGGCTGCCGCCTACGGCGACGACTGGTGGTTCCAGTCTGCGCTGGCGTTCGGCTACCTTGAGGTCGGCCGCTACGCGGAGTCCCGGCGCCTGTCGGAGCGCTCGCTCGAGCAATACCCGGGCAACGCCAACGCCAGCCACAACATCGCCCACATCTGCTACGAGACCGTTGACAACGAGGGGGGGATCGCGCTGCTGTCGGACTGGCTGACCAGCTACGATCGGCGCGCTCCGTTCCATTGCCACCTCGCCTGGCACCTGGGCCTGTTCGAGCTCCAGTGCGGTCGTCCCGAGCGTGCGCTCGAGATCTACGAGCGCGACATCGCGGCATCTCCCAACCCCCGCCTGGCCATGATCGACGGCGCAGCGCTGCTCTGGCGCTTCGGGCTCTACGACTGTCAGAAGGGGCCACTGCCCTGGCGGCGACTGGCCGATCTGGCGACGCGCGTCACGCGGCCCGGTTTCATCTTCGGCGACGTCCACGCGGCCCTCGCGTACGCGTCGGTGGGCGACGATGCGGCGCTCTCGTCGCTGATCGCCGGCCTCCGCGCCGTGGACGCCAAGGGACATCCGATCGCGGGCACGGTGGGGCTGCCGCTCGTGCAGGGCATCGCCGCGTACGTGACCGGCGATTACGCCGGGGCCCTCGCCCACTTCGAGCCCGTCGAGAGCCAGATGCACCGCGTGGGCGGGAGTCACGCCCAGTGGGAGATTTTCGAGGAAACCATGGTCGTGTGCTGCCTCCGGCTCCAACGCTACGACGACGCGGGGCGACTGCTCCGCCGGCGCCTGGCCCATCGCTCGTCGCCGCGAGATCTCGTCTGGCTCAGCCAGGCCCAATCGGCGCCGGGAGCGACGTTCCCGGCACAAACTTGACCATCCTGATGCCGAACTGACCACCCAGCCCGGCAATTGCCGGAATGTTGGCCAGCCGCTTTCGCGCGTAAGTTCCTGCCACGTCGGCGTTTCACCGAGGCGGTCCACTCTGGCATCCGGTTTGCCACTTCTTCGCGAGAGCTTGATGAGATCGGACAGTGCCCGGGTCATCCGCCACACACGAAGCACCGCGCTATCGCTGCATCTGCCTCTTCGCCGCCTGGCGTTGTGCCTCGATTGCGAGGCATGCTTTGACATCGGAGCCACGTCGTGCCCCGCGTGTGGCGGAGCCACCTGGGTTCTCCTGTCCAAGTTCATCGATCAAGGGCCGCTCAAGGTGCTGCCCCAGTTCCATCCCTTTCCCAAGAGCTGGACGGAAGGTCCGAAGCATCGTGACGAGGCCAGCGATCAGGTCGTCAAGCAGATCCTGGTCGTCGCGAGCGACCGGCAGAAGCTCTACGAGTACGCCAAGCGCGCATTTTCTGGCAATGCCTCCGTGGAGGTCGTCCTCGATCGCCGCCGCGCGGAACGCCGGAGCACTCCCGATCGGTCCGGCCCGCCCGAGCGGCGCCGCGGCGATCGCCGGCTCATGAGCGAGATCGACAACCACCTCCGTGCCCTCGGCTGGGCGGTCGTGCGGCTCGACGTGTTCAGAACGCTCGGCTTGACGCATCGTAGCAACTCTCGCTGACGCCCCTTGACAGGGGCACACGCCCCTGCGAGGATCGCCGCGTGAACCTGATCGGCTCGGGCGTGCGCTGGCAGTGGTGGTGGCTCTTCCCTGAGGGCGGCCTCGTCTAGCACGCGCGCGCGAGCCATAAGCTGAGAGAAAGACGGAGCCGCCCCACCGGGGCGGCTTTCGTTTTGACGTCGCCCCGCGTCGGCCGGCCCCTCGCACGGAGGAGGCCAGACCATGATCGCGACCACCTACGACACGGTGGGCGGGATCCGCGTTCACCGAACGGTCGAGGAAATCCCGATCGCGAACGCGATCGAGCCCGTTGTCCAGGCGCTCGACGCGCATCGGGGCGCGCTGCTGGCCTCGAGCTACGAGTACCCGGGGCGCTACACGCGTTGGGACATGGGATTCGTCGACCCCGCGCTCGTCCTCACCGCGCGGGGTCGCGGCTTCCGCCTCGAGGCGCTGAACGCGCGCGGGCGCGTCCTTCTGTCCCCGATCGCCGGGGCGCTCCGCGCGCTCGACGCCGTCGAGCGGGTGTCGGCCACCGAGGAGCGGCTGGACGGCGCAATGCGAGCGCCCGCAGGCCGATTCGCCGAGGAGGAGCGCAGTCGGCAGCCGTCGGTGTTCTCTCTCCTGCGCGCGCTCGGCGCCCTCTTCCATCACCCGGACGAGCCGCACCTCGGCCTCTACGGCGCCTTCGGCTACGACCTGGCGTTTCAATTCGAGCCGATCCGCCTGCGCCTCGAACGACCGCCCGAACAGCGCGATCTTGTTCTGTATCTCCCAGACGAGCTGATCATCGTCGACCATCGGCGCGAGGTCGCAATGCGCCGGCGTTACGAGTTCGAGGTCGCGGGCCGCTCGACCCGGGGCCTTCTGCGGGCTGGGACCGCCGAGCCGTACGTCGGGACCACTCGCGTGCCCCGTGGCGCCGACCACGAGCGCGGGGAATATGCCGCCCTGGTCCGCCTCGCGCGCGAGGCCTTCAAGCGCGGCGACCTCTTCGAGGTCGTTCCGGGCCAGACGTTCTTCGCCGCCTGCCCGTCGCCGCCGTCCGAGCTGTTCCTCCGCCTGCGTGAGCGCAACCCGTCACCGTACGGGTTTCTCCTGAACCTGGGTGACGCGGAGTACCTCGTGGGCGCTTCCCCCGAGATGTACGTGCGTGTCGAGGGTGACCGCGTGGAGACCTGCCCGATCTCGGGGACGAAAGGACGAGGCCGAGCTGACCATGTGCACCGATGTGGACCGAAACGACAAGTCGCGCATCTGCGTTCCCGGGAGCGTGCGGGTCATCGGCCGGCGCCAGATCGAGATGTACGCGCGTCTCATTCACACGGTCGACCACGTGGAAGGCCGCCTCCGGCCGGAGTTCGACGCGCTGGACGCGTTCCTCGCCCACGCATGGGCGGTCACCGTCACCGGGGCGCCCAAGGCGTGGGCGATGCAGTTCATCGAAGACCACGAGCGCTCTCCGCGCGCCTGGTACGGCGGCGCGGTCGGTGTGGTGGGGTTCGACGGCAACCTCAACACGGGGCTCACCCTCCGCACCATCCGCGTGCGGCAGGGGGTCGCAGAGGTACGTGCCGGCGCCACGCTTCTCCACGACTCCGACCCCGACGCGGAGGAGGCGGAGACCCAGCTGAAGGCCTCGGCGTTCCTCGACGCGATCCACCGCGGGCGGGTGGGCGAGCGCCAGCCGGTGACGGCGGCGCCGCCGCGCCCGAGTCCCGGCCGGCGCGTTCTCCTCGTGGACCATCAGGACTCGTTCGTGCACACGCTCGCGAATTATCTGCGGCAGACGGGCGCGGAGGTGGTGACGCTGCGGAGCGGCTTCCCCGCCGACACCTTCGATGACCTGAAGCCGCACCTGGCGGTGCTCTCACCCGGACCCGGGGCGCCGAGCGATTTCGACGTGGCGGGCACCATCGACGCGCTGGTGCGGCGGCGGATTCCGGTGTTCGGCGTCTGCCTCGGGCTCCAGGGGATGGTCGAGTACTTCGGCGGAGCGCTCGGTGTCCTCGATCCACCCGTCCACGGGAAGGCTTCCCGAATCCGGGTCCTGGGCGGGCGCATCTTCGCGGGGCTGCCTGGGGAGTTCATCGCTGGGCGCTATCACTCGCTCCATGCGATACGGGAGAAGCTTCCCGCCGTCCTGGCGGTGACCGCCGAGAGCGAGGACGGCGTGGTCATGGCGATCGAGCACCGAGCGCTCCCGCTCGCCGCGGTCCAGTTCCACCCGGAGTCGATCATGACGCTCGCCGACGACGTCGGGCTCGGGCTCCTGGCGAACGTCATGGCGCACCTGGCCACTTCTGAGCTACCATCCCTGGCGTGATCGTGGGGCGGGGCCGGGGCCCCGCCGGCCGAGGTGAAGTGACGGTAGTGTGAGGTCCTGAAAGGAGCGACGGCATGACCTACGACCTGCTCATCAAGAACGGACGTGTCATCGACGGCTCGGGGCGGCCCGCCTTCCACGGCGACGTCGCCGTGGCCGGGGGAAAGATCGTGGAGCTGGGGCGACTCACCGGCTCCGCGCGCCAGACCATCGAGGCCGATGGTCGCGTCGTCGCGCCTGGCTTCGTCGACAATCACTGCCACTACGACGCGCAGGTTGTCTGGGATCCCCTGTGCACCTACTCGTGCCACCACGGTGCCACCACCGTCATCATCGGCAATTGCTCGCTCGCGCTCGCCCCGGTCAAGCCCGAGGCCCGCGAGAAGCTGGCGGGAATGCTGTCGTACGTCGAGGCGATTCCGATGGATGTCCTCCAGGCAGGCGTGCCGTGGAACTGGGAGACGTTCCCCCAGTACATGAGCGCGATCGGACAGCGGCTGGGAGTCAACGTCGGCACGCTCGTCGGCCACTCGGCCGTTCGGCTCTACGCCATGGGCGAGGACTGCTCTGAGCGCGCCGCGACGGACGCCGAGCTCGACGTGATGCGCCGCCTGGTGCGCGAGTCGCTCGAGGCCGGCGCCCTCGGCCTCTCGATCACGCGCAACATGAACCATTTCGACATCGTGGGCAAGCGCATCCCCGCCGCGTGCGCGCCGGAGTCCGAGCTGTTCGCGCTGGCTGACGTCCTCCGCGAGGTCGGCACCGGCGTGATCCAGTGTGGCGGCGGCACCAACCCTGAGATGAAGGATCGCCTCCTGAGCCGGATCTCGGAAGCGTGCGGCCGGCCGATCATGTACAACACCCTCCTCGAGCAGGCCCGGCAGCCCGGGCGCTGGCGCACGCACCTGGCGCACGTCGAGGAGACGGCACGCCAGGGCATCCGGGCGATCCCGCTCTGCAATCCGGGAAGCATCATCAGCCGCTTCACGATGAAGAACTGCCAGGTATTCCGCAGCATGCCCACGTGGCTGCCGATCCTCCAGGGGCCCGATGCGGACAAGCTTCGCGCGTACGCCGACCCGGCGATCCGCGCGCAGCTTCGGGCTGAAGTCGACGCGCCGCTCGGCCCCGACTCGACGTTCTCCCAGCGCTGGGACCTGATGACCGTGGAGGAGCCCAAGCTCGCGAAGAACCGCGCCCTCGCCGGCAAGCACATCGCGGAGATCGCGAAGGCGCAGGGCAAGCACCCGGTCGACGCGTTCCTCGATCTCGCCGTCGAGGAGCAGCTTGACACCGTGTTCACTCTCGGTGAGATCAACATGGACACCGAGGCGGTGGCGCAGATTCTCGGGAGCCCGTACGCCGTGGTCGGGCTCTCCGACGGTGGCGCCCACGTGCAGTTCCACTCGAACGTCAGCAACCCCACCCGCCTGCTTTCGACTCGGCCACGGCCTTCGGCATCTACGATCGCGGGCTCGTGCAGCCGGGGATGGCCGCGGATCTCGTCGTCTTCGATCCCGACACCGT
The DNA here is from genome assembly GCA_003221635.1 of Candidatus Rokuibacteriota bacterium. GTDB lineage: Bacteria > Methylomirabilota > Methylomirabilia > Rokubacteriales > CSP1-6 > AR31. The sequence continues at coordinate 15,461 of QHSR01000231.1, read as the reverse complement.
CGCTCCGGTCAAGGAAGACGTCGTGCACGATTTCCCGGCCAACGGCTGGCGGATGCGCGAGCTGGCCGAGGGGATCCATTACACGGTGGTGAACGGCGAGGTGCTGCTCGAGAAGGGCCAGCACACCGGGAGCCACCCGGGCCGCGTGCTGCGCAACGCCCGTTATCAGACCGCGGGGAACGGCGCGTAGCGGCCAGGCAGCCTGTCGGACCGAGATATTTCTGATCGACCGCGAGGGGCGGCTCATCGCCGCCCCTCAGCTCGTTCCACGCGGTCGCCTACTCGCGAAGCTCCCAGACGGTGCCGACCGGCGTGTCGCGCAGCTCGATCCGAGCCGCGATCAACCGATCCCGGACTCGGTCGGCCAGTTCCCAGGCCTTCGCGGCCCGCAACTCTCCGCGAAGCGTGATGAGGCTCTCGACCAGCGGAGCCAGGAGCTCCCGGGGATCGCGCAGACCGCCCGCCGCCGCCTCGCCCAGCCGCTGAACCAGCGAGTACAGGACGGCCCGCGCGCGGTCGGGAGCGTCGGTCTGCAGGGTGTCGGCTGACCACTCGGCGATCGCCCGGTCGAGGTTCAGGATGGCCTCGGCCGCCTCGGACGCCTTCCGTCCGGCGATCGCCGCCTCGAATGCCTGCTCGAGCCGCGTCACCTCGGTGAGGAGCGGTGATCTCTGACCCGGCGCGGCGGCCTCGTTCGAGGCCAAGCCCACGTGCTCCGCCGCGAACGCGGGCTCGGGTTCGCGACCGGCGGCCGGCGTGACGCCGCGAGCGGCGGCGAGCAGCGCGTCCAGGGTGACCCGCTCTCCGGCGGGAAACACCCGCGACGCGCCTCGCCGGCGCACCGTGAGGCCCCCGCGCCCGGACACGACAGCGGTCTTCGAATCGAGATCCACCGTCAGGACCGTGTGCTCATCGATGCCGAGCACCCATGCGTCGTCGGGAAGCATCGCCTCCATCGCCGCGAGGCGGCGCTCGCCCAGATAGCAGAAGCGGGTGTCGTGGGTACCGCCCTCGGCGTTGTCATAGTGCGGGATGACCACGCACGACCCTTCGAAGCCGGCCGCCCGCAGCAGATCGAGCCCATCGAGCCAGTGCACGGGGTGGCCGACCTTGTAGATCTCGTACACCGGCACGCTGAAGCGCCCGAGGGTCAGGGCCGCCGCGCTGGAGAACACGACCGCGCCTCCCTCGGCGAGCTTGGTGGCCAACGCCTCGGGCACCGGCGAGCCTCGCCAGACCGACAGCGCGTACGAGGGGCTCCCGGGCCCGGCGAAGACGAAGCCGGCGGTGCGCAGGCGCGAGAGCGCGGCGGCCTCGGCGATCGGTGTGCGCTGGGTCTGATCGGCCGCGAGCGGACCGAGAAAGCCGGCCGCCTCGATCGTGAGCTGGATGCGATGCCCGAAGTACTCGACCGCCCGCTCGGTGATCTCGGCCGCGTTCTCCTGGAATCCATACGGGGTATCGAGCAAAACGGCGCGTGGCGTCGGGGCGCCCAGGCGCGCGACGATCTCGCGATGCGGGGTGACCATCGTGGGCGCGGTCTCGCCGGATCCCATGATCGCGAGGATGCGCGGTGTCTTGGTGCTCACGCGAAGAATCCCTCGCGAACCGCGCCGGAGAGCAATCCGGCAACGCGCTCAGGGAACTCCAGATGGAGGTCGTGATGCCCGGGCGAAAACCAGATCGAGCGGACCTTGCTACCGGCGGCAAGCGCCGACGCCTCGGCGCGTCGCTTGGTCGCGGTCCTTGCCTCGTCGCCAGAATCGGCGAGCAGCAGCTGCGTCGGGGTTTTCAGAGTCGCCCAGCGCGTCGAGGGCCGATGCTCCCAGAGCGATCTCAGGATCGAGAGGTGTCGGCTGCGCGCGAGGCGAGCCTCGACGGTACCGTCGGGGCGCGTCCGGAAGCAGTGCAGATACGCCGTGACCGCGCGATCGGTGAAGTGGGGCACGCTCTTGCGGATCCGGGCCTCCAGCTCGGCCATCGTCAGGTGGTCGAGCGACGGCGGCGTCAGCTTCGCGAGGCAGTCCTCCCACGACGGATACGACTGGGCCAGCTCGATGACGCCACCGTCGACGCACGCGATGCCGCGCACGGCATCGGGGCGGCGCCAGGCCAGCTCCAGCACCACGTTGCCGCCCCAGGACTGGCCGGCGAGCACCGGACGCTGGAGCTCGAGCGCGCCGATCAGGGCGAGAAGGTCGGCGACCGCCGTATCGAGGTCGTAGCCGGTTTCCGGGGCATCGGAGCGACCGTGGCCGCGCTGATCGATCGCGACCACGGGGTGGCCCGACGCGTGAAGATGCTCGGCCACGCCGTCCCACAGCCGGGCGTTGGACGCCAACCCGTGAACGAGGACGAAGGGGACGGCGTCAGGATCTCCGCTCCGCTGCTCGACGTGCAACGCGACGCCCGGCGCGACCACAATGCGTCGCTCGACGGGCGTCGCCGCGAAGGAAGGGGCCGGCTCTGTCATGGGCGCAATCGTAGCATTCTTGGGAGAGGGGGTCGCCGGGCGCGCGGCATGCGTGCGCCCGGCGCCCTCCTCTCGACTCGCCCGGCTACAATCAGCCAAAGTCGAGGGGCGAGGGGGCGTCGATGACGACGGGACCGATCGAAGGGCTGGCCGGTGTGCTCATCTGGACGGAGCCCGATCGCTTTGGGGCGATGGCGCGGTTTTATCGGGACACGCTCGGGCTCACACCACGTTCCGCGAAGTCGGACTTCATCAATTTCGACTGGAGCGGGGTGCGGCTGAGCGTTGGCGTCCACGACCAGGTCCGCGGAATGAGCGGTGAGCCGCTGCGCATCATGGTCAACCTGACGGTCGGCGACATCCGCGCCGTGCACGAGCGACTGATCCGGGCCGGCGTGGTCTTTTTCCGGGCGCCCGCGCGGGAAGAGTGGGGCGGGTGGGTCGCCACCTTCGCGGATCCCGACGGCAACATCCTGCAGCTCATGCAGCTACCGACCTAGTCTATTCCTCGCTGTCGATGCTCCGTGGCAACCGGTCGAGCCGGCGCGCGCCTGCCCAGTGCGCGGCGTACCAGTCTTCGTCGAGGCTCGCGATGCTCACGCGTTTGCCCGCCTGTCGGGCGTGGATGAAGCGACCATTGCCGACATAGATTCCGTTGTGGCGGAGGCGATCGAAGAAGACCAGGTCGCCCGGCTCGAGGCTGTCGCGGGAGACCGGTCTGCCGAGTCTGAATTGCCGCGCGGCGTTGTGCGGAAGCGTGACACCGACTTGCGCATACACATAGCGGACCAGACCTGAACAGTCAAAGCCCGAGGGACTCGCCCCGCCCCATCGATAGGGCGCTCCGATGTGCCTCTCGGCGAGGTCGACCACGCTCTGGCCTCGACGCACGTCGGCCGAGCGATCGCTCACCGATCCCTGGCCCGAGGCGCACGCGACGAAGACGACGGAGATGGGGAGGAGAACCATCAGGCGCGCAACGCGCCGAGTCGGCGCGGCTCCGCCCACCCTAACGTGGCAGCATGAATGACGCATCGAGGCCCAGCCTTCCGGAAGCGTGTGGTCGCAAATGGAGTGCCAGACGCGGCCGGCTGGAGATCCGCCATTTTGTGTGTCGAAAACGAGTCGGGCCATGTCAGTTCCTTCCGTGGGCGTGTCAGCCCGACGAAGGAGTGACAGTCTGAGCGGAGGTCGAGGGGGGCTACGAGCTAGAGCACTACTGCGCAGTTCACGCTGACGGGACCCGTCACCGCCCCGCGCAGGTCGGGGACCAGCTCATCGTAGACGTCGATGAGCGCCCGCGCGACCGACGGCCACGCGAAGCTCTGCGCCCATCGGGCGGCGAGCCGGCCGAGCGTGCGCCGCCGCGGCTCGTCGCCAAGCAGCGACGCGATCGCGGAGGCGAGCGCGATCTCGTCCCGCGGAGGCACGAGGACACCGGTGACACCATCCTGGATCGTCGTGGCGAGCCCTCCGACTCTCGACGCGACGACCGCGGCGCCGCACGCCATGGCCTCGAGGGCCGCCATCCCGAACGACTCGTGATGCGAGGGCACGAGACAGAGATCGGCGGCGCGATAGTACTCGGGAAGGGCTGGCTGGGGCTGCGGGCCCTTGAAGTCGACCCACGCGCCCACCCCCAGCGCATCGGCCATCGCCCGGAGCCGCGCCCGCTCGTCATCCCGGCCCTCGTCCCCCTCCCCGCCGACGATCACCAGACGCAGATCGGCTCGACCGAACCCGTCCGCTTTCAGCCGCGCCAGGGCTTGCAGGAGGACCTCGAGGCCCTTGATGGGCGCGGGACGGCCGACGAAGAGAAGAACCCACCGGGCGTCGAGCCCCAGTCGCGCGCGCGCCGCCATCGCGCTGCCCGGACTGAAAAGATCGACGTCGACGCCGCACGGTATGGTGCGCACGCGGTCGTCATCCGCGCCGCAATACCACGCGAGCTCGGCGCGCTCCAGCGGCGTCGCCGCCACGATGCGGTCGGCCTGCGACGCCACCCGCGCCTCGGCGTCGAGGCGGACCTGGGGAACCCATTCACTGGGGTCGTCGGCCAGCGCGTTCTTGACGACGCCGAGCGTATGGAACATCTGCACGACCGGAATGCCGCGGGAGCGGCGGGCGAGCTCGATCGCGACCAGGCCCGACAGCCAGTAGTGGCCGTGGAGGAGCGCGGACTCGGTGTCGGTCCGGCGCTGGAAGGCCGCGACGCCGTCGATGAACTCGTCGAGATCGGCCACGATCTCGGCCGGTGGCACCGGTCGCTGCGGACCGGCCTCGATATGCACCACGCGGGCCCCGGGGCCGAGAGGGACAACGGTCGGAACACCGGGGGTCTGACGCCGCGTGAAGACGTCGACGTCGAGCCCGAGCCGGCCCAGGTGGCGGGCGACCTCCCTGACGTACACGTTCATCCCGCCGGTCTCCTTGCCGCCGAGGGCCGCAAGGGGACACGTGTGGACGGAGATGAGGCCGATCCGCTTCACGCGACTTTTCATACGAGCCCGGCCGCCTCGCGCAGGCGCTCGAGGATCGCGAGGAGCGTGATCGTCTCCGCGCACGATCGGCGCGGCACGGCGTCGCCGCGCACGACCGCCTGGAAGTGCTCGATCATCGTCTGGTACGGATTGGCCCCGGCCGTGACGAGCTCCTCGACGCGACCGTCGCGGTGCCGAAGCGTGATCGCCACGTCCGCGAACCCGGGGGTGTAGGCGCGATCGACGAGCAGGGCGGCCTCGGTGCCGACGATCTCGAGAGACTGCCGCTCCGGAGCATCGAACGAGCACTCGATCGCCGCCGTGAAGCCGTCGCCGAAGTCGAGCCAGCCCGAGAACGAGGCGTCGACGCCCGACTTCGCCAGCGCCGCCGCCCCCTCGATCCGCGCCGGCGGCCGGCCCGCCGCCGCGAGCAGCGGCGCGACGCAGTAGATGCCGAGATCGAGCAGCGATCCGCCTCCCATCTCCGGGCGCCAGCGATGGTCGTCGGGGCGATCGAGAACGCCGGTGAAGGCGGCCCGGGCGAAGCGCAGCGCCCCCAGGCGGCCGGAGGCGACGAGCGCCTCGACCGCTTCCGCTCGAGGATGGAACGGGGTCATGTAGGCTTCGAGCAGCGTCACGCCGGCCACCGCACAGGCCATCGTCATCGCCTCCGCGTCGGCGGCGGTGGGCGCCAGCGGCTTCTCGCACAGCACGTGCTTGCCGGCCGCGGCGGCTCGCTCCGTCCACTCCCGGTGCAGGCTGTTCGGCAGCGGGACGTAGACCGCGTCGACCTCGGGATCGTCGAGCAGGGCCGCGTAGGCGCGGTAGGCGCGCGTGGCACCGAAGCGGGCCCCGCCGGCGGACGCGCGCTCGCTCGCCACCGCGACGAGCCGCGCGCCGGGGCTCGCGACGATCGCCGGCAGCACGGCCTTCTGCGCGACCTGGGAGGTGGCGGCGATGACGCCCCAGCCGATCGACCGAGCCGCCGCCCGCACGTCAGCTCGCCCCGTCTTCGATCACCACCGGCGCGCCACCCCGCGTGCTCGACCGCTGAGCGGCCTCGAGCACGCCGATGACTCGCCGCACCGACGCGGGCGTGACGGCGAGCGGCTCGCCGAGGTGCAGGTGGTCCGCCAGATTGCGGTGGAACGCATAGGGTTGCTCGATGGCCGGCGGCAGGCGCGTCTCGCTGATCCCGTATCCGCTTTCGTAGCGCGCGAGCAGCAGCTCGGCGGGCGCCTCCGCGTGGTGCGCCTGCGTGGCCACGTATCCGCGGCCCGGCTCGATGTGCTCGAGCGTGACCGTGCGGTAGGAGCCGACCAGGGTGCCGGTCGTGCCCTGCACGTAGAACTTGGGACGGCGAACGGCGGCGATGTCACTTTGCAAGAACTCGGCCTCGCGGCCGTCGAGCCACGTCATGCGGACGCGAATCTGGTCGTGATTGGTGACGTCGTGCCAGACGCGCTTGTGCCCGTGCGCCTGGACGACCCGTGGCATACCGGCCAGGAGCTGGAGCACCCAGTCGACGTGGTGCGAGCCCCAGTCGTACCCGGCGCCGCCGGAGACCGCGGTGTCCGAGTGCCACGTCCGGCAGGGATGCGCGTAGCCGCCCACGAAGGTCTCGACGTTGAAGATCTCGCCGAGGAGCCCGGCGCCGACGGCGCGCCGCAGGGCCACGAAGTCCGGGTCCCATCGCCGGTTCTGGTGGACCGTCAGCATGCGCCGGCTCGCCGTCGCCGTCGCGATGATCTGATCGGCCTCGGCGACGGTCAGACACAGCGGCTTCTCGCAGGCGACGTGCTTGCCCGCGCGCAGGAGCGCCAGGGTGAGCGCCACGTGATGGGCGGGCGGTGTCGCCACCAAGGCCACCTCCACGTCGTCGTCGCTCGCCAGCTCGCTGACCGACGCGTAGGTCCGCACCCCCGGGAAGTCCGTCTCCGCCGCCTTGCGACGCTCGACATTCGGATCGACGACCGCGACCAGCTCGAGCCCCTCGGTCTTCGTCACGCCCAGCCCGTGGTGATAGCCCATGCCCCCGAGCGGACCGTAGCCGACGATCCCGATGCCGATGTTCCGGCCGCAACAGTGCAGGTCCGGGCGAAGCGCCCGCGCCAGCAGCTGGGCGAGCTCGGGCGTGCGAAGCGCCGCGTCCGTGTTCCCGAGCCCGCACGCGACCACCCGGCCGGCCGCGTGGGCCGTTTCCACGACCGCGGCGAAGTCGTGGAGCGCGACGCTCACGTCGACGATCACCTTGCCTTCCGCGAGCGGGATGAGGGGCACGAACCCGTCGACGACGGCGAACTCGCGCGTGACGCGAGCGGAGATATGGGAGTGGGCGTCGGTGACTCGCGCGTAGTACTCGCCGGGGGGCGGCTCGGGCGCGGCGACCACGCCCAGCAGGTGGGCCCAGAACCCGTCGCGCTCGGCCGGCGCGGCCCCGACCGCCACCAGCGCCGCCCCCCGCTCGACGGCGGCTCGGATCTCGCCGAGGAACGCGAGCGGCTGGGCCGGCTGTGGGCCGTCGACGACGATCGCGTCGCTCTCGCCGACGCCCGGCGCCGGCTCGCCCGGCGCCAGGAAGCGAATCTCGCCCAGCCCCTGGGTCAGGGCAAGGAACGCGGCGCGACGACTCTCGGTGAGACGCGACGAGAGGACGAGAATGAGCATGACATCGCCTAGAAGTGCATCACCTCGGCCGCGTGGTCATAGACGTCCTGGATGCGGCCGTGGGAGATCGCCGCCGCCTGCACGGCGGCCACCAGGTGGCGCCAGCGCAGAGACGGACGGGTCGTGTGAAACTCCTCGTACGTCGCCTGGTGATGCTTGAAAGCGTGCATCTCCGTAAAGTTATCGCGGCAGGCGATCTGGCCGAGCACGGTGATCAGCGGCTCGGGCGCGTAGTCGCAATTGGCGTACTGCTGCGCCAGGGCGGCGGCCTGCTTCACTTCGTCGGTCGAGCGCCAGCTGGCGAGGCCAGCCGTCGGCAACCGCTCTCCGACTGGCAGACGGTCGATGAGAGCCTCGATCTCAACGAGCAGCTCGTCCTGCGTGTGGGACGGCAGGAACGCCACGCGGTCGGGCTCGGGCTGGATGTCCGGCGCCAGCATGTGCTGGGCCATCCGCACTTCCGGTCCGGTGTTCCACATGAGTAGCGCCTGCAGCTTGATGCGCCGGGACAGCTCCGGCTGCCGCAGGAGATAGCGCCGCGTGTTGGCGCCGGTGTTGATATGTACGTCCATCGGGTTGCCCGTCAGCGAGCGCAGGAAGAGCGTCGAGCCCCCGACAGAGAGGCCCTCGCCCACGCCCTCGAGCGACAGCCCGTCGCCCAGCGCGCGGGCCAGCATCTCGGGAATTTCGGCGAAGTCGTTACAGCGCCCGATCTCGTCGGCGAGCCGCGTGACGGCCACGGTCTCGTCCTCGCCGGTCTTGACGCGCAGATCGCGCTCGAGCAGCTCGTACTTCCTGATGAGGGCATCGACGTCGACGAGCATCGCCGGGTTGGTGGGACGCGTGATGTAGCGTACCGGCGCGCGGCCGATGTATTTCGCGTATTCCCAGCCGAAGTATTCGAGGGCCCGCCAGGTGAACACCGGGAAGAGGAAGTAGTGGTCGTCCAGCTGATTCTTGGGGACGCCGACCTCGAGCAGGAGCTCGAGGACCTGCATGGGCGAAAGGTGCTCGAGCAGGTAGAGGAAATAGTGATCGCAGGCGTTGTACACCCCGCGGCTCACGGCGGTGCGAAACGCCTTCACCGTCGCCTCCACGTCGCCATTCTCCGACACCGGCTTCGCGTCGGCCAGGACGTAGGGACCCATGGCCGGCGAGTGGATGTGCTTGTTCGCGACGGCGACATTCTGAATCACCGGCAGCATCGCGTACTCGCCAGGCAGACGCGCCGCAATGTGGCGCACGGCGTGCAAGCCCGCCAGCGGATGGAGCGGCCCGCCGTGGTGGCCCGGCGGCAGGTCCGAGGAGCGCACCACCGCCAGCGCCGAGGCCAGCAGCATGTCCTTCACGGTCGTGCCGGCGGCGAGCTTGTCGTGCGCCCGAGCCACGATGTGCTCCGGAGTCGTCTCCTCGACGAACTGCACGAGTGGCTCGATGTGATCAGGATAGAGAACACGTTGGGCCATGACACGATCCTCCGGTTACCCAGCCATTGCGCCCGCGGGCGCGGACACTGCCGATAGGGCCTCTCGCACGAAGGCGGGATCGAAGATGCGGTCCGCCATCACCTGACAGCGCTTCATCAGCCGGTGCTCGTCCGGCCGGTAGTCGGCGATCGCATTGTGCAGGGTGCCGATGTGGTCCCACACGAGCACGTCGCCCTCGGTCCAGCGGTGGGTGTACTGGTACTTCGGCTGGAGCTGGTGCGCGAACAGCATCTCGAGCATGCGGTCACTTTCGCGCTCGTCGAGCTCGTTGATGCGGATGGCGTAGCCCGGGTTGCAGTACAGCACTCTCCGGCCCGTGATCGGATGTGTCAGGAAGACCGGGTGCACGGAGGGCGGCCGCTTCCGCCGCTGTTCCTCGGAGAGCGGCGCCCGCAGGCTGCCGGGCCGGCGCCGCATGTTCTCCCAGAACTTGTTGAAGTCGTGCGTCGCCGTGGCGCCTTCTAACCGCGTCCTCACGTCGGGCGTGAGATCGTCGTGGGCCGCCTGGGTGTTGACGAACGCGGTGGCGCCGAGCACCTGGCCGTTCCGGCGAGGCACGGTGACGGCGTAGAGCACGTTCAGGAAGCCGATCGTCTCGTTGTACGACATGTCCGTGTGCCAGTCCTGGCCGGCGTCCGTGATCCCGATCGGCTCACCGTTCTCGATGATGTTCGAGAGAAAGCCGACCTCCGGCATCCCGGGCTCGTGATGCCGCCCCGTGAGCGTGGCCTGGATCCTGCCAAAGCGCCGGGAGAAATCCCGGAGCTCGACCGCCTCGAGCCGAGAATCCGGAAATCGGAGGACTCCGTGGCGGCCGAGCGCCAGGAGGATCGCGGCGAAGTCCGCGTCGCTCAAGGGTTTGGAGAGGTCCACGCCCCTGACCGTTGCTCCCAGGATCTGTCCCGTCGGCTCGATGGCCGTCATGCCGCCCTCCTCATCGCCCGCCGGGATTATACTGCGCCGGGCTCTTCCGTGATGAGGAGCTCTGCAAGGAGGCCGGCATGGAGACAAAGGCGGCGGTCTTTCGGAAAGTGCACGAGCCCCTGACGATCGAGTCGATCGAGATCGACAAGCCGTGGGGCCGCGAGGTCCTCGTCAAGACCGCGGCGACCGGTGTCTGCCACAGCGACCTGCACGTCGTCGACGGCGTCGGCAGGTTTCCCCTGGACCGCCCGATCATCCTGGGACACGAGGGCGCCGGCGTCGTCGAAGCGGTGGGCGCCGACGTGACGACCGTCCGGCCCGGCGATCACGTGGTGGCCTGCCTCTCCGGCTTCTGCGGGAGCTGCGAGCAGTGTCTCGGCGGGCACCCGAACCTCTGCGTCGGCGGCGTCGTCACCCGCGCGGAGTCCGCCCCGCCGCGGCTTTCACAGAAGGGCCAGGCGTTCCGACAGTTCATCGGCATCTCGAGCTATGCCGAGCGCATGTTGCTCCACGAGAACTCGGTGGTGAAGATCGACCCGGAGCTCCCGCTCGACCGCGCCGCCCTCGTAGGATGTGGCGTCCTCACCGGCGTGGGGGCGGCGCTGCGATCCTCCGGGCTCGAGGCCGGGCAGACGGTCGCGGTGTTCGGCTGCGGCGGCGTCGGGCTCTCGATCGTCCAGGGGGCGCGCATCGGCGGCGCCCGTCAGATCATCGGGGTCGACGTCTTCGAGTCCAAGCTGGAGATGGCCAAGCGGGTCGGCGCCACCCACGTCGTGAACAGTGCGCAGGACGATCCCGTCAAGGCCGTCCGCGCGCTCACGGGCGGAGCCGGCGTCGATCACGCGTTCGAGGCCGTCGGAAACACGACCCTCGTACGCCAGGCCATCGAGAGTCTCGCCATCCGGGGCACCGCCACCATCGTCGGCGTCCTGCCGCCGGACGCGAAGATCGAGTTCCCGTGGATGGCGATTCGCCCGGAGTGCCGGGTGCAGACCTCACGGATGGGCTCGAACCGCTTCCGCGTCGATATCCCGCGCTACCTCGAGTTCTATCGCCAGGGGCGGCTCCTGCTCGACGAGATGGTCACGCGCCGCGGGCGGCTCGACGGCATCAACGAAGCGTTTCGCGCGATGAAGGCGGGCGAAGTCGCTCGGACTGTCCTGCTGTTTGAGTGATTGGAGCGCCGGCTGTGCCGGCGGAGTCGAATCCTGCGCACGGTCGCACCGCGCGACCGGTGGGGGAAATCGGGGGAAGCGGCACCGCTCCCCCCGAAATCCAATGGGAGCCCGTCGATGATCGTCGACATGCACGCGCATATCATTCCCGAGACTTTTCCGCCCGCCGGCAAGCGCGCCAGTGCGTGGGGGGCGAGAACTATCGCACGGTCCACGACGGCAACTGGAACGTCGAGCGCCGGCTGAGGGACATGAAGGGGCACGGCGTCGACGTCGAGGTGATTTCACCGATGCCGGAGCTTTGCGCCTACTGGTTCACGGCCGAGGACGCCCTCGACTTTTGCCGTGACACCAACGAGGTCATCGTCCGGATGTGCGAGGCGGCGCCGGGCCGCTTCGTCGGCCTCGGGATCGTGCCCTTGCAAGACCCCGACCTGGCGGCCAAGGAGCTCGCCCACATCAAGGCCCTGGGGCTTCCCGGCATCGAGCTGGGATCGAACGTGAACGGGAAGTCGCTGGGCATGCCCGAGTTCCAGAGCTTCTTCCAGGAGGCAGAGCGGCTTGGCGTCGCGATCTTCGTCCACGCCCTCCGTCCAACGATGATGGATCGCTTCCCCACCAAGTCCCCCTTCAATCCGGTCGGCTACCCCACGGACACTTGCCTGACCATCGCGTCCATGATCGACGGGGGAACGGCGGAGAAGTGCCCGAGCCTGAGGATCGCGTTCAGCCACGGGGGCGGCACCTTCCCCTTCCTCCTCCCGCGCTACAACCATCAGTGGAGCGGGACGTGGAACGAGGAGGCGCCCGGCCAGGGCCGCGGCCCCACCGCGCCGGGCGGCTTGCCGCGCTCGCCGGCCGAGTACGCTCGCCGCTTCTACTACGACACGCTGCTCTTCGACCGTCGGGCCCTCCGCTATCTGATCGACATGATCGGGGCCAGGCAGATCCTGGTCGGGACGGACTATCCCTACATGGCGCCCGAGCAGCCAGTGGACAAGACGCTGCGCACCCTGGGGCTGCCTCCGGAGGTCCACGCGGACATCACCTGGAACAACTGCTTCCGCTTTCTCGCGATGAAGCCGCCGGCACGATGACGCGCCGATTCGCCCTCGTCTCGCTCCTGGTCATCGCCGTCCTGATCGCCCGCGGGCCTGGGCCCGCCGCCGCGCCGCCCGAAGGGCATATCGCCATTCTGAACGGATACGGTCCCCGCGTGGCGGAGCCGGCGCTGGGGCTGATCGGCAGCTACCTGTTCAGCGCGCCGTACGAGGAGGTCCGGCTCACGGTTCGCTGAGTCGGGGGAATCGATGCTGAGAGTCACGCACGATCTGATGCTGCCGACGGCCATCACCGGGTCGTACCCGCGCCCGCTCTGGTTCAACGAGAGTCTGCGCGGTCGGTCGTTCAAGTCTGCGCTCGGCGATTCGCTTTTTCGCGAGCAATACCTGGACGCGGTCGCGTGCGTCATCAACGCTCAGGAGGCCGCGGGTCTCGACATCGTGACCGACGGCGACAGTCGATTCGACCTGGCGGTCGGCGGCAAGTCGTGGTTCTTCTATCCGATCGAGCGGCTCGGCGGCGTCGAAGGCCACCGGGACACCTCCCGCGGCTGGATGCAGCGGCACGGCTTGCGGCCGGGTCGCATCCTCTGGGAGGTGCAGGAGGCCTACCAGCCCGGAGTGGTCAAGGACAAGCTCCGCCGCGGGCCGCTGGAATACACGGCGCTCTGGAAGGCCGCCCAGCGCCTGACGGACAAGCCCTTGAAGTTCGGCGCGATCTGCGCCCCGGCCCTCGCGAGCATGCTCTGGGACGAGTACTACCGCGACGACCAGACGCTGATCAACGAGCTGTGCGACATCATGAACGCCGAGTTCCGCGAGCTGGCCGCCGGCGGCTGTCCGCTCATCCAGGTCGAGGAGCCGCCGCACCACGGCCGCACGACGCGGCCCGACTGCACCGACGCCGACCTCGAGTTCCTGACCCAGGCGTTCAACCGTCAGCTCATCGGCGTCGACGCCGAGATCTGGGTGCACACCTGCTGGGGCAATCCGAACCAGCAGCGTGTGTACTGGGAGCCGCCGAGCTACGAGCGCGCGCTGCCGCATCTTCTCCAGCTCGACGGCGACGTGATCACCTTCGAGTGCGCCAGCACCAACGGCCGAGATCTCCCGCTCTTCGCCAAGCACCGGACCGACAAGAAGATCGGGATCGGGGTGGTCAGCCACTGCAACACGGTCGTCGAGCCGCCCGAGTACGTGGCCGGGCTGATCCGGAAGGCGCTGGAATACATCCCGCCCGAGCGCCTGGTGATCACCACCGACTGTGGATTTGGTCGCGAGGGATTGAGCCGGCGGATCGCGTACTACAAGTGCGTGGCGCTCGTCGAGGGCACCAACATCGTCCGCCGCGAGCTGGGTCTGCCCGAGGCGCGCGTACGCGCCGCCGACCCGCGGCTCTGGTTCGCGAGCGGACCGGAGTAGACGAGCGCGCTAAAGGTACGGCAGGACGGCTTCCACGGGCCGACCGTCCGGTCGAAGTACGGGAAGGTCGCTTCCACCAGCCGCGACCAGACGTTAAGGCCGACCGGAACGGGCATCCTCAGAACCAGCTGGCCTTGTCGACCACGTTGCGGAGCGGCTCGCCGGCCAGGAAGCGCCGGCAGTTGTCGAGCAAGATCTGCAGCCGTCGATCGTCCAGGAAGGGCCCGTGGCCGGCAGTATGGGGCGTGATGAGGACGCCGGGCATCGTCCAGAGCGGATGGTCGGCCGGCAGCGGCTCTTGCTCGAAGACGTCGAGCCCGGCGCCGGCGATCTCGCCGGCCCGGAGCGCCGCGACCAGGTCGTCGAGCCGCGTCGTCATGCCGCGTCCGATGTTGATGAAGAACGCGGTGCGCTTCATCCGCTGGAAACGGGCCCGGTGCATGAAACCCTCGGTGGCCGGGGTGTGCGGCACCGTGAGAATCACGAAGTCCGCGAGCGGCAGCAGGGCGTCGAGCGCGTCGGGCGCGTCGAGCTTGAGCACGCCCGGCGGCGCCTCGCGACGGCGCGGGTCGACGCCAATCACGTGCATGCCGAACGCGGCGGCGAGCCGTGCGGCCTCGGCGCCGATCCCGCCGACGCCGACGATGAGCGCGGTGGCCTCCGGCAAGTGGATCACGCCGCGGTCGTGCGGCTCGCGGCGCCACTGGCGCCGGAGCTGCCGCGGGAGGTAGTGCTGGAACCCGCGCGCGAACGCCAGGACGAACGCCATGATGTGTGCGCCGATGTGGTCGTTGTAGATCTCTCGGAAATTCGTCACCACGACAGGATGCGCGATCAGCGCTGTCGTGTAGTAGCCAGCCGGCGGCGCCGCCTGCGGCGCCTGGAGCCAGCGGAGCCGCCGCGCATCGCGAAGCAGCGTGTCCGGCATCGTGCCGAACGCCGCGTCGGCGTCCCCGACGGCGCGGGCGGCGTCGGCCTCGGTCTCCGCGACCACGATGGCCAGCTCCGGCAGCACCGCCGCGAGCCGGGAAGCCCAGGCGCGTGTGGTGGGCGTCTGCGGCGGCAGCATCAGCAGCGTCGTCGGCATCCGCTCTCCCCGTTCCGCGTCGAAACGCGGGCGCTATCCGCGAGCCGTGGAATCGCTCGGTGGTCGCCGAGTGTACTTGAGGCTGGTCGCGCGTGCACCTGGGCACGCCCGGCGAGATGCGAGGCGCGTACGGCTCGGGGCTCCCGGCTCGTCACCACGCGCAAGCCGTCGAGAAATTGCGCACTCACTCGACGTGCAACTGGCCCGCGACCGTGTAGGTTCCATCGGCCGCTCGCCGCAACACGACGAACGCGCCCATCGGGATGTTGAGTGCGGTTAGATCGGTGACCACGCTGCCGTGGGTGACGAGCACGAGGGGTGGTCCGCCGCGGTGCGCCTCGACGGCGCTTCTGATCTCGGCCAGCTGACGCCGACGGCGCTCGTCGTCGTTGAGCGCACCCTGGAGCGGCTCCCAGGACTGCGCCTGTCCGAAGGCCAGGCGGGCCGTGTCCAGGCACCGGCAGCGCGGGCTGGACAATACCGCACCGACTGCGATGCCGTTCTGCCGGAACGCCTCGCCGATCCGTCGGGCCTGGGCCCGACCGCTCGCGTCCAGGTTGCGTTGCGTCGAGCAATCGTCGAGCCTGGCGCTCGGTGGATCGAAGGTGCCGGGGGCGTAGCTGTGACGCAGCACCACGACGCTGCCGGGCGCGCGGAGAGCTTCCCAGATCGACTCCGTCGCGTG
>QHSR01000292.1 GCA_003221635.1 Candidatus Rokuibacteriota bacterium | reverse complement strand
TGCCCTTGGCCATGAGGAGGCCGAAGCTTCCCACGCCGCTGCCGACCGCCTGGATCAGGATGTCTTCCCACGGCTGGAGCTGCACGCGCTCGACGAGACAGTGCCAGGCCGTGTGCCCCGCGAGGGGGAACGTCGCCGCCTCCTCGAATCCCATCCGGTCGGGGATCCGCTGCAGATTGGCCGCGGGGACCTTGCAGTACTGCGCGTGACCGCCGTCGAGCTCGCCGCCCAACCGCTTCTGGCGCTCGCAGAACTCGTCGCGCCCTTGCACACACGGCGTGCAAGCGCCGCACTTGACGCGATTCTCCACCACGACCCGGTCGCCCTCTTTCCACCCGGTCACGCCAGGTCCCAGACGCGCGATTTCTCCGGCGATATCGAGCCCCAGGACGCGCGGCAACCCACCGGTCGCCGAGCGGCCCGCGCGGATCGCGAGATCGGCGTGATTGACGGCCGTCCCCCGGACGCGGACGACGACCTCGCCGGGTCCCGCCTCGGGGTCGGGGCGGTCACCGAAGATCAGCTTCTCCGGCCCTCCGGGTTCGGCGATATAGACGGCCTTCATCTGAAGATCGCCTGGCACTTCGGCGCGTTGAAGATCCAGGTCTCCACCCAATCCACGAGCTCCATCTTGTAGCCGAGCTCGGCCACGGCCCCCGCGAGGCAGACCCAGTTCAGGACTTCGTGCTGCCCGGATGCTTCGAGCTGCGCCAGGGGGACATCACGCCAGGTGTCGTAGTCGCCGGCGCGCAAGTGCTCGAGCAAGACCCGGTCAGCCTCGAGATCGGGGTAGAGGAAGTGATTCTTTTCGGTCAGGAACGCGTGCGACCAGCTCGACGACGCCATCAAGACCACGCGCCAGGGGCTGTCCCTGATGATCCGGGCGGTGGCGCGCCCGAGCTCGAAGCAGCGGCGCGGCGACGGCGCGGGCGGATCGGCTTCCTCGGCGTGCTGAGTTCCGCCTCCGCGGTAGCGCACCACGTCGCGGCCGTAGCAGTTCACCGTCACGGGCAGCACGGGATAGGCGAAGCCCCCCCGGTCCAGGTCCAGGTACAGCAGCGTGTTGGCGAACGCGTGGGCTACGCCATCGCCGTGCAGCGGCCGGTACGCGTAGGGCATGTCGATACCGGCTTCGAGCAGGCGGCCGGTGAGGTAACGGCCGGCCAGCGGCTGTCCCGGCCACGTGAATGCTTTGTCGCCGGGCTCACCCCAGATGTTCGGCCGGTTCCCGAGCCGCTTGAACGGTTGAAACGTGAGTGTGTCGTAGGCCAGCACGCAGAACGGAGGGATGACGTCATCCTGGAAGTTCTCGTACTGATCGTCGCCCCACATGAGTATGAAGTCCGGCCGAAAGGCGACGATCTCGTCTCTGATGGTACGGAAGGCGCTGAACACGCGGGCCCGATGGGCCTTGAAGGCCGTGATCCCTTCGTCGTTCCCCCACTCGGCCCGCATCGGCTCGGGCCAGTTGGCGGGGTCCTTCAAATGGGTGGGAATTCGCGGGTCGGTGTGGAGCATCCGGGCCAGGGGCCATGGCTTGTATTCGTCCGGCACCAACCCCGGCGGGTAGTGAGTCGTACCGATGCCCAGGATGTCACCCATGACCGTCTCCTCCTCATGCTTGGCCGGGGCCGTCCCGGCCTCGCGTCCCTTACGCGCGCGAGGATCGCACAAACGCTCGCCAGATCGCAACGCATTGGGCTGGCGCGGAATGCTGGACATAGCCGCTCGCGCCCGGCACCTCGACCAGGGTCCCACGCGGCAGGAGCGCCGCCAGGCTCTGCGCCCGATCCGGCGTATTCATGGTGCTGCGCTCGCCGACCAGCACCAGCGCCGGCGTCGTGATCTTCGGCAGGATGGGCGTCAAGTCGACGGTCGCGAGATATGCGAGGGTTTCCAGCACCACGTGCTGCGCCGTTCGGCTCATCTCCTGGGCGTACCATTCCTGGTGCCCGGGATCAGCGGCGCCGGGCTCCAACCGACGATTGGCGGTCTGTCGCACCCAGGTCTCGACGCCGTGCTCCTTCACCACGTTGTAGTAATCGCGATAAGCCTGGATCCCGCGAAACTTGTAGGGCGACGTGCACGTGGTCACGGTGTGCAGGCGCTCGGGGAATCGGTGAGCGAACTCGAGCGCAATCGTGCCGCCGATGGTTTCCCCGATCAGATGCGCCTTGTCGATGCCGAGGTGCTCCATGAGATGGACGAGATCCGTCGCGAAGCCCTCCAGCGACCAGGGATAGCCGGGCGGGGGAACCGAGGATCGTCCAAAGCCTCGGGCGTCGATGCGGATGACCCGGTAATCTCGGGCGAGCAGCGGCACCCAGCCGTACCAGAGCTTCGCGCTCTTGGCGTTGCCATGATGCAGGATGACGGTCTCGGCCGGAGACCAGGGATCGGTGAAATCGTCGTCGTCGTAGTGCATGAGCAGATCGCCGGGGAGCTGCGCGGTCGGCATCGGTCGCTCCTCCTGATCGATGCGGAGTCTAGTGCGGCGCCTTCGCCGGCGCAACCGATCCTGGCGCGTGCAGCTCAGCTCGGACAATCGGTGGGGAGCGGGGGGCATCGGGGGGAGCCACGGCGCTCCCCCCGATCTTCAGTGTTCAGCTACACGGCGGGAATTGCGACGTACATCGTGCTGCCCTCGCGATTTACGAGGATCAGCATCGGTGCGCCCTTGGCGTGCTTGTCCACTCGTGTCTTGAGGTCCTCCACCGTGCGAACCGGCTGACGATCGATCTCGACGATCACGTCACCGGCGCGGATGCCGGCCTCGCCGGCGCGGCTTCCCTCAACGACGTCACGCACCAGCACGCCCTCGTTCACCTTGAGGCCGAGCTCGCGGGCGACCGGCGGGGTGAGCGGCTGAACCGAGAGACCCAGCTGGCCCTTGCCCTCCACCGCGACCTCTTTACCCTCCCGCACCACCACCATCGGCACCTCGCCGCCCACCCGGGCTTCGGCGACGAGGCTCGGCAGGTCCGCGGACTTCGTAACCTTCTTCCCGGCGAACTCGACGACCACGTCCCCGGATTTCACACCGGCCTTCGCCGCCGGGGAGCCCTCCAGCACGGACGCGACCAGTGCGCCGGTCGCGTCGCTGCGCTTGAAGCCCTGAGCGAGCTCCTTGGTGAGGGGTTGGATCGATACACCGAGCCAGCCGCGCTCGACCTTGCCGTGCTCGGCGAGCTGCGAGACGACCGACTTGGCCATGCTCGAGGGCACCGCGAAGCCGATGCCCACCGACCCGCCGCGCTGGCTGACGATCGCGGTGTTGATGCCGATGACCTCACCCCGGGCGTTGATCAGCGGACCACCGCTATTTCCCGGGTTGATGGAGGCGTCGGTCTGGATGAAGTTGTCGTACGGCCCACTGCCGATCACTCGACCGGTCGCGCTGACGATCCCGGTGGTGACCGTCTGCTCGAGGCCGAACGGGTTGCCGATAGCCATCACCGGCTCGCCGACCTGGAGCGCATTCGAATCCCCGATGGGGATGACCGGGAGCCCAGTGGCCTCGACCTTCAGAAGGGCCAGGTCTGTCTTGGGATCGCGCCCGACTACCGTGGCGGCCAACTCACGGTCGTCCGCCAGCTTCACCTGGATGCCGGTCGCATCCTCGACGACATGGTTGTTGGTCACGATGTAGCCGTCCGAGCTCAGGATGAAGCCCGATCCTACGGCTCGCACGGGACGACGGGGAGTCTCCTCGAAGAAGCGCCTGAAGAAGTCCTCGGGCGAGCGCTCGCCGGGGCGGCCACCCTTGAGGTCCGGCATGACCGGGCCGTCAGGATTGCGCTTGGTGCTGATGTTCACGACCGCGGGCGTCGCCTCCTTGCTGAGGCGGACCCAGTCCGGCGCTAGAATCGGGGCGCTCTGGGCGGCCGGCCGCTCCGTCCACAGCGGAGTCTTGGATGCGCTCGTAAAGCCCCAATGG
>QHSR01000291.1 GCA_003221635.1 Candidatus Rokuibacteriota bacterium | reverse complement strand
TCTGGGGCGCCGGGCTCTACCTCGCCGACACCCCGGAGGAGGCCAAGCGCCGGGTCGAGCCCTCCCACGACGAACGCTACAAGTGGTTCGCGCCGTTCGGATTCGTGCGCTACGCGGACGAGCAGGGGCGCACGTGGGGCACGCCCGGCGCGCCCGCGCGCGTGCCCTCGCTCTCGGACGGCATCCAGCAGAAGGCGTGGTTCTGCGGCCCGCCGGCGCAGGTGATCGAGGGCATCAAGTCGATCGCCGCGAAGTACCCCGGGCTCGAGGACTTCATGATCCACTGGGCCGAGGGCCTCTCGCCGAAGGAGTTCAAGGAGCAGCTCCGCTGGTTCGCGCGCGACGTGATGCCCGCGTTCCAGACGCGCTGAGCGGCGGCGCCGGCGGCCGCGCCTCTATACCCGTGAGGGGTATCATCGCCTCGGCGGCGAGCCCCCAGGTATGGTGTTTTTTCTTATTCCTCTCTTCCTACGTGTGCTAGGAATACCCCCAAGGAAGCTCATGGGGCGCGAGACCACCACGAGGTAAGGAGGGATCATGGCGAAGGGGAAGAAGGCGTTCGGGGGCTACTCGATCAACTTCAAGGGCTGCAAGGACTCGGCCGAGGCAATCTTCGGCGGCTCGCCGATCGGTCCGTCCGAGATGACGAAGAAGATCTGGGCCTATGTGAAGCGGAAGAGGCTGGCCGGCAAGAAGTAGGCGAGACCGGCTCCTTCACGCCGTCACGGGCGGCTCGCGGAAGCGGGCCGCCCTCGTTTTTTCCTCCGTCGGATTCAGCGCGGGAGTTGATCGAGGGCGCTGACGACCAGATCGGCGCGCACACCGAGCTCTTCCTCGGGCGCGTCCGTGCGGTTGCACCAGGCGACACGGTAGCCGAAGGCCTTGGCGCCGGCGACGTCCCAGGCGTTCGAGGACACGAAAAGAAGCTCGCCCGCCGGGATGCCCAGCCTCGCTGAGCCGAGCGCGTACACGAGGGGCGAGGGCTTGTAGGTCCTCACCGCGTCGACGGAGATGACGTGCTCGAGATGCGGGGCGAGCCCGCTCGAGGCGACGGCGGCCGCCAGCATCATCGGCGCGCCGTTCGAGAGGACGGCGCGCGGCCGGCCGGCGAGCCGCTGGAGGGCGGCGTGCACCTCGGGGAAGCAGGCGAGCGAGAGATACGCCTCCATCAGACGCCGCACCTGCGCTTCCGACGCGGTGAGGCCGAGCCGGCGAATCGTGTAGCGGAGCGCCGACTCGGTCACGGCCCAGAAATCGGCGTACGTCCCCATCAGCGCGCGCAACCACGTGTACTCGAGCTGCTTCTGCCGCCAGGTGGCCGATAGCGTCGCCGGGTCACCCGTGATCGCGCGGCCGGCTTCGACCACCGAGTGAACGTCGAAGAGCGTGCCGTACGCGTCGAAGACGTAGCCGTGGATCGGGCTCACTGCGTGAGCGTCGTGCGCCGCGTGCGGGCCGGCCGCCTGGGCGGGCGGGGCTCGGGCGGACTGTCCAGCCCGGCCTCGACGAAGCCGAATTTCAGGAGCTTCTTCGCGTCGAGGAACGAGGCCGTCCGGGTACGCGAGCCGAGGACGATCATGACGAATTGCTGCCCGTCGCGCCACGCCGACACGGCGAGGTTGTAGCCGGCCTCGTGCGTGAATCCGGTCTTGAGCGCCTGCACGCCCAGGGGATCGTTGAACAGCGGAATGTGACGCGCGTACACGCGACCCCGGTAGACGAACGTCTGTCCGCCCAGCATCGGCCGCGCCGCGGGATGGTCCCGGAGCAGGCGGGCGATGAGCTGGGCGAGGTCGCGGGCGCTACTCCGCTGGGCCGGATCGGGGAGCCCGTGCGGGTTCGCGAACCGCGTGGCGTGGAGCTCGAGCTCCTGCGCCTTCGCGTTCATCCTGCCGACGAAGCTCCACTCGTCTCCGGCCAGGCGCTCGGCCAGCGCAGTCGCGGCGTCGTTCGCCGAGGCGATCGCCACGCCCTCCAGGAGCACGTGGAGCGGGACCGACTCGCCCGCGCGGAGGCCCATCCGGGACCGCGGTGTCACCGCGGCGTACCGGCTGACCGGGACCAGCTCGTCGAGGTCAGCGCGCCTGGCCTCGATGTCCTCGAACGCGAGGTAGAGCGTCATCAGCTTCACGAGGCTGGCGGGCGCCCGCTCCTCGTCGGGATTCTTGGCAAAGAGCGTCCGGCCCTCGGGATCGAGCAGCAGGACGGATTCCGCGGAGATTAAGGGCGGGCGTCCGTCGGCAACGGGGCGCCCCGGCTGGGCGGTCGCGACAGGGGGAGCAATGGCGGCGGCCAGCACCGCCAGGACGGCGAGCGTGCGGCCCGGATGCACTAGGATCGATTCTAGCCAGCGCGCGGCGCGGCCGGCAAGGAAAAAGCCGGTCAGCGGACCGCCTGCCTCAACTCTTTCGACGGCTTGAAACGCGGAATCCGCCCGGCAACCGTCACCGCCTGACCTGTTCGCGGGTTCTTCAGCGTGCGTGGCTTGCGCCGCGCGACGGAAAACGTTCCGAAGCCGACGAGCGTGACCGCGTCGCCCCGCTTCAGCGAGGCGCGGATTCCCGCGAGCGCCGCCCGGAGCGCGCGCTCGGAGCCCGCCTTCGGCCACCCGGCGGCCGCGGCCATCCGCGCCACGATGTCGGCCTTCGTCATGAGCCGCTACATCCCGAACGCGCCGCGGGCCTCGTCCATGACGGTCTCGTCGATGGTCGCGTATCCGTGCTCGGCGGCGAACCGCTCGATGGCGCGCCGGGCCATCGGCCGGATGAACGACGGGACCCGCTCGACGCGCGCCTCGGCCTCCGACGTCCAGACGACGCCGGTCGGTACGGCCGCAGCGCCCTCGTTGACCATGCTGGCGAAGGGGCAGGCGGCGGCCTCTGTGACCCCCCCGGCCTCAGCCTCGAAGACGTCGGCGCGCGGGTTGGCCATCATCGTGCGTACGTGCTCGAACGGCGTTGCCTCCGGCGCGTGGCCACTCGGCGCCGTCTCCGACGTGCGGCCCCCGACCTTGACGCCGAGGCTCCGCACCATCTGCGTCTCGAACGGGTTGGTCAGCATCGCGACACGGAACCCACACTCCGGGCAGCGGAAGGTGACCGTCAGCGAGCCCTCGTCGGGTCCCTCGGTCGAGTG
>QHSR01000290.1 GCA_003221635.1 Candidatus Rokuibacteriota bacterium | reverse complement strand
CAGGATTCGCTGGTGCTGAATACCGAGGCGCAGCCACCACACGTTGAGTTGCGAGAGACCGTGGATGCCGGTGGTGGCAAACGGCACGCCGTTGTCGGTCCGAATGGCGCGCGGCAGGCCGTACTCGCGAAAGAGGCGATCGAAGATGGGGCGGACGCCTTGGCCCTTGGTTGAGAGCAGGCCGTGACAGCCGAGCAGATAGCGCGTGTGCTGATCGGCAACCGTCAGCGGGTAGCAGTAGATGCCATCGCGGGTCCGGAAGTGGCCCTTGAAGTCCGCGGTCCAGAGGTCATTGGGCCGTTCCGTCGTCGGGGGCACGACCCCGGGGTGGGTGTAGTGACGCCGGCGGCGACGCTGCTTGACCAACCCGCGTCGGGCCAGGAGGTCGCCGGCGGTGCTCGTGGCCGGGATGTCCAACGCGGGGTGGCGCCGCTTCAACCAGTGCAGGATCTTCTCGGGGCCCCAGCTGGGATGCTGTCGTCGCCCGGCGCAGATCGCCGCCGCGACGTCCGCCGAAATTCGATGCGGGCAATGGTGCGGCGCCCGGCTCCGCTCGCGCAGCCCGTCCGGACCCTCATGCTCGTAGCGCTCGACCCACTTGTAGCCGGTCTTACAGCTGACGCCGTAGCGTTCGCACAGCTCCACCATCGAGTACAGGTCACGCTCCCAGTCCGTGACGAACCGTAAGCGTTCCTTCATGGCGCCGTCTCCGTCCAAGGCATACCCACCTCCCGGTGAGCAGCCTATGCGGTGTCACCCATGTTCCCGGTTAGGTGTGTTACCTATGTACCCGGTTGGTACCCTGGGCCGCCTAACTTCCGGTTCCAGGCGACGGTGGGCGAGTGACCGTCTGCGGAGACCGTCGCGACACCCACCACGCCTGAGCCGGGGCGTTTATCCGCCTATGCGGTGGAGTTGACCTGGCCTGAGCGCGTGGAGGGCGTCGAGGATTGCCGGGACGAGCGGCTGGAGGTGTACCATGCGGTGGGAAGGCGCGCGGACAAGTAGCACGCCATCCATCGTAACGAGCGCGTCGTACTCGCCGCCCATAGCCGTAGAAGCTCGCCGTTCGTGATGCCTACCCAGCCTCGGCCGGCCACGGTATCGACACTGTGGCCTTGGAGGGTGGCGGCGAGGTCTAGCGGCAGCTGCTCGTCAAGAGGAACGCGCACCAACCAGCAGCGTAGCGCGCGCGAGGTCGAGCACCGCGATCGCTATGAAGTTTGTCGTCAGGAACTCCCTATCCCGAAATGCTGGACACGAGGAAGACCTGATCGCGTGGAGGCGCCTAACGGCCGGGGAGAGCGTTGCTTGGAAACAAGGAGAGTTGACGATGGCTCCAGTCACCGTACGTTACATAGTCGATGATGTGGATGCGGCAATCGCCTTCTACACCCAGCGTCTCGGTTTCGGAGTTGAGCTCCGGCCCGCCCCCGGCTTCGCAATCGTCTCGCGAGGCGACCTCCGCCTCCTGCTGAACGCGCCCATCGGTCCCGGGGGCGCCGCCCAGCCCATTCCCGACGGTCGCAAGCCCGAGCCAGGCGGCTGGAACCGCATACAACTCCAGGTCGCCGACCTCGCGAGCGAAGTCGAGACGCTTCGCAAGGCGGGAGTCCATTTCCGCAACGACATTGTCACCGGCATGGGCGGAAAGCAGATCCTGCTCGACGACCCGGCAGGTAATCCCATCGAACTGTTTGAACCCCCTCGTCAGTGATGTACTGGCAACGTGGCTCGCGGAAGAGACCGTATAGGTATGGCCAGACATCGTACGACTCGTTCTAGCGGGAACCCTCGCCTACCAAGAGCTCTCGCTCTCCATTGCATCTGAAGCGGTGCGGAGAGGCGATTGACTAGCCGGTCGCGAATGACGACGTGCGTTTGCGTTTTCGTCCTTGGCCTCGGAGCCTGCACGCCCGAGAGAGGTGGTCCCATGCACGGCGTCCAACATATCAGCGTTTACATCGCCCGCAGGCCGGCCGAGGTCTACGAGTTCGCCTCCGACCCGAGGAACCTGCCGCGCTGGGCCGCAGGGCTGGCGCGCTCCGAGGTCAGGAGGGACGGCGATGAGTGGATCGCGGACGCCCCGTTCGGCAAGGTCAGGGTGAGATTCGTACAGCGGAACTCTTTCGGCGTCATGGATCATGACGTCAAGCTAGAGTCGGGCGTTACCATCCACAACCCCATGCGGGTCGGTTTCAATGGAGAGGGCAGCGAGTTCGTGTTTACGCTGATCCGCCAGTCGGGGATGTCCGACGGGCAGTTTGCCAAGGACAAGGCCGCGGTCGAGAACGACCTGAAGACGCTGAAAGACCTGCTGGAGCGCAAATGGAGCTCTTAGGCACCCTTTTCAATCGCACTGATACCAGGGGGGAGGGCGCGATGCCGCCTAACATCACGTTCGACGGGCATGATAAGGTCGACGCTCGTCCTATCCAGGCACGGCCCAGGTAAACGGTATTCAAACGGAGGATACGCGATGACGATGAAACTCGTTGCACCACTCGTAGCCCTAACCATCGGCTGTCTTGGAGCATCCCCGGCTTGGGCCCAGGCGGCTGCTCACACCATGGTCAGCCCAGCTGATCTGAAGTGGGCGGATGTCCCATCCCTACCGCCAGGGGCGAAGATCGCCGTCATCGAAGGACCGCCGACCGAGGCGGTCCCGTTCACGTTTCGGCTGAAGTTTCCGGCCAACTACAAGATCCCTGCTCATTGGCACCCTGCGATCGAGCACGTCACGGTGATTTCCGGCACGCTTAATTTCGGCCTCGGCGACAAACTTGATGAGGCGAAGGGCAAACCCCTGTCGGCTGGAAGCGTCGCCATCATGCAGCCAAAGACGAACCACTTCGGCTGGACGAAGGACGAGACGATCGTTCAGGTGCACGGTGTAGGACCTTGGGGTGTCACCTACGTCAATCCAGCGGACGATCCGCGGAAGAAATAGCCGCCGTCGAACATCCGCATGCAGCCGGCGGCGCGCCGGCCATCGTGGGCGTTATGCGCCTACGAGGACACTCCCAGCTCGTGCCGCATCGAGACGCGGAATCTAGAGCAGGTAACGTCGGAGCTGGTGGGCGGGCGTCAGATAGCGGCTGGCGATCAGGCGGACGAAGAAGAGCGAGGCGAGCGCGGTGGCGGCGGCCTGCATGAACACCACGACGATCTGGTAGCGGATGGCCAGGAGCGGCGAGGATCCGGCGAGGATCTGGCCCGTCATCATCCCCGGAAGCTGCACGAGCCCGACCGTCATCATCCCGTTGACGACGGGAATCATCGCCGCGCGCAGCGCCGAGCGGACCAGCGGCTGCATGGCCTCGCGGCCGGAGAAGCCGAGGGCCAGGCGCGTCTCGACC
>QHSR01000289.1:614-7035 GCA_003221635.1 Candidatus Rokuibacteriota bacterium | reverse complement strand
ACGAAGTCGGCCTCTCGCAGCACGGCCTCCAGCTCCACCCGTGACGCCCTCAGCTCGCGTTCGACGGCGGCATCCGCGGGCACCGCGTCCTGGTAGAGGACGCGCATGTCGAAGCCGAGCGCGCGCCGCGCGACGGCGCGACCGATCCGCCCGAATCCGATGATACCGAGCGTCTTTCCGTGGACGTCCGCGCCCCAGAGCAAACCCCACTGCCAGCGGTCCCATTGGCCCGAGCGCGCGAAGTGATCGGCCTCCACGACACGCCGCGCGGTCGCCATCAGGAGCGCCCAGGCGAAGTCCGCCGTCGTCTCGGTGAGCACGTCGGGAGTGTTGGTGACGACCACCCCCCGGCGGTGGGCGGCCGCGACGTCGATGTTGTTGTAGCCGACCGCTACGTTGGCGACGACTTTCACGGTCGGCGCCGCCGCCAGGACCTCATCGTCGATCGCGCTGATGATGTGACAGATGAGGCCATCCTTGCCCTGCAGGCGGGCGATCAGCTCGGCCTTTGGCAGGGCGGTCGCGTTGTCGTTGTAGTCAACGGAAACGTCGCGAGGGATGAGCCTCAACGCCTCCTGCGGCAAAACATTTGAGATGAAAAGACTTTTGCCCATGATTCTCCTTCCGAATTTTCCGCTTGATCCGTCGCGGCGGCGCCGCTAATATTAGCACTCGACCGAATCGAGTGCTAACTGCTCTGGGGGTTGGGAATGGTCAAGCCCACCGCCAAAAAGACCGGCGCAACCTCAACAAAGCACGAAGGAGGCAGAGACACCATGAAGATTCGTCCGCTGCATGACCGCATCCTCGTCGAGCGGCTCGAGGAGAAAGAGGTCAAGAAGGGCGGGATCATCATTCCCGATACCGCCAAGGAGAAGCCGCAAGAAGCCAAGGTGATCGCCGTCGGCAACGGCAAAGTCGGCGAAAACGGCAAGAAGATCGCCCTCGATGTGAAGGCCGGTGACAAGATCCTGTTCGGGAAGTACTCGGGCTCCGAGGTCAAGATCGACGACAAGGAATACCTCATCCTGCGCGAGGAAGACGTCCTCGCCATTCTCGAGTAAGGAGGAACGTGATCCATGCCGAAGCAGCTCAAGTTCGACGAGGAGGCCCGGAGCGCGCTGCTCAAGGGCGTGAACATCATGGCCGAGGCCGTGAAGGCGACGCTGGGCCCGAAGGGCCGCAACGTCGTCATCGACAAGAAGTTCGGTAGCCCCACGATCACCAAGGACGGCGTCACCGTCGCCAAGGAGATCGAGCTGAAGGATCCCTACGAGGACATGGGCGCCCAGATGCTGAAGGAAGTCGCGTCCAAGACGTCGGACATCGCGGGCGACGGCACGACCACCGCGACCGTGCTCGCGCAGGCGATCTTCCGTGAGGGGCTCCGCAACGTCACCGCCGGCGCTAACCCGATGGGGCTCAAGCGTGGCATCGAGGCGGCCGTGGAAGCCGTGACCGACGAGCTGAAGAAGCTCTCCAAGTCGACCAAGGACAAGAAGGAGATCGCCCAGGTCGCGACGATCGCCTCGAACAACGACAAGACGATCGGCAACCTGATCGCCGAGGCGATGGAGAAGGTCGGCAAGGACGGCGTCATCATGGTCGAGGAGTCGAAGTCGGCGGACACGGTGTTGGACGTGGTCGAGGGCATGCAGTTCGACCGCGGCTACCTCTCGCCCTACTTCGTCACCGACCCCGAGCGCATGGAGGTCGTGCTGGAAGACGCCATCGTGCTGATCCACGAGAAGAAGATCAGCGTGATGAAGGACATGCTGCCGCTGCTCGAGCAGGTGGCGCGGTCCGGCAAGCCGTTTCTGATCATCGCCGAGGACATCGAGGGCGAGGCGCTGGCCACGCTCGTGGTCAACAAGCTGCGCGGCACGCTGCACACGGCCGCGGTGAAGGCGCCGGGCTTCGGCGACCGTCGTAAAGCCATGCTCGAGGACATCGCAATCCTCACGGGTGGCAAGGCCATCACCGAGGATCTCGGGATCAAGCTGGAGAACATCAAGCTCGAGGACCTCGGCCGCGCCAAGAAGGTGGTCGTGGACAAGGACAACACGACGATCGTGGAGGGCGCCGGCAAGCCGAAGGAGATCGAGGGCCGGATCAAGCAGATCCGGGCCCAGATCGAGGAGACGACCTCGGACTACGACCGCGAGAAGCTGCAAGAACGGCTGGCGAAGCTGGCCGGCGGGGTGGCGGTGATCAAGGTCGGGGCGGCGACCGAGACGGCGATGAAGGAGAAGAAGGCGCGGGTCGAGGACGCGCTGAACGCGACGCGGGCGGCCGTCGAGGAGGGCATCGTGCCGGGCGGCGGCGTCGCGCTGCTCCGTGCGTCCAAGGCCGTCGACCGGGTCAAGGCCGAGGGCGACGAGAAGGTCGGCGCCATGATCGTCAAGCGGGCGCTCGAGGAGCCCATCCGCCAGATCGTCGAGAACGCGGGGGCCGAGGGCAGCGTGATCGTCGAGAAGGTGAAGAGCGAGACGCTTCCGAACCGCGGCTACGACGCGGAGAGCATGGAGTATGTCGACATGGTGCAGGCCGGCATCATCGACCCGACCAAGGTCGAGCGCGTGGCGTTGCAGAACGCGGCGTCGATCGCGTCGCTGCTGCTCACCACCGAGGCCCTGATCACGGACATCCCGGAGGAGAAGCCAGCGGCCGCGCCGGCCATGCCGCACGGCGATATGTATTAATCTCGGAGGGGGGCCTCGACGGCTCCCTCCGATTCCACGGGGGAACGGAGTTTTAGCCCGCAGGATCTGCGGGCCGCGGCCCGGGCCGGGAACGGTCCGGGCCGTATCTTTTTGTCGGCGTTGACCTTGCACCGTGCTTGGATGTTTGATACGGTTAGGCGCTCAACTCGGGTCTGCGGGGAGGTGAGTGAAAACTGCGACCGTACGAAGTCCTCGTGATCGTCGATCCGCGTCCGACCGATGAGGAAGTGGCCGCGCTGTTGGAGCAGCTCGGCGCGCAACTCACGACGCTCGGCGCCGAGGTCACCAAAGTCGATAACTGGGGAAAGCGCCGGCTCGCGTACGACATCAAGAAGCAGCGGGAAGGCACGTACGCGGTCTTCGAGGTTTCTGCCGAGCCCTCCATGGTGAAGGAATTCGAGCGTCAGGTGCGCCTCAACGAGAACGTACTGCGCTTTGTCAGCACACGGGTTCCGATCCGCAAGAAGGCTCGGCCGGCGAAAACTCAGGAGGTGCTCGAGGAGGTCAGCTGATGGCGAGCCTCAACAAGGTATTCCTGATCGGCAACCTGACCAAGCCCCCGGAGCTGCGCTACACGCCCAGCGGAACTGCCGTCGCCGATTAACTACACGACGCAGGGGGGCGAGAAGCGAGAAGAAACCTGTTTCCTCACCGTCGTCGTGTGGGGCAAGCAGGCGGAGAGCTGCGGCGAATACCTCGACAAGGGGAGTCCCATCCTCGTCGAGGGCCGGCTGCAGACGCGCGAATGGGAAGCCAAGGACGGCGGCAAACGAACCGTCATCGAGGTCGTCGGGGAGCGCGTGCAGTTCATGGGGCGCGCCCGGACCGCGGCGCCGGCGACCGTGCCGGCGGCCGAGTCATTCGCCGAAGAAGCCGGCTCCGGTAACGACGACGTCCCGTTCTAGCGCACCGAGTTCTAAGAGAGGAAGGAGCGAGCCATTCCCCCGACAGCCCAGAAGCCCGTCAAGCGCCGCCGGTTCGGCCGGCGCAAAGTCTGCAAGTTCTGCGTTGACAAGGTCGACCTCGTCGATTTCAAGGACGTGCGCCGCCTGCGGAGCTTTGTCAGCGAACGCGGGAAGATCATACCCCGGCGCATCTCCGGCAGCTGCGCCCGCCATCAGCGCCAGCTGACGCACGCGATCAAGCAGGCGCGCACGGTGGCCCTGCTGCCGTACCTCGCGGCCGACTAGAGCCGGCCATGAAAGTCATTCTCCTGGACGATGTCACGAAAGTCGGCCGGCGCGGTGAGGTGCGCGACGTCTCGGACGGGTACGCGCGGAATTTTCTGATCCCCAAGAAGCTCGCCCTGTCCGCCACCGCCGGGAATCTCAAGAATCTCGAGCACATCCAGAAGCAGCAAGAAGCAAAAGCCGACCGCGTGAAGGCGGACGCCGAGTCTCTACGCGCACAGATCGAGGCGCTCGCCTACGAGGAGCGCCGGCAGGCCTCCGAGGAGGGCAAGCTGTTCGGCTCGGTCACCCCGCAGGACATCGCTGACTTCCTGGCGACGCACGGCATCACGATGGATCGCAAGCGCATCACGCTCGAGGAGCCGATCAAGGCGCTCGGAGAATTCTCGGTCTCCATGCGTCTGCACCACGATGTCACGGCGCAACTCAAGGTCAACGTCGTCCGCGAATAGCAGGCGGCGACGGCATGGTCGGCGAGCTCCCGTCCAGGATTCCCCCCCACAACCTGGACGCGGAGCGCGCGGTGCTGGGCGCGGTCCTCCTGGAGGGTCGAGAGACCCTGCCGCGCGTGATCGAGGTGCTCCGCGCCTCGGACTTCTACACCGAGGCCCATCGCGCGACCTATCAGGCCATGCTCGCCCTCTTCGATCGAGGCGAGCCCGTCGACCTCCTGACGCTGACCGAGGAGCTCCGGCGCAGTGACCAGCTCCAGTTCGTCGGCGGCCCCGCGGCGCTGGCCCTCCTCGTCGAGCAGGGATCCATCTCCGCGTATCTCAGCTCGTACACGGCGATCGTCCGCGACATGGCGGTCCTGCGCGAGCTGATCCAGACCTCCAGCCATATCATCGCGCAGGCGTTCGAGGCCAAGGAAGACGTGCAGACGCTGGTGGACGACGCGGAGCGAAAGATCTTCGGCCTCGCCGAGCGCCGTCTCGAAGGCAGCGCACTGCCCATCGGCAAGATCCTGCGAAACACCTTCGAGTACATCGAGCGCCTGTACGAACGGAAGGAGCACGTCACCGGCGTCGCGACCGGCTTCGAGAAGCTCGATCTGGAGACTTCGGGGTTTCAACCCTCGGACTTCATCATCATCGCCGGCCGCCCGAGTATGGGCAAAACGGCCTTCGCGCTGAACGTCGCTCAGCACGTCGGGATCACGCTGCGCGGGCGTGTGCTCGTGCTGAGCCTCGAGATGTCGGCCCAGCAGATCGTGCAACGCATGCTGTGCTCCGAGGCGAAGGTCGACTCGCAGGCGGTGCGCACCGGATATCTGAGCTCGTCGGACTGGCACCGGCTGACGGCCGCGGCGGGCCGCCTCTCGGAGGCGTCGATCTTCATCGACGACAGCCCGGGACTCACGGTGCTCGAGGCGCGCGCCAAGGCGCGACGCATGAAGGCCGAGCACGGACTGGACCTGCTCATCATCGACTATCTGCAGCTCATGCGTGGCCGCGCCTCGATGGAGAGCCGGCAGCAGGAAATCTCGGAGATCTCGCGATCGCTCAAGGCGCTCGCGAAGGAGCTGAACGTCCCCGTGGTCGCGCTCTCGCAGCTGTCGCGCGCGGTCGAGGCGCGGCAGGCGCGCGAGTTCAAGCCGCAGCTTTCGGATCTTCGTGAAAGCGGAGCCCTCGAGCAGGACGCGGACGTCATCCTCTTCCTCTATCGGCCGGCGCTGTACAAGGAAGACCTGCCGCCGGACGAGCGGAACATCGCCGAGGTCATCATCGGAAAGCAGCGGAACGGCCCGGTGGGGACGGTCCGCGTGGTCTTTCTTCCCCAGTACGCGCGGTTCGAGAACATCGCGGAGCAACACCGGCAACCGCAGCCGTTCTAGGCCTGTCGCGCGGGCCGTCGTATCATGGGCCCCGTGCGGCTGAGCCAGTTGAAGCGTCTCTTCGTCGGGACCCCGCTTGCCACCGCCCAGTCGCGTCACGAGCGACTCGACAAGGCCACCGCGCTCGCGGTCTTCGCGTCGGACGCGCTGTCCTCTGTTGCGTACGCGACCGAAGAGATCCTGCTCGTGCTGATCCTGGCCGGGTCGGTCGCCCTGAGCTACTCGATCCCGATCGGCATCGCGATCGCCATCCTGATCGCCATCGTGGTGAGCTCGTATCGCCAGACGATCCGCGCATACCCGCAAGGGGGCGGCGCCTACATCGTCAGCAAAGACAACCTCGGCGTGCCCGCCGGCCTGGTGGCGGGCGCGGCCCTTCTGATCGACTACGTGCTGACCGTGGCGGTGAGCGTGGCGGCCGGCGTCGCCGCCCTCACCTCTGCGGTCCCGACACTCTTCCCGTACCGCCCGGGGCTCTGCGTCGCCGCGGTCGTGGCGATCGCGCTCGCCAACCTCCGGGGCATCCGCGAGTCGGGCAAGCTCTTCGCCGCGCCGACGTACCTGTTCATCGGCAGCCTGGCCGCCCTGATCGTCTACGGGGGCCTCGGCGCCCTGCTCGACTTCCTTCCGGAGGCGCCGTATCAGCGGCATCCGCCTGGCCTGGAGGGAGTCGG
>QHSR01000289.1:0-581 GCA_003221635.1 Candidatus Rokuibacteriota bacterium | reverse complement strand
ACCGGCGTCGAGGCCGTCTCGGACGGCGTGCCGGCGTTCAAGCCGCCAGAGGCACACAACGCGCGGATCGTGCTGACGTGGCTCGGCGTGATCCTGATCTTGCTCTTCCTGGGCATCACCTTTCTCGCGTACGACTTCGGCATCACGCCGCGCCGGGAGGAGACGGTGGTCTCGCAGCTCGCGCGCCACGTCTTCGGCGGCGGGCTGCTCTACTACGAGCTCCAGGCGGTCACGATGCTGATCCTCCTGCTGGCCGCCAATACCTCGTTCGCCGACTTCCCGCGGTTGTCGTACTTCCTCGCGCGCGACCGCTTCATCCCGCGCCAGTTCGCGGCACAGGGCGACCGGCTCGTGTTCTCGAACGGGATCCTGATCCTCGGCGGGCTGGCGGCCCTGCTGCTGGTCATCTTCGGGGGCGATACCCACGCGCTGATCCCGCTCTACGCGGTCGGCGTCTTCCTCTCCTTCACGCTCTCGCAGGCGAGCATGGTGCGCCGCTGGCTCCGCCTCAAGGAGGAAGGCTGGTGGTGGCGCTGGTGGTTCAACGCGCTCGGGGCGATCGTGACGGGTCTGGTGATGAT
>QHSR01000288.1 GCA_003221635.1 Candidatus Rokuibacteriota bacterium | reverse complement strand
GAGTGAGTGACTCGTGGATAGACGACAACTTCTGAAACGACTGGACAAGGCGTGGGTGGCGTTCAACGAGTCGTACGCCGGTCTGTCGGATGTGCGGCTGATGGAGCCGGGTGTCACCGGTGCCTGGTCGGTACGCGACATCCTCGCGCACGTGACCACGTGGGAAGAGGAGGCGCTGAAGCACCTGCCGCTGATCCAAAAGGGCGGCACGCCGCCGCGGTACTCCGTGCGATACGGGGGCATCGACGCCTTCAACGCCCGCATGACGGAGCAGAAACGGAGCCTGTCGCTGTCCGAGGTCCACGCGCAATTGGCGGCAACGCACCGTCAGCTCGTCGACTTCATTCAGAGCGCCCCCGAACATCAACTCGTCGGCGAAACCCGCTTCCGTCATCGACTACGGCTCGATACGTATCGTCATTACCCGCTCCACGCAGCGGCGATCCGGCGATGGCGACAGCGGATTTCAAACGAGGCCGCGTAGTGTGAGTCCACCGCCGTTCGAAGAGGTGGTCGCCGAGCACGGCCCGACCGTGCTGCGCGTGTGCCGCGCTGTTCTGGGCCCGGCTGACGCCGAGGACGCGTGGTCGGAGACGTTCCTGGCCGCGCTCGATGCGTACCCGCGCCTGCGCCCGGACAGCAACATCGAGGCGTGGCTCGTGACGATCGCGCACCGCAAAGCGCTCGATCATGTGCGCGCGAGATCGCGCCGCCCGATCCTGACCGACAAGCCGCCGGAGCCCCCCGCGGACGAGGGCAGTCCCGGGGGCTGGGAGTCCGGCCTGTGGGAGGCGCTCGAGGCCCTTCCCCTCAAGCAACGACAGACAATCGCCTATCACTACCTCGTGGGGATGCCCTACGTGCAAGTCGCCCAGATCGTCGGCGGCAGTCAGGACGCCGCCCGACGAGCGGCGGCAGACGGTATCGCCACGTTGCGAAAGACATTCGCGAAGGGAGAGTCCCGATGACGAACGAGCGGTCTCTGTTCGCCGCGTTGCCAACGATCGACGACGAAGTCAACCGCCGGCTGCATCGGCGCCTGGTGGACGCCGCGAACGCCGCGGGTCTTCTCGACGTCGCGTACCGCACCATCGACACCCCCGTGGGCGCCTTGCTGTTGGCGGCCACCCCGAAGGGCCTGGTACGGGTCGCGTACGCGAGCCAGGACCACGACCTCGTGCTGGAAGGCCTCGCCCGCGACGTGAGCCCTCGCATCCTGCGAGCGCCCGCGCGCCTGGACGGCGTCGCGCGGGAGATCGAGGAGTACTTCGCCGGGCGGCGCCGCACGTTCGACGTGCCGCTCGACCTGCAGCTCTCGCACGGCTTCCGCCGCACGATCCTCTCGCACCTGCCGGAGATCGGTTACGGGAAGACCGCCAGCTATGCCGCGATCGCGAAGGCGGCTGGCAACCCGAAGGCGATTCGCGCTGCGGGCAGCGCGTGCGCCAGCAACCCCCTGCCCGTCGTGGTGCCCTGCCACCGCGTCGTGCGGAGCGACGGCACGATCGGACAGTATGTCGGTGGCGTCGACGCCAAGCGAGCCCTGCTCACGCTGGAGGGGGCGGCATGACCGCCAGGACGTACACGCTGCTGGGCCCGCTCCGACAACCCTACCAGAGCGCAACTCCCGGCGCGCTCGGCGGCTACCGGCCGGGCCGCGTGTACGGCAGGCTCGACTGCCCGGCCGCGCTCCGGGCCATCGCACGCGGCGGATACGTCAGGAACCGCGTGTTCTTCGCCGACGAGCAGACCGCCGTCGCGGCCGGGTACCGGCCATGCGCCGTGTGCCTGCCCGACGAGCACGCGCAGTGGAAGGCAGGGGGGCCGCCCGGTCACGATCAGCGCCTGAGGTCGAGCGCCAAGCCCTCCGTGGAGAAGACGATCTCGCCCTCGTAGATCCGCCGGACGTCGCCGATGCCCTTTTCCATGACCGGATGACTGGCGAGATTGGGGCCGATGTGCGAGAGAATGAGCCGCCGCACGCCGGCCGCCTGGGCCATGCGGGCGGCGCCCTTGGTGCCGCACTGGCCGCTGGCCTCGCCGTCGGCGTCCATGGCGTCCTGGTCGTTCCAGCACATGCACACGAGCGCGTCGGCGCCCCGCGCCAGGTCGATGACGCTCTGGCAGGGCTGGGTGTCGCCGGTGAAGGCGACACTGCCGGTCGGCGTCTCCACCCGGTAGGCGAGCGAATCGAGGAAGGGCTGCACGTGCTCGGCCGGCGCCGCCCGCACCTCCCAATCGGAGCCGGTAAATACGACGCCCGGGCCCACGTCCTTGGCCTCCACGCTCGGTCCCGGGCGGGGCAGCACCGTTCCGCCGCGATTGCGGTACACGCGCTGGCTGAGCGGGTGCCCGACGCGGGCCTGCCAGTCGTGCGTGAAGGCGCCGCGCTCGCCGATGAGCCGCTCGGTGATTCGCTCGGTCAGCGTGGGGCCGAAGACCTGCAGCCGGTTCTCGCGGCCGATACTCTGATCCCAGCGGCAGAGCAGGAAGCAGGGATAGTCGACGTCGTGGTCGAAGTGGTGGTGCGTAAAGAAGAGGTGGTCCACCTTCGTGGGCCACAGGCCGGCCTTGACGAGCTTGTGCGTGGCCGCCGGGCCGCAGTCGAACATGGCGAGCCGGCCGCCGCCGAGGTCGAGGACGTACGAGGTGCCAAAGCGATCGGCGGTCGGCGTCGGCGTGCCGGCGCCCAAGATATGCAGTCGAGCCATGAGCGTCTCCCGCGGCGATGCTCCGCGGGTGGCCGCGCGGTTGTCAAGGGCAAGGGTGGCTCACTTGTCGAGCCACACCTCCTGCATGCGGCCCCAACTGTAGATCGAATGGTGCGGCGCGAGGTTCTTCACGTACGGCCACGCCGTGAAGTAGTCGAGTCGCCAGACGAGGCCCGGCCGCGCGGTCGTCTCCCCCAGTTTCCGCTGGATCTCCTGCACCAGCGCCACGCGCTTCTTCGGATCCAGCTCTTGGGATTGCTGGTCGATGAGCCGCGCGATCGGCTCGTCGCAGAAGCCGGTATAGTTTTGGGGCGACCCGCAGCCGAAGTGCTCGTAGAAGTTTGCGTCCGGGTCGTCCGGTTCCACCCCGTTTCGGTCGACGCCGACC
>QHSR01000057.1 GCA_003221635.1 Candidatus Rokuibacteriota bacterium | reverse complement strand
CTCGATCAATCCCGGACGTGGCCTCTGGACGTTTCCCGGCGGGTTCGTCGACTTCGGCGAGACGGTGACCGACGCGGCGATGCGCGAGACCTTCGAGGAAACGGGCCTGAAGGTGGAACTGACCGGACTGCTGAACGTCTATACCTACCCGGCGGCGCCGGTCATCATCGTCTACACGGCTCGCGTGATCGAGGGCACGCTCACGACGTGCGACGAGAACGACCTGCTCGAATGGGTCGCGCCGGAGCGGATTCCCTGGGAGGCGCTCGCGTTCCAGTCGACGCGCGAGGCGCTCCGGGAGTGGGTGGCGGCTCGGGGAAAGATGCCGGGAGGCTAGATTCGGCTCAGCCACCCTTTCGCATCGCGCGCGCGAGGAACTTCTCGATATCCGGCACCACGAACCGCTCGTGCCGACCCTCGGCGATCTTGTCCTTCTCGTCCCACGCCTCGACCGCGAAGAGATAGCGCCGGCCGTCGGTCTCCAGCAGCGTCGCCTTCGCGCGGACCTTCATCCCGACCGGCGTGGCGGCGAGGTGTTTCATCTCGACCGAGGTGCCGACCGTGCCCGCCCCGGGCGGCAGGTGGGGCTTGAGGACCGCTCCGGCGGCGTCTTCGAGCAGGCCGATGACGAAGGGAGTGGCGAAGACGTGCACGCCACGGTTGCCCATCGCATGCGCCGTCCGGTCGGCGCCGACCGTGTAGGTGACTTCCGCCGTCGCGCCCGGCTTGACGTCCACGGGCCACGGTTTTACCGCGGAAAGAGAAGAGAGTGCAAGCCCATCGCCACGAGCAACACCTCGATGATGCCCAGAAAGACGCGATCGCTCATCTGCTGGAGCGCGCGGCGCCCCAGCCAGGCGCCGGCGAACATGGTCCCGCCGAGCACGCAGCCCACCGCTGCCGTCTCCCAGGTCAAGAGCGCGTAGCGCGCGAGGGCGGCCCCCCGCGCCAGATGCATGGACATGGCGCAGACCGATTCGGTCCCGATGTACGCGTTGCGACGCAGACCGTACGCCAGGAAGAAGGGCGTGTTCAGTGGGCCCGTCGTGACCACCAGCGCCGAGAGCAAGCCGATGAACGCGCCGAGGACGGGAAAGTGGCGCAGGCGCATGCGGAAGAGATCGGTGGCCAGCACCCGGCGAAGCGGTACCGCCGCGATGAGGAACACGCCGACGAATCGACCGAGCCACTCGGCCGGCACGCCGGCGTAGAGCACGGTGCCGAGCGCAGTCGCCGGCACCGCGCCCAGCGCGAACCGGACGACGACGGCACGATCGATGTCGCCCCGGCTCCACCAGATACGCGAGAGATTTCCGATCAGCATCGTCACCGTCAGCACCGGCACCGCCGAGCGGACACCGAGCGCCCACGAGACGAGCGGGAGCATGACGATCCCGGCGCCGAACCCCGCGACGCCGCCGACGACCGAGGCCACGAGCGCCCCGACGATCAGGACAGCCCAGCCGAGCGGATCGGGCATGTCGTGTCATCATACGCGCCGTGTCTCGCTGGATCGCGGCCGCTGGCGCGCTCGTCGTGTCGCTCGACTCCATGATGAACATCGCGTTTCCCGCGATCGCGAAGGCCTTCGCGGCTCCGGCGGAGCAGGTGCGCTGGATCATCATCTGCTACGTGCTGACCTATGCGATCACATCGTTCGCGGGTGGCGCCGCCGCCGACCGGCTCGGATACCTCACGGTCTTCCGGATGGGCGTCGCCTTGAGCGTGGTCGCGTTCGTCATGGGTGCCGCCGCCCTCGGCTTCGGTTGGTTGCTCGCCGCCCGTGTCGTGCAGGGCTTCGCGGGAGGGCTCGTCTACGGCACCGCGCCGGCGCTCTCGACCGCCGGCGCTCCCGCCGCGATGCGCGGCCGACGGCTCGGGTTCCTGAATGGCGCGATCGCGCTCGGTGGCGCCCTCGGTCCGCTCGCGGCCGGGCTGCTCGTCGAATCCCTCGGCTGGCGCTCCGTCTTCCAGGTCCGGGTGCCGCTGGCACTCGGGGTCCTCGTCGGAACCGCGGCGACGCTCCGGCCCGAGCCGGTCGCGAGCGGGCGCCGGCCTGTCACGATCGCCGACCTGACGCGCGGTCCCGTGCTGCGGGCGAGCGCGCTCTCCTTCGTTGCCCGAGGCGCGATCTTCGCGATCTGGCTGCTGGTGCCGTTCTACCTCGTGGACGCGCGCGGGCTCAGCGCGTCGGTAGGCGGGATGCTCTTCATGCTCACACCGCTCGGGACCGCGCTCGCCGCGCCGCTCGCGGGGCGGGTCGCCGACCGCGTGGGCGCGAGCACGCCCGCCGTGGTGGGGTTACTGATAGAAGGCCTCGGCCTCGCCCTCCTGGCCTGCGCCGACGGCGTGACGCCGCTGGGCCTGATCGCGCTCGCCCTTTTCACAGCGGGATTCGGGCTCGGCTTCTTCGAGGTCCCCAACATGGCGGCCATCATGGCCGCGTTTCCGCCGGGGCAGCAAGGCGCGGCTGGCGGCCTCACGTTCCTGTCCCGCACCCTTGGCGTCGTCGCGGGCGTCGCGGTGCTGGCCCAGGTTTTCGCCGCCCGTCGGGCCACGGTCGGATTCCTCGACGCCTTCGCGCAGTCGCTCCTGGTGGCGGCGCTCGCGGTCGCCGCCGCCGCCCTCTTCGCGATCGCCGGAAGACGCATCCGGCGCTGAGCTGGACACGACGATGCGCCCCGCGCGGCGCTATACTCCCTGATCGTGAAGGTCTTGAGCCCGGTTGCTTCGTCCCGACATTCGGCGCGCTGCGCTCGGTGACAACACGCATCGCGACTGACCATGCGCAGGTTGCGGTGATCCAGGTCTGGATGCTAGCGTGACGGCGCCGGGGCCCCGTCGCCCGAGGCGAGCCTCGGCAGGAGGTCAGGAGTACTGATGGCGGCCACACTCACGTCCAAGCGGTACCAGGTCCCGGATGTCGCCGACGCGATCGAGTTCTGCTTCCAGCAGGGGTGGACCGACGGTCTGCCGGTCGTCCCGCCAACGCCTGACCGGGTGAGCGCGATGCTCGACGCCGCCCGCCTCGAGGCGCAGCAGCAGGTCGCCTTCATCATCAACCGGGCCGTGTCGGTCACGGCCGAGAAAGTCGCGATCAACGCGGTCATGGCCGGCTGTAAGCCCGAGTACATGCCCCTCGTCGTGGCGGCGGTCGAGGGCATCGGTGACCCGCAGTGGAGCTACCACGGGCCCGGCACCTCCACCGGTGGCGCCGCCGTCCTCATGATCGTCAACGGTCCGATCGCGCGCGAGCTCGAGATCAACGCCGGAGACAACCTCTTCGGGCCGGGATGGCGCGCGAACCTCAACCGGGGGACGCTCGGCCATCCTGGCAAAGTCTCCTACGTGATCGCGGAGAACGAGCCCGACAGTCCCTGGACGCCGCTCCACGTCGAGCGCGGTTTCAGTCCCGGGCAGAGCACCGTCACGGTGATGGCGGCCGAGTCACCCCATCAGTTCTACAACCAGCTCTCGAACACCCCGGAAGGCGTGCTCACCACGCTCGCCGACGCCATGCGGCTCGGCGGCAGCGCCGGCCGCCAACCGCAGTACGTGATCGTCCTCGCGGGCGAGCATATGCGGACGATCGGGCACAGCGGTTGGGGCAAGAAGGAGATCCGTCAGTTCCTGTTCGAGCACACCCAGAACTCTCACGCCCACCTCAAGCGCACCAATCGGCTGCCCGGCGCGATCCAGCCGGGCGACGAGACGAAGCTGCGACCGCTCGTCGCCTCCGCCGATGACATCCTCGTCGTTGCGGCGGGCGGTCGGGCCGGCGCCTTCTCGGCCTTCATCCCCGGCTGGGGCGGCAGCCGTTCCTCACTGGCCGTCACCAAGGAGGTCAGACGATGATCGGGAGCGTCGTCGCCTAGCCTCGCGTCCGGCTTGACCATCCGTCGGGCGGCCGGTGCCGCCTGAGGGCCGGTTGTCCGTGTTCTTCAAGCGTCCCGCCGTCTCGATGACCGTCCGATCCGCCGTCGATGGGTTTGCATCGCCTTGAGCGCCTCGGCCGTCCGCCGGGCATCCACGATCAGACACGGGAAGAGGACGCCGCGCTTGTTCGAGGCTACCGCGACGCGATGATCCCCCAGACGCAGAGCCTCGCGCGGCAGGCCCGGCGTGCAAGCGCTCGGCGACCCTATCGACGAACAGATAGGCGAGCAGGAACTCGCTGAGGTCCCGGCCGGCGAAGGCCTCGTACTCCTGCCAGAGGCGCTCGGCCACCTGGCTCACGGCGGGGCGACTCAGCAGGCTGGCGCCGGCGGCGTCTCGGAACGCCGCTTCGATATCCCGTGTGCTCGCCCCGCGCGGCTCTTCGAGGATTTCCTCGCGCCATCCATAGGCGATTCCCGCGCCCTTGATTACAGGGTTCCCCCGATTGTCCCGGTAGGGGGCTAGCCCTTAGCCTCTCGTGCGAGAAACCCTGATGCTCGCCTAGGCGCCGACGCTGACTGCACGTCGGAGGAGTTAGGGCGATCACGGGATCCGAGTGTCAACTAAAGGAGGTGATGTCCCGACGGAGGGCGTCCCTACCGTGTGTGTTTAGAACCCATCGTTGACAAGTCAGCAACTAACGCGGGGGTAAGAACTATGAACAGCATGACAGTCCTGGGACCGCGTACGAACACATGCCGAGCCCTGGTTCTCGCGAGCAGTCTGGCGCTTCTGTCCAGCCTAGGGCCGTGGGCAACTGCCGTGGAAGCGTGGTGGACACCGCCGCCTTCACCGAGTTGTGGGAGCAGCACCTTCCCCGCGACCGGGCAGACGACCTCGTACCCGCCGACTCTGAAAATGACCGACGCCCCGGTGCGTGATGACGGCGTTGTGCAGGCAGGCGGCGCCCTGCGCTACCAGAACAACGGGGACGGCACCATCACCGACCTGAACACGCGGCTCATGTGGGAACAGAAGATCCGGGACATTGTCACCGCCAAAGGCAACCATGACGTGACCCTGACGTTTCCCTGGGACTCGGCCGCGCCGACGATCTGGGACTGGCTGGAGCAGGTCAACACCGAAGGCGGCACCGGACTCGGCGGATTCAACGACTGGCGGATCCCGAATAAGAAGGAGCTGGAGAGTATCGTCGATGCCGGGACCTTCAACCCGGCGGTGGATGTGGCCTTCAATAACAACCCGGGGATGCTTGCCACTTGCAGTGTGGCCGAATGTAGCCTCACCGCGTCGTCCTACTACTGGTCGGCGTCGACCCTCGCTAGCAATCCCGCGGACGCGTGGGTCGTGAACTTCTTCTTCGGCGAGGTGGGCGTCCTCGCTAAGACCGCCCCCACTTTCGTCCGCGCCGTGCGGGGCGGCTGCGTGCCGTAGGCGAAGGGTCGACTATTTGCTCATTCGGGTCATTTGATCCTTTGATCGCGGCGTCTGGGGGGCGATGCCCCCCAGACCGTTTCGTCAATGGCCCAGGCCGAGCACCTGCCCATCTACAAGGCGAGCTACGATCTGTGTCTGTATCTCGAGCAGGTAGTGCAGGGCTTCTCGCGGTACCACAAGTATTCGCTGGGGGCGGACCTCCGCGACGGCGCGCGGCGCGTCCTGAAGCTGGTCGTGCGCGCCAACTCGCGGCGCGACAAGGCGCCGGTCCTCCTGGAGATCCGCGAGGAGGCGGAGGAGCTCAAGGTGGTCCTGCGCCTCTGCCAGGACGTGAAGGCGTTCCCGAACTTCAACTCCTTCGAGCACGCGATCCGGCAGATGACCGAGATCGCCAAGCAGAATGAAGGGTGGCTGAAAAGTCAGCGTCAGGACCATGGCCAGAGCCGGCGGGCGATGCCCGAGGGGCCAGCCACGCCGGGTGTGCCATGATCACGAGGTCGAGGGTCACCGCGTCGTCCAACTACTGGCGGCGACGACCAACGCCGACCATCCCGCGAACGCGTGGAACGTGAACTTCAACAACGCCGCTTGAGGTTCGCGAAGAAGGCCGTGCAGCTCGCCGTGTCCTCCTTCGTCCCCGGCGCAAGATGGAGCAGCACCTTGCGCCCGTCCTCGGTGATCCCCCAGACGCAGAGCCTCGCGCGGCAGGCCCGGCGTGCAAGCGCTCGGCGACCCCGTCGACGAACACATAGGCGACCGGAACCTCGCTGAGGTCCCGGCCGACGAAGGCCTCGTACTCCTGCCAGAGACGCTCGGTCACCTGGCTCACGGCGGGGCAACTCAGCAGGCTGGCGCCGGTGGCGTCTCGGAACGCCGCTTGATATCCCGCGTGCTCGCCCCGCGCGGTTCTTCGAGGATTTCCTCGGGCCATCCATAGGGGATTTCACCGCCATCGATTACGGGGTTCACCTGATTGTCCGGGTCGGGGAAACCCTTATCGTCTCGTGCGAGAAACCCTGATCTCGTCTCAGGCACTGCACGCGGGAGGCGTGCGAGCGATCGCGGGAACCCGAGCGTCAACTAAAGGAGGTGATGTCCCTACGGCGGGTGTCCCTACCGAGCGTGTTTGGAACATCGTTGACAACTGAGCGACTCAAGTGAGCGACTCAAGCAGAGGTAAGAACTTATGGACAGCATGACAGTCTTGGGACCGCGTACGAACACATGCCGAGCCCTGGTTCTCGCGAGCAGTCTGGCGCTGCTG
>QHSR01000056.1 GCA_003221635.1 Candidatus Rokuibacteriota bacterium | reverse complement strand
TCGAGGAGGAGAATTACTTCTTCAAGATGTCGAAGTACCAGGGATGGCTGATCGACCACATCGAGCGCCACCCCGACTTCATCCGGCCCGAGCGCTATCGCAACGAGGTCCTCGGCTTCCTGCGCGATCCGCTGACCGACCTGTCGATCAGCCGTCCGCGCCGGCGGCTCGAGTGGGGGATTCCGCTGCCGTTCGACGACAAG
This sequence comes from Candidatus Rokuibacteriota bacterium, assembly GCA_003221635.1. Lineage (GTDB taxonomy): Bacteria > Methylomirabilota > Methylomirabilia > Rokubacteriales > CSP1-6 > AR31. Next base: position 3,056 of record QHSR01000056.1, on the reverse strand, counting down.
TACGTCACGTACGTCTGGTTCGACGCGCTGCTCAACTACGTGTCGGCCCTCGGCGGCCCGGGCGATTCCCGCCTCGAGAAGTTCTGGCCGCACGTCCAACACGTGATCGCCAAGGACATCGTGAAGCCGCACGCGATCTACTGGCCGTGCATGCTCAAGGCGGCCGGCATCCCCCTCTATCGGCACCTCAATGTCCACGGCTACTGGACGCTCGGCGGGCAGAAGATCTCCAAGTCCGTCGGCAACCTCGTCGAGGCGCTGGCGCTCAAGGAAAAGTACGGCAACGACGCCTTCCGGTACTTCGTCCTGCGCGAGATGGTCTTCGGCCTCGACGCCGACTTCTCGGAGGAGGCGTTCGTCGGCCGGCTCAACGCCGATCTGGCGAACGACCTCGGCAACCTGGTCTCGCGAGCGACGACACTGATCGTGAACCTGAACCGGGGCGTGGTCCCCGAGCCCGGCCCGGCGACCGCTGCCGAGGAAGGAGTCAGCACGGCCTTCACCAAGGCCAAGGCCGACGTGGCGACCGCGATGGAGGAGTTTGCGTTTCAGCGCGCGCTGGCCTCGATGTGGGAGTTCGTCGGCGTCGTGAATCGCTACGTGGACGCGACACAGCCGTGGGCGCTCGCCAAGGACGCCGGCAAGAAGGAGCGACTCGCGGCGGTGCTCTACACACTGGCCGAGTCGCTGAACGTTCTCGGGATCGTCCTCGCGCCGTTCCTGCCGGATGCGTCGGCGAAGATCCGCGCCGGGCTGGGCCAGGGGGGAGCGCCAACGCTCGCCGACGCCGTACGGGGACGGCTTGCGCCGGGAACGGCGGTCCAGAAGGTCTCAGGACTCTTCCCGCGCGTCGATGTCAAGCAAGAGCCGGCGACCGGGCAGATCGTTACCGCGACCGTGAGCCCGCGGATCAAGATCGACGAGCTCGGTAAGGTCGAGCTACGCGTCGCGGAAGTGGTCGCGGCGGAGCCGCTCCCCAAATCGAAGAAGCTCCTGAAGCTCACGATATCGCTCGGCGAGGAGCAGCGCACGGTGGTGGCGGGGATCGCCGAGCACTACACGCCGGCCGAGCTGGTGGGCAAGAAGGTCGTCATCGTGGCGAACCTCGAGCCGGCGAAGCTCATGGGCGTCGAGTCCAACGGCATGGTCCTGGCCGCGTCCACCCCCGGCACGCTGGCCGTGCTCATACCCGACCGCGATCTGCCGCCGGGATCGAAGGTCACGTGAGAAGCCGGTGCCCGGCGCGACGCTGACCCCGGACGAGTACGTGGACGCGATCGTGCAGGCGGCCGAGCGCGACGCCTCCATCGCGCGGGTGCTGCGCGAGATCGTCAGTCTGGAGACGGCCGTACGATCGAGCGCGCTCGATCTGGTGGCCGCGCATCTCCGCGTGCACTCGGCGGCCGGCGACATCATCGATTGCATCCACGCGCTCAAGCGCGACGCGGTGGCCCAGCGCATCGCCGAGCGCCTTGCCGCGCCGTCCGCGCCCGCCCCGGGCGATCCGACGACCCCGCCGCCCGGTTGAATTCCGCGGTCGCGTGGATCGCCGAGTGGGGCGTCTCGTTCGCCTCGCTGACCGGCGGCGTCTTCACGCTCTTTTTCTTCCGGCGCGGCCTGCCCCATGTCGCCTGGATTGTCGGCTACCTGCTGCTGCTCTGGCTGGTCTTCGCCTTCCTCGTTGAGATGCGCCAGCCGCTCGCCGACTCCGGACGGAGATCCGGCCGTCTGGTCATCAGCGCGGCCGACTACACGATCCAAACGCTGCACCACGGCCTCCTGCTGTTCGTGCTTCCCGCCTACTACGCGAGCGCCACGCTGACGTCGCTGAACGCGTTCTTTCTCGTGTTGCTCGTCGTGATGGCGCTCCTGGCGACCTTCGATCCGTGGTACCGGGCGATCGTGCATCCGCGGCCGTGGCTCGGGTACATCCTCCTCGCCGTGTCGATCTTCGCGGCGCTCAACGTCGCGCTGCCGCTCGTCGGCCTGCCGCCATACGTCTCGCTCCTGGCCAGCGCGTTCGCCGCCTCGGTCGCGGTGACCCCGGTGGTGCGGCGAGCCAGCGGGCGGACCTGGCGGGCGGCGCTCCGGGTGACCCTGGCGATCGGCGTGGTCGCCGCGACGCTGGCGGCGGTTGGGCGCGCGTGGATTCCCCCGGCCCCCCTGTTCATGGCGCGCGCCGCGATCATGTGGGACGTGATCGACCTCGACAACATCGAGGCCCTGCCGCCGACCATCAATGCCGGGGAGGTGAAGGAGCGCGGACTGGTGGCGTACACTGCGATCTACGCGCCGGCCGGCTTGCGCCAGCGGGTGAGCCACGTCTGGAGGCACCGGGGGCAGGTGATCGAGGTGGTCGCCCTGGCCCCGGTCCTCGGCGGCCGACGGGAGGGCTATCGCACCTATTCGCGCAAGACCTCGTTTCCAGCAGAGCCGGAGGGCCGGTGGTCGGTGGATGTCGTGACCGCGTCGGGCCAGCTGATCGGCCGGCTCCGGTTCCGAGTGGTTCCGTGATAGCGGACGATCCGACAGGGAGGACGCTATGGCTGAGACAGTGCGCACCGCCGACTACTTCTACGTGATGGTGCCCGACAAGCCGGGCGAGGGCGCAAGGGTCCTTGGCGAGCTCAGGAGCGCCGGTGTCAATCTGGTGGCGTATTCGGGCTTTCCGAGCGGCCGCGGCGCCCAGCTCGATGTCGTCCCGACCGATCCGGCGGCGTTCCAGGCGGTCGCCAAGCAGAAGAAGTGGAAGGTCAAGGGACCCAAGCGCGCGTTCCTGATCGAGGGCGACGACCGCGTCGGCGCCTGCGCCGACGTCCTCGGCCGGCTCGCGGCCGCGAAGATCAACGTGACGGCCATGGACGCCCTGGCCGGCGGCGGGCGGTACGCGGCGATCCTCTGGGTGAAGCCACGCGACGTGAAGAAGACCGCCTCCGTCCTGGGAGCGATGTGACGGGCCGGGTCGCGCCTCGGGTGAGACCGGGCGTGTCGGAGCCACCCGCTCCCTCCTCAGGCCACCCGCGGTCTGACCCGGGCTCATGACACCCGTGACAATC
>QHSR01000055.1 GCA_003221635.1 Candidatus Rokuibacteriota bacterium | reverse complement strand
TACAGCATCGAGGGCAAGACGCGCCTCGAGGCCGCGCACTACGACAACCCGCATCGCGGCTACGACACGACCTGGGTGAAGCAGGACCCGCATCGCCTGGTGCCGGTCGACGTCGCGCGCGAGCTCGAGCAGAGCGGCGCCATCGGCAAACTCCACGAGACGGTCTATTCCACCGTCGGCGTCGCGACGACGCTCGCCCAGAGCGCGCGCATGGGACGGGAGATCGCGGAGAAGCTGCGCGCCGCCGGCGTCGACGCGGTCATCCTCACCTCGACCTGAGGGACGAGCACCCGCTGCGGCGCAGCGATCACTCGGGAGCTGGAGCGCGCGGGGCTGCCGACCGTGCAGGTCTCGACCATGACGCCCGTCGCCGTGATGGTGGGCGCCAATCGCATCGTGTCCGCCGCGGGGATCATCCACCCGCTCGGCAGCGCGGATCTCTCCCCCGACGACGAGAAGGCATTGCGCCGGCGCATCGTGGAGCAGGCGCTCCAGGCGCTGCGGACCGAGGTCGTGCGGCCCACGGTGTTCACGCGCGAATGACCGCGCCGGTCCGACTCGACGTCTTCTCCGACTACCTGTGCCCCTGGTGCTACAACGCCGCCGTGCGGCTCCGCGCGATCCAGCAGGCCTACGGCGACCGTGTGCGGGTCCACTGGCGGACCTTTCCGCTGATCTCCGGCGAGCAGCCGGACCGCCGCGTCACCGAGAAGACGCGCGAGGGGCGGCGGCGCGTCGGCGCCGAGGAGCCGGGCGCGTGCTTCGTGCCGCCGGAGATCGCCGCGCCGTTGCCTGCTTCGAGCGTCCCGGCGTTGACGGCCGCGAAGTGCGCCGAGCTGCAGGGCCAGGCTGCGTTCGAGCGACTTCACGCGCGGCTCTTCACCGCGCACTTCCGTGACAACCTCGACATCTCCCGCCCCGACGTGCTGCGCGGTCTCATCCGCGAGACCGCGCTGGACCTCGAGCGGTTCGAGGCCGACTACGCGGGGGAGGCCTACGAGGCGGTGCTGCGCGACTGCGCCGAGGGTGCCGCGTGGTTCGGCGTGTCCGGGCTCCCGACGGTGATCCTCAACGAGAAGCTCTCGCTGGTGGGCGCCGTGCCGACGGAGCGCTATCGCCTGCTGATCGACTGGATCCTGGCCGGCGAGCCCGGCGGCGTGATTCCGCTCACGCCGGACACCCGCGGCGCCGCCGTGGGCCAGAGTCCGGTCGGCGCTCAGGAGCCGGGCCGATGACGTCGAGCCCGATGCCGGTCATCCGCGCGGTCTCGCTCGTGCTCGCGCACGTCCCCAGCCTCGTGCGTCTCGGCTCGAAGCCGCTCCGGGCTCTGCGCGGGGTGGAGTATCCGATCGCCTACTTGCGACCGTACCTGCGCGACTGGGGTGCCGCGTGCGCGTATGCCCCGAACCAGGTGTTCATCGGCAACGTCGGTGTCGACGACCTCGCGGCGCGGCCGACCCCCTGGTACCGCCATCCGGTCGCGGGCGCGCAGCGGTTCGGCCCGGACGGCGAGATCATGCCCGAGGACGAATTCCTCGGTCTTCTCGCCGCGTGCGATGGCTTCGACCTGCTGGCGCTCGACCGTGACGTGGCCGAGCGCGCCCGGAGCGCGCTCGACCAGCATCCCGTGGTCGGTCGCGAGTCGGGCCGCTCGCCGGTGCCGGGTGGGGTCGCCGCCCACGTGCTTCGGGAGCGTATCGAGCGGCACGGCGCGGTGCCGCTCGTCGGCGTGGACGGCCGCATCCTCGGCGCCATGCTGCCCGGTCACGAGGAGGACGACACGCTCACCGGCCAGGTTTTGTTGGAGAACCTCGCGTGCAAGGCGACGGCGGCGCTCGCCCTGCGCCACCTGCTCGCGCGGCCCGGCGCGATCGGCGCCACCGACGTCCGGTACGTCATCAACTGCGGCGAGGAGGCGGTGGGCGATCGCTACCAGCGGGGAGGCGGCAACGTCGCCAAGGCGGTGGCGGAGTGGGCGGGGTGCGCTCGCGCGACGGGCAGCGACGTCAAGGCGTTCTGCTGCGGGCCGATGCACGCCCTCATGCTCGCCGGCGCGCTCGTCCGTTCGGGCCTGGACGACGACGTGGTGGTGCTGGCGGGCGGCTCGCTCGCGAAGCTCGGGATGAAGTTCCAGGGCCACGTGAAGCACGAGATGCCGATCGTCGAGGACGTCCTCGCCGGCTTCGCCGTTCACGTCTCGCGCGACGACGGCGTCTCGCCCGTGCTGCGACTGGACGCGATCGGCCGCCACGAGGTCGCGTCCGGCTCGTCGCCGCTCGCGGTGGTGAAGGCGCTCTACAGCGAGCCGCTCGCACGCGTCGGGCTCACGCTGCTCGACGTGGATCGGTTCTCGCTCGAGCTGCACAACCCCGAGGCGACCGAGCCAGCGGGAAGCGGCAACGTCCCGCTCAACAACTACCGGACGCTCGCCAGCCTGGCCGTCGTCGAGAAGCTGATCGGCCGCGACGGCATCGACGACTTCGTCCGCACACGGGGCATGCCGGGATTCTCACCCACGCAGGGGCACATCGCCTCGGCGATCCCGTACCTCGGCCACGCGCTCCGCGGGCTCACCGCGGGACGTTTCACGCGCACGATGTTCACCGGGAAGGGTAGCCTGTTCCTCGGACGGATGACGCAGCTCTCGGACGGGGTCTCGCTCGTCCTCGAGCGCAACGGAGCGCGCGCCGGCACGGCGTGATGCCCGCTGCGCGCGGGGGGGCTTGGGGGGGCCGTCTCGGCCCCCCATTACAAGGAAGGAGCGACAGCATGGAGCTTCGAGGCAAGAAGGTCATCGCGCTCGGCGAACGCGACGGCGTGCCGGGACCGGCGGTGGCCGAGTGCGCCCGCCGCGCGGGCGCCGAGGTCGTGCTCACGCTGACCGCGTGCTTCGTCTGAACGGCGGCCGGCGCCATGGGCCTGGAGGATCAAGCCGCAGTGAAGCGGGTCGCGGACGAGCACGGGAGCGGTGTGGTGGTGCTGCTCGGGACTCCCGATGCGGAGAGCACGCAGACGCTCGCCCAGACCGTCGTCGTCGGCGACCCCTCCTACGCGGGCCCATTGGCCGGAGTCCCGTTGGGGCTCCCCGTGCTCCACGTGTTCGAGCCGGAAGTCAGAGACCAGGTGCCAGTCGACGTGTACGAGGCCCAGGTCGGGCTGATGGAGATGAGCCTCGACCGTGACGCCATTCTCGCCGGGCTGCGCGAGGCGCGGCGGGTCGCGGCGACATGATGGACCCGG
>QHSR01000054.1 GCA_003221635.1 Candidatus Rokuibacteriota bacterium | reverse complement strand
CCGGTCTCGACGCTCTATGGCGAACGGCCCCTACCGCCGCTCGTGCCCTTCTGGGTCAACTGCTTCGTCGCACCGCAACCGACGGCGCAGCGATGCTTCGCGGCCGGACGTCACATCGCCCGGGTCATCGCCGAGGGGCTATGGGACGTCGCCGTCATCGCCACGGGCGGGCTCAGCCACTTCCCCGAGCTGTCGCTGGCCCGCGTGGGCCAGTCCGACGCGGGCTTCGACCGGCGCATCGTGAAGCTGATGGAGGCGGGAGACTACGAGCCCTTGACCGCGCTCACGGCCAAGGAGCTGCACGAGAGCGGATCGCACGAGCTGCTCAACTGGCTGGTGCTCATGGGCGCGGTGAGCCCCGCGCGCGCCCGCGCCCGCTTCTTCGGCGAGATGGGACGGATCGACCTCGCGGCCCTCGAGTGGGACGTGGCATGAGCCGCTACGAGACCAACGTCGTCCTCTACCGCCTGAAGAAGGACCCGGCCTTCCGCGACCGCTTTCGCGCCGACCCGCGTCAAGCGCTCGCCGACGCCGATCTCACCGACGAGGAGCGCGATGCGTTCGTGCGGTGGGATGCGCGCCGGCTGAACGAGCTGGGCGGTTCGCTCCACCTCCTGCTCTCGATCCCGGGCCTCGGCGGCCACTGACGATCCGGGCGCGGGCGGACCAAGCCCGCGGAGGGTAGCGCGAGTGAACCATCACCACGGTCCCACACACGCCGAGCCCCGACCGAGGGCACGAAGGCCCCGGCCGGATGACCGGCCGCCCGCTCACGCCGGCCATCACGACCACATGGTCGGGGACTTCCGGCGGCGCTTCTGGGTCTCGCTCGTCCTGACGATTCCGGTGCTCGTGCTCGCCCGACACATCCAGGGCTGGCTCGGGCTCCACGACGCCCTCGCATTCCGCGGCGACGGCCTCGTCCAGTTCGTCCTCGCCTCGGCGGTCTTCTGCTACGGCGGCCGGCCGTTTCTGACCGGTCTCGTCGACGAAATCCGTACGCGGCGACCCGGGATGATGACGCTGATCGGCCTCGCGATCACGGTCGCCTACGGCTATAGCAGCGCCGTGGTTCTCGGTCTCCGCGGAGAGGACTTCTTCTGGGAGCTGGTGACGCTGATCGACGTCATGCTGCTCGGCCACTGGATCGAGATGACATCGGTGCTCGGTGCCTCCGCGGCGCTCGAGAGCCTGGTGCGCCTCATGCCGGCCGAGGCGCACCTGGTCCAGGCTGACGGCTCCACTCGTGAGGTGCCGGTCACCGAGCTCCAGCGAGGCTCCTGCGTGCTGGTGAAGCCGGGGGAGAAGATCCCGATCGACGGCGTGATCGTCGACGGCCACACCTCGGTCGACGAGTCAATGCTGACGGGCGAGAGCCAGCCGGTGGAGAAGGCGCCGGGCGCGGCGGTGATTGGTGGCTCCGTGAACAGCGAGTCCGCGATCACGGTGCAGGTGGCGAAGACGGGCGACGAGACCTACCTCGCCCAGGTCATCGCGCTGGTCCGCCGAGCGCAGGAGTCGCGCTCACGCTCCCAGGATCTCGCCAACCGCGCGGCGGTCTGGCTGACGGGCGTGGCCCTGGGGGGCGGCGCCGTGACGCTCGTGGCCTGGCTCGCGCTCGGCTCGAGCCTTCCGTTCGCGATCGAACGTGCCGTCACCGTCATGGTCATCGCCTGCCCGCACGCGCTCGGGCTGGCGGTCCCGCTGGTGGTCGCGGTCTCCACCACGCTCGCCGCCGCCCACGGCTTGCTGATCCGTGACCGCTCGGCCTTCGAGCGGGCGCGGGCGCTCGACGCGATCGTCTTCGACAAGACGGGCACGCTCACCGAGGGCCGCTTCAGCGTGACCGACGTGATTCCGCTCGGCGGCCGGAGCGAGTCGGAGCTGCTCGGGCGTGGTCCGGGGCGCACGCGAGCGCGGAGTCGCGGTGACGCCACCCAAGTCTTTCAAGGCGATGCCGGGTCAGGGCGCCGAGGCCCTGGTCGAGGGCGTCCGGGTCAAGGTCGCGAGCCCGGGCTACCTGAAGGCCGCGGGGCTGAGCGCGGATCATCCCCGGGTGCGTGACGTGGCCGAACAGGGCAAGACCGTCGTCTATGTGCTGGTCGACGACCGTCTGGACGGTGCGATCGCGCTCGGCGATGTGATCCGCCCAGAATCGCGCGAGGCGCTCGCCCGGCTCAAGGCGATGGGCATCCGGGTCATGATGCTCACCGGGGATGCCTCGGCGGTGGCGCGCTGGGTGGCGCGCGAGCTCGGCCTCGACGAGTTCTTCGCCGAGGTCCTGCCTGACCAGAAAGCGACCAAGATCCAGGAGGTGCAGGCGCGTGGACTCACCGTCGCGATGACCGGCGACGGCGTGAACGATGCCCCGGCCCTCACCCAGGCCGACGTCGGCATCGCCGTCGGCGCAGGCACCGACGTGGCGATCGAGTCCGCCGATGTCGTGCTGGTCCGCTCCGACCCGCGCGACGTGACCGCGATCGTCGACCTCGCCCGCGTGACCTACCGAAAAATCGTCCAGAACCTCTGGTGGGCCACCGGGTACAACCTCGTGGCGATCCCGGTGGCCGCGGGCGTGCTCCACCCGGCCGGCATCGTCGTCACGCCGGCGGCCGGCGCCGCGCTCATGTCGGTCTCGACCGTGATCGTGGCCGTCAACGCGAGGCTGCTCAGGCTTCGGCGCTGAGGCGCAGGCGGGACGGGCGCCGCTAGAGCTCGCGCAGCGCGACCGCGATGCGCGCGCGCGCGGCACGGATGGCCGGCGGCACCCCGCCCACGAGCCCCATCAGCAGCGCGAACACGAGCCCCCAGGCCAGCAGGAGGGGCGTGACCTGGAATGCGAACGCCAGGTGGGAGAAGGTCTGCCAGTTGATGGTGCCCGTCGTCAGGCCGTTGAGCGGTAAGACGGCCGCGCAGCCCAGGAGACCCCCGACGAGGGCGATGCACAGGGCCTCGACGACGAAGGACACGACGATACTGCCGCTCCCGAAGCCCAGGGCCCGCAGGGTGGCGATCTCCCGCGAGCGCTCGGCCACCGCCGAGTACATCGTGTTCAGCGCGCCGAAGACCGCGCCGATGCCCATGACCACGGCCACGATCGTGCCCAGGACCGTGATCAGCGTCGTCAGCTGTCGCGACTGCTTCGCGTAATAGTCGATCTCGCGATCGATCTGCACGGTCACGCGAGGGTCGGCGGTCAGGGCGTCCTTGAATGTCGTGAGCGCGTCGGGGGACGCCAGACGCGCCGTGGCCGACTGGAACATGTTCTGGGGACGCTGGTACACCTGCCTGAGCACGCTGAAGTCGCACCACAGCTCGGAGTCGTACGCGGTGCCACCGCTGTCGAACACGCCCACCACCGTCCAGGTGCCGCCGCCGAACCGGACGGTCTTGCCCAGCTCGAGGCCCACGTAGCTCGCCGCCACGTTTCGCCCCACCAGGAGCTCCGTCAGGCCGGGTTGAAAGACGCGGCCGGCGACGATCTTCACCGTGGGTCGGACGGCGAGCGCTTTCGGCGACACACCACGCACCTGGGCGTTGCCCTCGGTGTCGCGGCCCTTCAGCGGGAACGAGGCGATCACGACCACCTCGGGGCTCACGAGCGGGCCGGCGCCCCCCCGCTCGACGCCGGGCGCGTCTTCGATGACTCGCACCTGCTCGAGCATCACGCTGCTGTCCATCTCCGAGGTGGCGCCCGCCCGCCGGACGATCGCGTTACGCGCGGACCCGGAGGCCACCAGCGTGGCCTCGAACCCGCGCGCCAGCGAGAGCATGGCCACGAACACGCCGACCGTCCCCGCGATCCCCAGCACGGCGACCACGGTCGAGGTCCATCGTGCTCGCAGACTCCGCACGTTGTAGATGAAGGGGATGGCCACGTCAGATCCGCCGGAGCGCGTCGACGACTCGGAGCCGGCTGGCCGACAACGCCGGGAGGATGCCCGCCGTCAGGCCGACCGCCAGCGCGAGCACCAACCCGCTGACGACCGCGGTTCCCGGCAAGTGAAAGAACGGCAGAAGGCCGCCGGTGGGATCCCCGCGAAGCGTGAACAGCTTGGCCAGACCAAGCCCGATGCCTCCGCCCACGGCGGCCACGATGAGCGTCTCCACGATGACCAGGACCAGCACGAAGCCGCCCGAGAATCCCACCGCCTTCAGCACCGCGAGCTCCCGCGTGCGCTCGCGCACCGCGATCGCCATCGTGTTGCCGGTCACCAGGAGCAGTGTGAAGAACACGACGCTGCCGACGCTCATGATCAAGAGCTGGATGTTGCCCATCTGCTTGACGAAGGACGCGGCGAAGGCCTTCTCGGTGTCGGTCTTGGTCTCGGCCGGCGAGTTCGCGAATTGCTCGTCGATCGCCTTCACGAGGCGCACGGCTTCGTCGGGGTTGGCGATGCGGACCGTGTACCAGCCCACCGCACCCTTCCCGAACGTCTTCCGCTCGTTGAGATAGTCCCAGCGGAACCAGAACTGCGTGGTGTCGTCTTGCACCCGCCGGCCACGATAGACACCGCGGATGTTGAACTCCCAGTTCCCCTGAAAGATCGTGCCCCTGATCGGGACGCGGTCGCCGACCTTCCACTGGAACCGTTCGGCCAGGGCCTCACCCACGATCGCGCCTTCCCGATCGCCGCGGAACGCCTGCCACTGATCGTCGGGAACGACGAATTCGGGGAACATCAGCCGATAGCTCTCGTGGTCGATGGCGAACTGCGGAAAGAAATTGCGCTCGTCCTGATAGACGCCCCCGAACCAGTTGGCGAACGTCACCTGCGTCACCCCGGGGACGCGCGCCAACCGGTCCCGATAGGCCAGCGGCAGGGGCTGGATGATCGAGACGCGGTTCAAGACCACGAGCCGGTCGACGCCAGCCACGTCCACCCCCTGCTGGAAGGCGCTGTCGACCACCGCCAGGATGCCGAAGAGAAAGAGGGCCACCGCGAAGGAGCCCGCCGTCAGCGCGGTGCGGGTTTTCTTCCGGAACAGGCTGCTCAGGACGAGCGGCAGGTACTTCATCGCGCCCGGCCCGCCGTTACGGTGTCGACGAGCACGCCTTTTTCCAGGTGCAGGACGACGCGCGCGCGCTCCGCGGCCAGCGGATCGTGCGTCACCATCAGCGCAGTCTTGCCGTGCTCCCGCACGAGCCGGTCGAGCAGATCCAGGACCTCATCCGCGCTCTTGCGGTCAAGGTCGCCCGTCGGCTCGTCGCAGAGCAGAAAGGTCGGGTCGGCCACGATGGCGCGCGCGATGCCCACCCGCTGCT
>QHSR01000230.1:43895-73440 GCA_003221635.1 Candidatus Rokuibacteriota bacterium | reverse complement strand
GCCTCGTCGGGGCCCTGGCGGAGCTCTTCGCCAGCGCCGCCGCTGAACGGCTCATGAAAGCCGACGCGACGACGGACGTCATGCGACTGCTTCCGCTCATCGCACTCGCCACCGGCGCGGCGCTGTGCGCGCCGATGCTCGGGCGGCAGACCATACTGCGCACCGACAGAAGCAACACTGGACAGCGACTGCCGCCCGTGTCGCCGGACCACGGCGATGTCGGCTCGAGTCGTCGGCGCGTTCGAGGCGCAAGATCGCCGTGAGCTCCGCGTGGTCAGGAGGGCGTACGCGTGCCACGAGCCAGCGACACGAGAGCCCCGACCGCCACGTTGTCCGGCTCTGTGTCGATCTCTGGACCGGGCGCATCGTGAAGGACGGGGCGGCGAGCAGCGAGACGTCGAAGCTCACGACACCAACGAAGGAGAGGGTCATCATGCGCATGCGTGGATTGCTGTGGCTGTCAATGATCATCGTCGTCGGAATCGGGGCATTCGCGGCGTGCGTGAGGTCTGGCGATTGGACCTCCGCCTTCGTGGTGGAGCCGGACGAGCTGGTCTCGGTCGGCCGCAATCCCTACTTCATCTTGGAGCCGGGCTACACCCTCGTTCTCGAGGGGGAGGGCGGACAGCTGACCATCACCGTCCTGAACGAAACAAAAAAGGTCGACGGCGTGGAGACTCGGGTGGTCGAGGAGCGAGAGACCAAGGGCGGCCAGCTGACCGAGATCGCCAGGAACTATTTCGCGATCAGCAAGCGAACCAACGACGTCTTCTATTTCGGCGAAGACGTCGACATGTACAAGAATGGCAAGGTTGTGAACCACGATGGAACGTGGCTCTCGGGCGTCAACGGCAGCAAGTTCGGCCTGATGATGCCGGGACGAGTGTTGCTGCATGCGAAGTACTACCAGGAGGTCGCCCCTAAGATCGCGATGGACCGCGCCACGATCGTCAGCGTGACCGAAACGGTCACGACTCCGGCGGGGGAGTTCAAGAATTGTGTGAAGGTGGAGGAGACCAGTCCCCTGGCGCGCTTCACGACGGAGTACAAGTACTACGCCCCCGGTGTCGGGATGGTGAGCGACGGGACGATGAAACTGGTGAAAATCGTGAAACGTGAGCCCAAGAGGTAGCGCGCGCGTGAATCGATCGGACAGCGCGCGCTGGCGGGCCGTGTGTCTGATCTCGCTCGGCCTCCTGCTGGGCTTCGGCCTCGCGATCGTTGCGACCGGTGTCCTGCCGGGCGACCGGTTCCTCCGCGGAGAGCTACTGGTGAACGGCACCGGCGGCGTCACCGGACTCATCCGCTGGGTGAACTACGGGGGCAGGGCGCAAGTGCTCGTCCCGGGGACGATCCTGTTGTTCGTGCTCTCGCCCGTGGCGCGGCGCCACTGGTGGCTCTGGTGTGCGGCTCTCATCGGCGCCCCGCTGTTCCAGAACGTCCTCAAGTCCGTGGTGGGCCGGTCCCGTCCGGACGGGTCCTCCCTCGGCTTTCCCAGCGGACACGCCACCGCGGCGGCGACCTTCGCCGTGGTGGTGATCGATATCGCCAGCCGCGAGCGGCTCGGCCGGGGGCAGCGGCTGGCCCTCCAGGCGCTCGCCGCGTGCTTCATGCTCGCCGTCGGCTGGGCTCGCATCGTGCGTTCCGCCCATTGGCCCTCGGATGTGCTCGGGGGCTTTCTCCTCGGCATCTGCTGCGCAGCGGCCGCCGCCTGGTGGGAGACCTCTCGCTCAGAGGCCGGCGCATCGGATACCGTGTTCGGGGCCATGGGCGATGCACGCTTTGTCCCGCCCCCGCGGTAGCGTCGATTCGGAGCTCAGCGGCGGGCGCGGAGACGCGGTAAGCTCTTGACACTTCGAGATCCGCGAGAGTGGCGAAACTGGCAGACGCGCTGGACTTAGGATCCAGTGGGCCAAAAGCCCTTGGGGGTTCGACTCCCCCCTCTCGCACCAACAGCACCGATCACTTCCACCACACTTCTACCGCTGGGCCCTGGCATGCGACGCAGCGAGCGGCGTGGGAGGCACTCAGGCGCAGCACAATCGGAGGATGAATGGCTCGGATGATCAGCATCCACGAATATGATCTGAGACCGGGAAGCGACGCAGAGCTATTCCAGAAGGCAATCCGGGCCGCCGAGGCCCGCGGCCTGTTCCAGTTACCGGGTCTCACGGCCCATCATTTCGTGAAAGGCGTGAAGGGCGCGAGGCCTGGCGCCTACGCTGCCGTGTGGGTCTATGAAAGCCGCGAGGCGTGGGAACGGCTGTGGGGCACCTTGGAGCGCCCGAGGGAGCGTCAGGAGTATCCAGAGAAATGGAGGGTGTGGGAAGAGGAGTTGCTGGCCCCACTCCTAAGCGGCCACCCGGATGCGATTAGGTTTACAGCGTATGAGGAGTTGTCCCCGGGGGTGCGCGTCGGGCACGAGTGAGCCCGCGTGGCGCGGCGCGGCCGGCCTCCTGGCCACCGACTTGCTCGAGCACCTGCGCCGGATGCTTGGCGGCGTCGGCCACACGGGCCCAGTGCTTGCGGATCGTGCCGTCGGGGCCGATCCAGACGGTGGAGCGGATCACGCCCTGGGTCTTCTTGCCGTACATGATCTTGTCGCCGTACGCCCCCCACGCCGTCATGACCTTCCGGTCGGGATCGGACAGAAGCGGGAACGGGAGCTTGTACTTCGCCGCGAATTTCTCGTGTGAGGCGGAGCCGTCGGCGGAGATGCCGAGCACAACGACCCCGGCCTTCTGGAGCTCCTTCCAGTGGTCGCGGAAGCCGCACGCCTCCTTGGTGCAGCCGGGGGTGTCGTCCTTCGGGTAGAAGTACACGATCACGTTCTTGCCCTTGAAGTCGGCCAGCGATACACGCTCGCCGTTGGCGTTTTCCAGGGTGAAATCCGGCGCCTTGCGACCTTCGACGATCTTGGTGGACATCGAGTCACCTCACGCGCGCGCGCCGCAGCGTCCGGTGCGCGCAGCTCTCAGTGGTTGAGATTCAAGTTGAGATTCAAAGGGACGATCTCGAGACGAAATGTACGCGATGCGAGGCTTCTGCGCAGAAGTAGGCTTCTTGTTCTTTCTGAGCGAGGCTGCTGGTACGGTAGCTCGACTGCCTGCGCGCTACCGGGAAGACCCGGCGGGCGGCGGTGGCGGCGGCGTTCCCGCCGGCGGCGGAGGAATGTTGGAGGGTGCCTTCGCGGTGCGTGTGCAGCGGTAGACCTCCGCTTGCATGGTCGATAGGTCGTCGACCCCGAACGCGAGCACGGCGGCATTGCCGCCCGCTCTCACGATCTTTCGCCGCAGATCCTTGACGGAATCGTCTTTGACGGTACCGATGCGAGTGCACCCGGAGAGCAGCGCAGCTTCAGTGGTGAGACGCACCTGGGCCATCGCTCGCTTTTCGGCTACCTCGGCCCAGTCATAGTACGGTGGCGGATATCCCCAGTAAGGATACGGCGGGCCCCACCAGATGGCAGGTCCGCCGATGAAGACTCGGCCGTGCCCGCCATGGCTCGGCGTGGCGGCCACGAGGAGCAGCGCGACTGCCAGGAGCGAAGCCGGAGCAGATCGTTTCACTTTCCCCTCGACTCCTCAGAGGGACGACCCCTTGGGAACCTCAGCGTACCACCGCGAAGCTCGGCGCGCCCATCGGCGAGCGGCAGGCCTCCTCGGAACCCCCATGTGCTCACTGGAGCAAGCCTACTTGGCGGTCGTGGGCACTCGGCTCCGCATGGAGTATCCTCTCCCCTCCGCCCGGGCATGTTCCAGCGTCGGGCGTGGTACCATGCACACGCTCGCACACCACGCTGGAGCGTCAATGAAAGTCGCGGTCGAATCGATCGAAGGCTGCAAGCGGCGTCTGGCGGTCGAAGCGCCCGCCGACGTCGTGCAACAGGAATGGGAGCGGGCCTACGGCCGCGTCCAGAGACAGGCGCGCCTGCCCGGATTCCGGAAGGGCCACGTCCCGCGCTCGCTCGTCAAGGTGCACTTCTCCGACGACGTGCGCCGTGAGGTCGCCGAGCACCTGATTCCCGACGTCTATCGGAGAGCGCTCTCCGAGGCGAAGCTCGATCCGGTCAACGAGCCCGACCTCCAGGAGGTCCGGCTGGAGGAGGGCGCGCCGCTCAGCTTCGTCGCGGTCGTCGAGGTGAAGCCGTCGATCGCGCTCGGCGAGTACAAAGGCGTCGAGGTCCAGCACGCGCCGACGACGGTCACCGCCGACGAGCTTACCGCCGCGCTCGAGCACATGCGCGAGCAGCAGGCGCAGTTCCACGCGGTCGAGCGTCCGGCCGCGACGGGCGACCTCGCCGTGGTCGATTACACGGTGGCCATCGACGGGCACGAGCCGTCGAGCCAGACCGGCTACGAGTTCCTGGTGGGCTCGGGGAACGTGCTCCCCGAGATCGACGGCGCGGTGGTCGGCGTGCGCGCGGGCGAGGAGCGCCAGGTCACGCTGCGCTTCGCGGACGACCACCGGCGCGAGGACCTGCGCGGGCGCGGCGGTCACGCCACCGTCAAGGTCGTCGAGGTCAAGGAGAAGGCGCTGCCCGCGCTCGACGACGATTTCGCGAAGTCACTCGGCGAGTTCGAGACGCTGGAGGCCCTGCGGGCCGAGCTCCTGAAGCAGCTCGAAGCGCGGCGGGAGCACGACGAGCGCCGGGCGCTGCAGGAGAAAGTCGTCGACGCGGTGGTCGCGCGGCACGAGTTCACGGTGCCGGACGCGCTGGTGATGCGCCAGGTCGCCCATCGGATCGAGCACGCGCGCGAGTCCGTTCGGCGGCAGGGGATCGATCCGGAGCGGATGCCGTGGGACTACGAGAAGCTGATCGCCGAGCTGCGCCCCAATGCCGAGAAGGCCGTCCGCCGCGCCCTCTTGCTCGAAGCGATCGCCGACAGGGAGGCGATCGCGCCCTCGGAGGCCGACGTGGACGCCGAGGTGGAAAAACTCGCGCAAGCGAGCCAGCGACCGACGCCCGCCGTCAGGCGTATGATGGAGAAGAGCGGCGACCTCGAGGGGCTCCGCCAGGGGCTGCGTGATCGCATGACCCTCGAGCTGCTGGTCGCCAACGCCAACGTTCGGGCATGAACAGGAGACGTCTGATGGCTCTGGTTCCGATGGTCGTCGAGCAGACACCGCGCGGCGAGCGGGCGTTCGACATCTTTTCGCGCCTCCTGAAGGAACGGATCATCTTCCTGCCGACCTTCATCGAGGACGAGCTGGCGAATCTCGTGATCGCCCAGATGCTCTACCTCGAGGCGGACGATCCCGACAAGGACATCAACCTCTACATCAACTCGCCCGGCGGGTCGGTGACCGCGGGGATGGCGATCTACGACACGATGCAGTACGTGAAGCCGGCGATCTCGACGATCTGCATGGGCCAGGCGGCCTCGATGGCCGCGCTCCTGCTCTGCGCCGGCGCCAAGGGCAAGCGGTTCGCCCTGCCGCACTCGCGGATCTTGATCCATCAGCCGCTCGGCGGCGCGCAGGGCCAGGCGACCGACATCGACATCCAGGCCCGGGAGATCCTCCGGATGCGCGAAGAGCTGAACCGCATCCTCGTGTACCACACCGGCCAGTCCATGGATAAGATCCAGCACGACACGGACCGGGACTTTTTCATGACCGCGGAGCAGGCGAAGGACTATAGAATCGTCGACGCCGTGATCTCCTCCAAGCCGACAACCCGCCCGGTGACCGAGGCGGCGGTACTCGCGATCCAGAAGTAGCGAGCGAATGGCCCGTACCCGCGAAAGCAACGGAACCCTGCGATGCTCGTTCTGCGGCAAGAGCCAGAACGACGTCCGCAAATTGATCGCCGGCCCGACCGTCTACATCTGCGACGAGTGCATCGAGCTCTGTAACGACATCATCGCGGAGGAGTGGGAGGAGGAAAAGTCCCGCGAGCTCCGGAGCCTCCCGAAGCCGTCGGAGATCAAGACCGTCCTGGACCAGTACGTCGTCGGCCAGGAGCGCGCCAAGAAGGTCCTGGCGGTGGCGGTGCACAACCACTACAAGCGGATCGAGTCGGGCGGCGGCGAGACGAGCGACGTCGAGCTGCAGAAGTCGAACATCCTCATGATCGGCCCGACCGGCTCCGGCAAGACGCTGCTCGCCCAGACGCTCGCCAAGATGCTGCGGGTGCCGTTCACGATCGCCGACGCGACGACGCTGACGGAGGCCGGGTACGTCGGCGAAGACGTGGAAAACATCATTCTCCGGCTCCTGCAGGCCGCCGACTACGACGTCGAGCGGGCCGAGCGCGGGATCGTCTACATCGACGAGATCGACAAGATCGCCCGCAAGTCCGAGAACCCGTCGATCACGCGGGACGTGTCGGGGGAAGGGGTCCAGCAGGCGCTGCTGAAGATCCTCGAAGGCACCGTGGCCAACGTCCCGCCGCAGGGCGGGCGGAAGCATCCGCACCAGGAGTTCATCCAGGTCGACACCTCCAACGTGCTGTTCCTGTGCGGCGGCGCCTTCGTCGGGCTCGACAAGATCATCGAGAACCGCGTCGGCCGCTCCGGAATGGGCTTCGGGGCCGAGATCAAGAGCCGCGAGGAGCGCCGGATCGGCGACCTGCTGGCGATGATCCAGCCGGAGGACCTCCTGAAGTACGGGCTCATCCCGGAATTCGTCGGCCGGCTGCCGGTGATCGCGACGCTCCACGACCTCGACGACCAGGCCCTGGTGCGGATCCTCCGTGAGCCGAAGAACGCGATCATCAAGCAGTACCAGAAATACTTCGACCTCGAGAAGGTGCGGCTCAAGTTCACCGACGACGCGGTGGCGGCGATCGCGCGCGAGGCGCTCAAGCGCGGCACCGGCGCCCGGGGGCTGCGCGCCATCCTGGAAGAGGTCATGCTCGAGATCATGTACGACCTGCCCTCCATCCAGGGCCTGAAGGAATGCGTGATCACCCGCGAAGTCATCCTCAACCGGGAACGACCCATCTTAGTCACCGAAGCGAAAGAACAGACGGCCTGAGCGGTACCCTCTTTGTAGTCGCGACCCCGATCGGCAACCTGGAGGACATCACCCTGCGCGCGCTCCGCGCGCTCCGCGAGGCCGACCTGATCGCCTGCGAGGACACGCGGCGGACCCGCGCCCTGCTGACGCACTTCGATATCCACAAGCCGACCGTCAGCTACTACGAGCAAAACAAGCTCGCGCGCGGGCGGGAGCTCCTGCGGGAGCTCGCGGTCGGACGCTCGATCGCGCTCGTGACGGACGCCGGCACGCCGGGGATCTCCGACCCGGGCGTCCTGCTCGTGCGCGAGGCGCGCGCCCACGGCGTCCCGGTGGTGCCGATCCCGGGACCGGCCGCGGTCGTCGCCGCGCTCTCGGCCGCCGGCATTCCCGCGGACCGATTCGTGTTCGACGGCTTCTTGCCGGTGAAGCCCGGCAAGCGGATCAATCGCCTCAAGACGCTCAAGGCGCTCGATACGACCGTCGTGCTCTACGAATCGCCCCACCGGATCGCCGCGACCCTGGGCGCGCTCGGCGAGGTCTACGGCGAGATCGAGCTGGTGGTGGCGCGCGAGCTCACGAAGCAGTTCGAGGAGATCGTGACGGCCACGCCGGCCGCGCACCTGGCACGACTGACCGCACCCCGCGGCGAGTTCACGCTGGTGATCCCCGCGGCGACCGCCGGGCGAGCCGCAGCACGGCCGGGGGCTGGGCCCCCCGCGGGCGAGGCGAGCCTGTAACCCAGGATCTGATCAGCGGACGCACACGCCGGGCAGCCACGTTCCGTCGGCGGCCTGACAGGAACATGGCGTTCCGGGCAGGACGGTGACGGGGATGACGCAGACTCCCCATTGCGTCGAGCAGACCCGGATCAGGGGGTACGGATAGTCGGGCGGCAGGAGCTGGTAGAACTGTGGCACCGGGGTCTCTTGTCCCGCTGCGACGAGGGCGGACGCGACGATGAGCCCCGCGAGGATGAACTGCGCTGGCATGTGATCCGCGGCCATTCTAGCGTGATTTGTGAGCCTTCGCGGCGCCGCGTATACTCCAATCTCGATGGCGGTTCCGAAAGCGCTCACCATCGCCGGCTCCGATTCCGGCGGCGGCGCGGGCATCCAGGCGGATCTCAAGACCTTCTCGGCGTTCCGAGTGTTCGGGATGAGCGTGATCACTGCCGTGACTGCCCAGAACTCGCTCGGTGTCCAGGGCGTCTTCAACTTGCCCCCCGAGTTCGTCGGCCGGCAGATCGACTCGGTTCTCTCGGACTTCGGCGCCGACGCCGTGAAGGTCGGCATGCTCTCGACGGCGGCCATCATCGGTGAGGTCGCCGAGCGGCTGAGAGCGCACGGGCACGACGGGAAGATCGTGCTCGATCCCGTGATGATCGCCAAGTCGGGCGATCCGCTCCTGCAGCCCGACGCGCGCGCGGCGCTCATCAAGGAGCTGCTGCCGCTCGCTCTGGTGGTCACGCCGAATCTCCACGAGGCGGAAGCGCTGGCGGGGATGCCCGTCGTGACCGAGAGCGACATGGAGGAGGCGGCGCGCCGGATCCTGGCGCTCGGTGCGAAGAACGTGCTGGTGAAGGGCGGCCACCTCCGGAACGCCGCCACCGACATCCTCTGGAGCGGCCGCGACTTCACGCGCTTCACCGCGGAGCGGCTGGCCTCGTCCAGCACCCACGGGACGGGTTGCACCTTCGCATCCGCGATCGCCGCCTCCCTGGCCCGCGGTTACGCGCTTCGAGACGCCATCAGCGAGGCGAAGGCGTACGTCACCGCCGCGATCCGCGAGGGATTTCAGGCCGGACGCGGCGTGGGCGCGCTCCGACACTTCGTCGCGAGCTGGTAAGGCATGGCGCCCTCCGTCGACGACAAGATGTCGTTCCTGGAGCACCTGGGCGAGCTCCGCGTGCGGATCGTGCGGGCCCTCATCGCGCTGCTCGTCGGCACCGTGATCGGTCTGCCGTTCAGCCAGCGCATCGTGGACTGGCTGGCGCGGCCGGTGACCCGGCTGAACTACTCGCTGGTCTTCACGGCGCCGGCCGAGGCCTTCTGGGTGCAGATGAAGGTGGGGCTGATCGTCGGGGTCTTCATCGCCGCGCCCGCGATCCTCTGGCAGATCTGGATGTTCATCGCGCCGGGGCTGCACACGCACGAGAAGAAGTACGCGGCGCCGTTCGTGATCATCGGCTCGCTGCTCTTCCTCGGCGGGGGCGCATTCTCGCTGCTCGTGGTGACGCCCTACGCCATCCAGTTCTTACTCAGCTACGCCCGCCCGGGGCTCACGCCGATGATCACGCTGCAGAATCACGTCGACTTCCTGCTGAAGTTCACGCTCGCGTTCGGCGCCGTCTTCGAGCTGCCGCTGGCCCTCACGCTGCTGTCGCGCGTCGGCATCGTGAATCCCCAGATGCTCGCGCGGAACCGCAAGTATGCGATCCTCGGCGCGTTCATCGCCGGCGCGGTCCTGACACCCACCCCGGACGCCTTCAACCAAGCGCTGATGGCCGGGCCGCTGATCATCCTCTACGAGGTCGGGATCGTGTGTGCGCGCATCTTTGGACGGAAGCCCGCGCCCGCGCCGACGCCGGTGTCCGCCGAGTCGGCCTAGATGGACTTCGCCTCTCTCGACCTCCCCGAGCCCGTCATGCAGGGAATCCGTGAGGCGGGCTTCGTGAAGGCGACGCCCATCCAGGAAGCGGCCTTGCCGCTCGCACTGCGCGGCAAGGACGTGGCCGGCCAGTCGCAAACGGGCACCGGGAAGACGGCCGCGTTCCTCATCGCGGCGTTCACCAAGATGCTGCGCACGCCGGCGCCGCCGGCGCCGGCGGGCACGGGCGCGCCGCGGATGCTCGTGATCGCGCCCACCCGCGAGCTGGTCGTGCAGATCGATTCCGACGCGCGGCTCCTCGGGCGGTTCACGCCGTTCCGGACCCTGGCGGTGTACGGCGGCATCGACTATGCGAAGCAACGCGATGCCCTGGCCGCGGGCTGCGATCTCCTGGTCGGCACACCCGGCCGGCTCATCGATTACCTCAAGCAGCGCGTGTGGACGCCCCGACGCGTGGAGATCCTCGTCATCGACGAGGCCGACCGGATGTTCGACATGGGCTTCATCGCCGACCTCCGGTTCATCCTCCGGCGCCTGCCGCCGCACGAGAAGCGGCAGTCGTATCTGTTCTCCGCGACCCTTTCCTTCCGGGTGCTCGAGCTCACCTGGGAGTTCATGAACAACCCCTCCCAGATCACGATCATGCCGCAGCAGAAGACGGCCGAGCGCGTCGAGCAGTCGCTCTTCCACGTCGGCCGCGACGAGAAGTTCCCGCTGCTGCTGGGCCTCCTGCGCCGCGAGGGCGGCGATCGGATCCTGATCTTCTCGAACACGCGCGAGGAGGCGCGGCGGCTCGAGGATCGGCTCATCCGCAACGGCTGGGAGACGCGCGCGCTCACGGGCGACGTCGATCAGAAGCGGCGGCTCAAGATCCTGAACGACTTCAAGGAGGGGCGGTTACCCATCCTGGTCGCGACCGACGTCGCCTCGCGCGGGCTGCATATCGAGGCGGTGAGCCACGTCGTCAACTGGGACCTGCCCCAGGACGCCGAGGACTACGTGCACCGTATCGGCCGCACGGCGCGCGCCGGGGCCGGCGGCAAGGCGATCGGCCTCGTGGACGAGTCGAGCGCGTTGGCGCTCGAGGCGATCGAGAAGTTCATCGGCCAGAAGATCGCGGTCGAGTGGGCGGACGACGACCTCTTCATGTCGGAGATCAAGCCGACGTCGGAAGAGCGCCGGCGCTACGCCGAGGAGCGCCGCGCGCGTCTGGCGGCGCGCGACCGGTTCGGCGACCGGGGGCGCGACCGCGGTCGCCCGGGCGGCCGTTCCCACGGGCGGCTGCACCCAGAGCCGCCGCATGCGGGCCGCTCGACGCCGGCGCCGCCTCCGCCGCCACCACCGCCCCAGCCGGCCGAGGGCGCATCCGGGCCGCGTCGCCGGCGTCGCCGTCGAGGCCGCGGACGGAGTGGCCCCCGACCGGAGGGATCGCCGCCGTCCTCGTAGCGATGCTGGGGGGCGCGCTGACCCTGGTCCTCGTGCCTGTCGCCGGGTTGGTGCGACCGGCGCCCGCGGAGCCGGCGCGCGCGCTCGTCGGACTCAGCACGCTGGGTGTGGACGTCGAGCGCGACCCGAGTCAGGAGTCGCTGTCGGTCGAGCGGCTCGCGCGAAGAATCCATGCGCGGTTGAGCGAGGGCGCGCCGGCCCTGACCCTCGATCCGGTCGGCCGCGACCGCCTGCGACTCACAGTCGCGGTCCGTCCCTACGGCGCCACGACCCTGCGCGGCTTCTGGCTACCGTTCTCCGGAACCTACGGTCTCGGTCCCGTCCGCCTGAGCCTCGAGCGTATGGCGACCATCGCCAGCATCCCCGAGCCGGTTCGCGCGAACGTCTGGCACGCCGAACGTCAGGCCGCTGGACCATGGCGCGACTCACCCGCCGAGATCCTGAAACTGCTCGACGAAACGCTCGCGGAATTTCTCGAAGCCTATCGTCGCCGCTAGCGTCGGGGGCGGGCGGGTGGTGGGAGGGAGCGCCGGACCACGCGGCACGCGCTCGCTACCCAGCGGCGGCTGGGCTCCACCTGGGCACGTGGCCGCCCGTCGCCGCATGGCCGGGAACGGGTCCGGTCGCCCCCTCCCACCCACGCCCGTCGACCTCGGGCGGGCCGGACGCTAGGGCGACAACGCCGCCAGAGCGCGCCCGTAGGCGGGAGGATCGGCGAGAGCAGCTCGTCGACCTCCGGAAGGGCGATCGTCTCCGCGGCCAGTGGCGCGATCTCGCGATCATCCTCGCGCACCAGGGCGACCAGCGGCGCGCCGATCTCCTTCGCGACGCGCGCGACGGTCACACACCGCTCGTGGGACGGCCCGGGCGGCGCCACGAGGACCACCATATCCTCACGCTCCAGCGCGGCCCACGCGCCGTGCAGGAACTGCTCGCAGTTGAATCCGACCGCGGCCGCGTGGCTGGCCTCGCACATCTTCAGGGCGGCCTCCCAGGCCGTCGCGGTGTTCGGCCCGCCGCCCACGAACCAGTAGACGCGCCGATCGGCGAAGCGCGCCGCGAGGTCCTCCCACGACTCCTGGCCGAGCAGCAGGGCGAGCATGTCGGGAATCTCCTGGAGCTGGCGGCGGGCGTCGTCGCGACCGCCCACCGCGGCGGCGAGCGTTGCGAGGAGCGTCAGCGCCGAGGTGTAGCTCACGGTGTGGGCACCCGAGCTCTCCTGGTCCACCGTGCGGAGCGTCCAGTCGGCGGTGGCGACATCGTCGGTGCCCTTGCCCATGATCGCCACGCCGGTGCCGCCGCTCGCCCTGGCGCTGGCGAGCGCCGCGAGCGTGTCGCGGTTGGTTCCGCGGTGACTCACGCCGATCACCCCGGTCCGCGCCTCGGGCGCGGGCCAGTAGCGCGCGAGCTCGAACGCGTGGAACGCGCGGGCGCGGTGGCCGAGCCCGCCGACGCGCGCGAGGAGGAGCTCGCCGACGAGCGCCGCGTGCCACGAGGTGCCGACGCCGGTGAGGAGCACGCGATCCATTTCACGCAGGCGCGCCGCCGCCGCCTCGATCGCCTCGCCCTGGCCGCGGGCGACGAGCCGGAGCGCGCCGGGCTGAGCGTAGATCGCGTCGTGCATGTGATAGGGATGGCCGGCGCGCGGCTCCGGCGAGCTTGCGGCCACGACGTCGGTCTCCGTTACCTCGCCGAGGGGAAGGCGGGGGCGCGCTTCTCGCGGAGCGCTTTGACGCCCTCGCGCACGTCGGCGTGCGTGAAGGAGAGCATCTCGAGCGCCAGCGACTGATCGAAGATCGGGCCGGCCTGGCGCAGCCAGTTATTGAGGGCGCGCTTGGTCCAGCGGATCGAGAGCTGACTGCCCTGGGCGAGCCGGTTGGCGACGTCGAACGCCTTCGCCATGAGCTGATCGGGCGGCACACACATGCTCACGAGCCCGATCCGCTCGGCCTCGCGACCGTCGATGAAGTCGGCGGTGAGCAAGTAGTACTTGGCTTTCGCCATTCCGCACAGGAGCGGCCAGAGGATCGCGGCGTGGTCGCCCGCGGCGACACCCAGGCGCGTGTGACCGTCGGTGAACCGTGCGGTCTCGGCGATGATGCTGACGTCGGCCATGAGCGCGACGACGAGCCCCGCGCCCACGGCCACGCCGTTGATGGCCGAGACCACGGGCTTGTCGAGGTTGATCATGTTGTAGACGAGGTCGGAAGCTTCCCGCATCGTGCGCGTCAGCGCGTCCGGATTGCCCGCCATGTCCTCGACCAGCGCCAGGTCGCCGCCCGCCGAGAACGCCTTACCGGCGCCGGTGACGAGGACCACCCGGGTCTTCGGGTCGGCGTCGACCGTGAGCCAGACCTGGGTGAACTCCCAGTGAAGGCGCGCGTTCGCCGCGTTCAGCACCTCCGGGCGGTTGATGGTGACGAGGAGCACCCCGTTCGGCTTCGGCTCGAACGTGAGGTGCTGGTAGTCCGCGTAGTTCATGACGTTCTCCTCAGGCGGGCTCCGGGCCGAGGCCGCCGCCGGTCCACGAGAACGAGCGCGCGGCCAGCGCCTCGGGCAGCGGCGCGCCGGGCGCAGCGACCGCCGTGCGGACGTACGCGAGCAGCTGTTCGAACAGGTCGAGCGTGTTGACCCGCTTGAACCAGAGTGGCCGGTTGTGGAGATAGACGAAGATCACGTTCGCCTCGCTGCACGGGCCGAGGCACTCGGAAAAGGCGAAGCGCACCCGGCCCTGGAGCCCGGCCGCGTCGAACGCGCGTCGCGTCGCCGGCCGCGCGATGCGGGCGGCGCCGTTGTTGGTGTGGCCGCAGCAGCAGCCGAAGCAGGCGAAGATCAGCCCGGTGTCAGCCATGCATGGCCATGGTACCCGAGCGGAGGGCACGCGCGAGGAGGAGCACGCTGGTGAGCGCCAGCGCGGCGGTCCAGAGGGCGGGCAGGAACCCGGCGAGATGCATGCCCAGCGCGCCGGAGAGGAACGGGCCGAGGAATATGCCGCCGTCCACGCAGACGCGGTAGAGCCCGGTCCGCCACGCGACGTGCTCGGGCGCGGTCTCCCGCCGCAGCACGCTGAGCGGCAGCATCCAGCCCGCCATCGAGAGACCGAAAAGCGCGCACCCGACGACGACGACGGGGAGCGCGCCGAAGCCCACGAGCGCATTCGCGATCGCCATCGTCAGCAAGATCGCGGGGAGCACGCGGACGGCGCCCCGCCGGTCGGCGAGAATGCCGATGGGCACGAGCGCGGCGATGTCGAAGAGCTGCTGGACCATCAGCAGGCGCGCGACCCCGGTGCGCTCGAGCCCGAATTCGCGGCTGGCGCGCAGCGGAACCAGGAACTGCTCCATCGTCGAGTACGCGAGCGCGATCAACCCCCCGGCTGCGAAGACGAGCGGCACCAGCGACAGGGCCGTGGCCCGATGCGGCTCGTGCGAAATCGGGTTGGCCGTCGCGGGGCCCGCGGCCTGCCGCGCGAACAGGGGCGGCGCGCTCGCTCCCTCCTGCGCGGGCAGCGCGGCCACCAGCTTGGGAATGATCACGATGCCGATGAGCTGGGGCGTGCACGTGAGCAGGAGCGCGGTGTTCCACGGAAGGCTCGACGGCAACGCCCCGATCGCGACGACGCCGCCGAGCATGCCGATCATCGCCGAGAGCTCGTAGGCGTTGAGGGCGGAGGCGAGGCTTCTCCCGGACTGGAAACGCAGGATCGCCGTCAGTCCCCCCATCATGCTGAGGGCCTGTCCCAGGCCCATCAACAGCCGGCCGACCACGAGGAGGGGAAACCCGCCGCCGCTCGTGAGGCAGAGCGCGCCGATCGCCAGGACGAGAGGCCCGAGCCACAACGCCCGTCGCAAGTTGTGGGTCAGGAAGAGGCCGAGGGGAATATCCGCGACCATGCGGGAGAACCCGAAGGCTCCGGCCACGATACCGAGCTGCCAGTCGGCCAGGGCCGCGCTGCGCGCCATGTCGGGGAGGACCGCGGGAAAGGCGCCCCCCGAGAAGATATTGGAGAAGGTGGTCAGGCAGAGCAGAGCGGTCAGGGACGTCACGAGGGCTCTTATGGTACAACCAATGCCCCATGGGCCATGAGGCGACGATCCGCCTGGACGTGCGGGGCCCGATCGCCCGCATGACCTTCGACCGTCAGCACGTGTTGAACGCGGGCAATGCGCGCTTCGCCGCGGAGCTCGGCGACGCGGTCGCGACGATCGCCGCCCGGAGTGACGTGCGCGTGGTCGTCATGACCGGCGCGGGCCGGGCGTTTCAGACCGGCGTCGACCTCAAGGCGCTCGCCGCCGGCGAGCTGACGCTCTCCGACCTCGTCAGGTGGGAAGACGCGATGACCGCGATCGAGCGAATGGACAGGCTCTTCATCGCGGGGATCAACGGGCACTGCATCGGCGGCGGACTGCAGCTGGCGCTCGTGTGCGACTACCGGCTGGCGGTCGAAGACGCGCTGCTCAGCCTGCCGGCCGTCAAGGAGTGCCTGATTCCGTCGATGGCGCTCTACCGCCTGCCGCGGCTGATCGGTCTGGCTCGGGCGAAGGAGCTGATCCTGCTGGGCGAGCCGGTCACCGCGCGCGAGGGGGAGCGTATCGGCCTCGTGAACCGCGCGGTGCCGCCGGCGGACTTTCCGAAGGCGCTCGACGAGACGATCGACCGGTTCCTGGCGCTTCCGCCCGTGAGCGTGAGGGCGAGCAAGCGACTGAGCACGCGCGCCTTCGACCTCGACTTCGAGACGTTTCGGGAGGAGATGAACGCTGCCCTGGTCGGGTGCTTCGAGTCCGACGAGCACCAACGCGCGATGGCCAACATTCGATCGAAGAAACGGAGCCGATGATGAAGATCCTCTACACGCCATTGATGATCGTGCCGTCGGTCACCCCTGAGCAGCGCGCAGCCATCCTCGAGGCAGCCGGCCCGGGCTCGACCTTCGTCGAGGCGAAGGACGCCGCCAGCCAGCGTCGCGAGATCGTGGACGCCGACGCGCTCTTCGGCCGGGTCTCGCCCGAGATCTTCGCCCTGAACAAGCGCCTGCGCTATTACCAGTCGATCGGCGCCGGCGTGGACTCGATCCTGACCCAGGAGCTGGTCGAGAGCGACATCCCGCTGGCCAGCGAGAAGGGCGGGGTCGGCATCCATCTGGCCGAGCACGCGTTCGCGCTGCTCCTCTGCCTCACTCGCGGCCTGCACACCGCGATCCGCCAGCCGGACTACACGTTGCGCGAGCCGATCCGGCTCTTGCAGCTGGAGCTCTACGACCTGACGATGGGCATCGTCGGGTTCGGCGGCACCGGGCGAGAGGTCGCGCGGCGCGCGCTCGGCTTCGGCATGCGCGTGCTGGCGGTCGATATCGAGGACGTGGCCCCGGAGCCCGGCGTCGAGGCGATCTGGAAGCCCGATCGGCTCGGGGATCTGCTCGGCGCATCCGATGCCGTGGTGATCTGCCTGCCGCTCACGAAGGCGACCCACCACCTCTTCACGCGCGACCTCTTCCGGAAGATGAAGAAGACCGGGTACCTGATCAACGTGACCCGCGGCGCGATCGTGTACGGGGACGACCTGCTCAAGGCGCTCGACGAGGGGATGATCGGAGGCGCCGGGCTCGACGTCACCGATCCGGAGCCGCTCCCGGCCGGCCACCGTCTCTGGAACCATCCGCGCGCGATCGTGACGCCGCACACCGCCGGCGGCTCGCCGCGCCGCGCCGGCCGCGTCATCGACACGTTCTGCGAGAACCTACGCCGGATGCGCGCGGGCCAGCCGCTGGTCGCGCTGATCGACAAGCGCAAGGGGTACTGAACGCGCCGGCTCACACGGGGCGCTCGAAGCCGTACTCGCGCGTCTGGTTGAGGTCGTCCGGCAGCGTTCGCTCGCCGGTACGCTGGAAGCCCATGCGCGTGTACAGGCGGTGGGCCTGGTCGAAGCGGGTGTCCGACCAGAGGATCAGGCGCGAGATCTCCTGCGCGCGACACCAGTCAAGGACGGCGTCGACGAGCGCCCGGCCCGTGCCGTGGCCGCGCAGGGTGGCGTCGAGATAGAGGCGGTGGAGCTCGGCCCCGCCGCCGTCGAGGCGCTCGACGCCGACCGATCCCACGACCCGGTGGCCGTCACGGACGACGAAGAACGCCCCGCGGGGGGGCTCGTAGTGCTGCGCGAAGCGCAGGAGGTCGGGTACCTCGACGCGCGGATCGTAGACGAAGCCGTACTCCGCGTATACGCGCCCGATCAGGTCGATGACGCCCGGCGCGTCGGCGCGGGACGCGAGTGACACGGCCATCGGGGTGGCAAGCGCGTCGGTGCGCGCGCCGTGACGCACCGATGCGCGAGGCCACGGCAGCACGATGACGCCGAGGCCGAGCAGCACGAGCGCCATGCCGGCCAGTCGCAGGCCGCCGAATCGCTCGCCGAAGACCAGCGATGACGAATAGCCGCCGACGAACGGCACCAGCAGGGCGAAGGGGGCGACGGTGGCCGCCGGGTACCGGCGCAGGAGCTTGCCCCAGATCGCGTAGGCGAGGACCGTCGCGACGAGGCCCAGGTAGAGCACGGCGGCGAGCCCGAGCCACGAGGCGCTCGCGAAGGCTCGCGGGAGCGCGGCGGGGCCGTCGAGCGCCAGCGACAGCGCCAGCGCCGGCAGGGGAGGTACGAGGCTGAGCCACGCCACGAAGGTGACCATCTCCACCGAGCCGACGCGCTTGAACAGGACGTTGCCGACTGCCCAGCTGATGGCGGAGCCGATGCCCAGACCGAAGCCAGCGACGCTCAGATCGTGGCCGACCGTGAGGAGGATGAGCCCGAGGCCTGTGAACGCCGCCGCCACGCCCGTCAGCTGCCGGCCGGTCGGCGCTTCGCGCAGCGCCACTGCCGCGAAGAGGATCGTGAAGAGCGCCTGCGTCTGGACCAGCAGGGACGCCAGGCCGGGTGGCATGCCGTGGGCGATGGCGAAGAACTGGAACAGGAACTGGCCAGCGAAGAGCGTCGCCCCGATCGCGAGCAGCATGGCCCACGAGAGCGGCGGCCGCGCCAGGACGAGCACGGGGCCGGCCGCGATCAGGAACCGCAACGCGGTCAGCTGCGGCGGCGAGAAGCTCTCGAGGCCGATCTTGGTCGCGACGAAGGCGACGCCCCAGATGACGGCCACGAGCAGCGCGAGAGCGACGTGGAGGGGTTTCAGGGCTCTGCGGGCCCTAGCTCAGGATGGCGCGAGGAGTTTCCACGCCGTCGCCTCGCCGGGCGCCACGACGGTGACCGGCCGGAGGAAGTCGTCGTCGGGTGCTGCGCTCGAAGAAATAGAGGGTCACTGCGGCTTGAGCCTCGCGCGTTTCCTGCTGCGGATCAAGCACGAGCTGAGCATGACGATGCTCTGGGATCGAAGCATCCCTCGGCCGCGCCGCACGCCGAGCGAAAGGAGCTTTGCGGCTTCTGGGAGACCCCGCGCTGGGTAACGAAGCAGAAGCTCGCGGCGCTCGTCGAAGGCGCGCGGATCGTCCGGAGGGAGCTCGGCGGGTGAGGCGTCGCCTTGCGCTCGCGGTCCTGGTCGCAACGGTCGTGGTCACGGTGGCCGGCTGCGCCACGCTGCGGAGGGCAGGGACGAATTTCTGGGAGCTGGAGCGCGGCCCATCGGGCCAGGCGCCCGACCCCGGGCTCTTCGCGGTCCACACGTGGATCGCCGTGAAGCCGCGCGACGCGATCTCCTATACGCGCTACGAGGTGATCGGCTGGGGCGTGGATCGCGGCGCGCCGGCGGTGCGCGTGAATCGGGCCGGTCCGGACAACTACTGGTTCGGCGACCGCCCGGAGCGGCTCGTCGATCTCCGGGGCGACGGCGTCGACACGATCATCGCCCGCGTCGAATCCGCCGTCGCGTCCTATCCGTATCCGTCGGCTTACCGGATCTGGCCGGGCCCGAACAGCAACACGTTCACGGCCTGGGTCGGCCGGAGCGTACCCGAGCTGAAGCTCAAGCTGCCGTTGACCGCAATCGGCAAGGACTATTGGTGCCGCAGGGGCGCGACCGCCGCGGGCGGGCTATACCAACCGCCTGCGGAGTGATATGTTCGGGCAATCTCGGATCGGGAGGCGATCATGGACGCTCTGGAGCTCGGTCTCAACGGCAAGGTCGCCATCGTCACCGGTGGCAGCGAGGGGCTCGGCCGCGCGTGTGTCGAGCGGTTTGCGCGCTCCGGCGCGAAGATCGCCGTGTGTGCCCGGCGAAAGGACGTGCTCGAGCGCGCGACGGACGCCATCCGGCGCGCGACCGGCGCTGACATCCTCGCGATGGCGACCGACGTGACCCATGCCGCCGAGGTCGAAGCCTTCGTCGCCGCGACGGTGGCGCAGTTCGGCGGCGTCGACATCCTCGTGAACAACGCCGGCACCTCATCCGCCTCCGGCTTCGAGCAAGTGGACGAGGCCACCTGGCAGTACGACTTCGACCTCAAGGTCATGGGCGCGATTCGTCTCTGTAGGCTCGTCATCCCCCATATGAAGCGCCGGGGCGGCGGGCGCATCATCAACGTGACGACCGTCGGCGGCAAGGCGCCGCTGGCACGCTCGCTCCCGACGAGCGTGACGCGCGCGGCGGGCATCAACCTCACCAAGTCGCTCGCCAACGAGTACGCGGCGGACAAGATCCTCGTCAACACGATCTGTCTGGGCCTGGTGAAGAGCGCCCAGCACGAGCGCCGCGCGAAGGGCGACCTCGAGGCGCACTATCGCGAGATCGCGGAGAAGCGCCGGCTGCCGCTCGGGCGGTTCGGCGAGGCGAGCGAGTTCGCGGACCTCGTGGCCTTCCTGGCTTCGGAGCGGGCGGCCTACATCACCGGCACCGCCATCAACTTCGACGGCGGGCTGACGGCAGCGGTGTAAGCAGATCAGGTCGCGGCGTCGTCCCAGATCCCGCCGAATGACCTCACGGCCGCTGAGGCCGGTCTCGACCAGGGAGGAGCGGATGCTGAAACAGAGCGTCTTCGTCGCTGTCGTGCTGGCGATCGGGTGCGTCCTCGTCCTCGGACTCGGAACGCTGGCGTCCTCCCAGGACAAGAAGCCCCCGACGGCGACGCGCGCGGGACTGCACCAGATCCACGCCGCTGCCCGGGCCCTCGAGCAGGCGCACCGGCATCTCGAGCGAGCGGAGCACCACTTCGGCGGGCATCGCGTCAAAGCGCTCGACCTGGTCAAGCTGGCCGAGGCCGAAGTGAAGGAGGCGGTCGCGTTCGCCAAGGCCAATCCACCGGAGGGCAGCAAGCCGGCGCCGGCGGCCACGTCCGCACCCGGCACGACGCCCTCGGCGGCCGCTCCGGCGACCAAGCCATGACGATGATGCTCGCGCTCCACACCTGGACTCTCGACTCGACGCCGCTGGCGGACCTCCTCCGCATCACGCGGGCGGCGGGCTGGGATGGCGTCGAGCTCCGCCGCGTCGATTTCGCCCGCGCCGCCGAGAAGGGGCAGCCCGCCGCGGAGGTCTTGAAGCTGGTGAAGGCGAGCGGCCTCCGCGTCGCGTGCGTCGGAGTGGAGATGGGCTGGATGTTCGCCGATGACAACGAGCGCCGGCGGCTGCTGCAGGCGTTCGCCGAATCCTGCCGCTGGGCGGCCGAGCTCGGGTGCTCGACCGTGATGAGCGCGTCGGATCGGGGCCGGGGCGATCTGGTCCGCGCCGCGGCGAATGTCCGTGCGGCCGGCGACATCGCGGCCGCGCACCGCGTGAAGCTCGCGATCGAGTTCAACTCGCAGGCCGAGCAGCTCAACAACCTCGACGTCATGCGCGGAATCGTGCGCAAGGCCTCGCACCCGAGCTGCGGGCTTCTGCTCGACACGTATCACCTCGGGCGGAGCGGCGCCACCCTGTCCGCGATCGACGATGTGGCGCTCGCCGAGATCGCGTACGTGCAGTACAGCGACGTTCCGCGCACCGGGCTCGAGCCCGGCAAGGCGCTCGACCGGCTGCCGCCCGGCCTGGGCAGCGTCCCCTTCAAGGAGATCTTCGGGCTCCTGGACCGCAAGGGATATCGCGGGTTCATGAGCTATGAAGCGCCGAACCCGGCGGCGTGGGCGCGCCCGGCCGACGAGGTCGCGCGTGAGGCGCTCGAGGCGACGCGCGCGTGTCTACCGTCCGCTCGCTGATCCGATAGAGAGGGAGACGATGCGCAAGACCGTGACCGGCACCGGCGGGATGTTGCTGATCCAGACCCTGAAGGACGCGGGGGTCGACTATCTCTTCACGAATCCGGGCTCCGCGGAGACCGGGATCTTCGCGGCGCTCTCGGAGGACCAAGACCAGAAGCTCATCGTCGGCAAGCACGAGGGGCTCGTGGCGGCGATGGCCGACGGCTACCACCGGATCAGCGGCAAGGTCGGCGTCGTCATCGCGCACGTGATGGGCGGGTCGTACCAGCTGGCCGGACAGCTCTTCAACGCCCAGATCGCCGGCTCGTCGCTGCTGGTCATCGCCGGCGACTGGGCGTCCGAGATTCAGGACTTCCGCGGTCTCGCCCCGTTCCCTGGCTTGACCCAGGCCGAATCGATGCGCCCGATCACCAAGGACGCGCGCGCCGCCTATCAGGTGGCGGCGAACCCGGCGGCCATCACCGTCGCGACGACTCGCGCGCTCCGCGAAGCCACCACGCCGCCGACCGGCCCGGTCTACCTCTCCATCAGCGCCGAGCTCCTCCTCCGCGAGGGGCTGGAAGCGCAGATCGGGGAAGCCGCGGGGTATCAGATCGAGCGCCCCGGGCCGGCGCGCGCGAAGACCATCGAGGCGATTGCCCGGAAGCTCGGCGAGGCGCAGTGCCCGGTGCTGATCTTCGGTGACGACGTGTGGCGCGAGGGCGCGTCGGCCGACGCCGTGCGTCTGGCCGAGACGCTCGAGGCGCCGGCCTTCAGCACCCGGCAGATCTTTGCGAACTTCCCGACGCGGCATCCGCTCTATTGCGGCATGTATCCGGTCTCCAAGGAGTTCGAGAAGGTCACCGGCTTGAAGCCGGACCTGGTCTTCCTCGTCGGCTGCCAGGGCGTGCACGGCAGCGTCGCCGAGCCGTTCGTGATCCAGATCGGGCCCAACCCGCTGCTCATGGGCCGCCACTATCCGCTCGACATCGCCGCGCAGTGCGAGCTGCCCGAGACGCTGCGCAGCATCACGGCGGCCCTGACGCGCTTGCATCCTTCCGACAAGGTCTCGGCCTGGGCCCGGCGGCGCGGCCAGGTGCGAACGTACGGGAAGCTCCTGATCTCGCGAGAAGAAGACCTGGTTCGCGAGCACGAGCACGACACGATCGTGCATCCGAGCGTGCTCGAGGCGCACCTGGCGCAGCTGCTGCCGCGGAACACCGTCATGGTCCAGGAGAGCTCGACGGCGCGGACGACGCTCCTGCCGTTCGGGCATGATGCGATGGGCTGGACCCGTAGCGGCGGCGGCTCGCTCGGATTCGGCGTGGGCGCCGCCATCGGTGCCAAGATCGCCGTCGGCCGCGAGCGGCCGGTCGTGCTTCACCTCGGCGACGGCGCCTTGACGTACAGCGCGGCGGGCTTCTGGACGATGGCCCGGTACAACACCGCGATCCTCACCGTGATCTCGAACAACGAGACCTATCAGGTCGTGCGGACGAACTGGGCGCGCGAGGTCCCGGACAGCAAGATGGTGCACACCGGCAAATACCCCGGGCTCTACCTCGACGCCCCGGCGATCGACTACGCCGCGCTGGCCCGCTCCCAGGGCGTGGAGGGCGAGACCGTCAAGACGCTGAAAGAGCTCGAGCCGGCGCTCCGGCGCGGTGTCGAGCGGACGACCCGGGAGAACACGCCGTACGTGATCGACGTGAAGGTCGCGCGCGAGGGCGTGGGCGCCGATTCGACCTGGTATCAGGACTGGAAGATGTAGCGCGTCTCCGTGAGCCGGACGGGACCCGCGTCTGGAGCCGTTGTCGCCGCCCGGTGATTCGACGCGACGCTGCGCTCAACCGTGCTTGCGAAGCTCGAGCCGGCCGATCTGTCGCCGGTGCACCTCGTCGGGCCCGTCGGCGAAGCGCAGCGTGCGCGAGTGGGCCCACATGGACGCCAGCGGGAACTCCTGGCTCACCCCGCCGCCGCCGTGGAGCTGCATGGCGCGCTCGACGACCTGCAGCGTCATGTTGGGCACCGCCACCTTGATCTCGGCGATCGCCTGCTTGGCGGCCTTGTTGCCGACGGTGTCCATCATGGAGGCCGCATGCAGGACCAGGAGCCGCGCCTGGTCGATCTCGATGCGCGACTGCGCGATGCGCTCGAGCGTGATGTCGTTCTCGGCGAGGCGCTTGCCGAACGCCACGCGGTTCTGCGAGCGCTTGCACATGAGCTCGAGCGCCCGCTCGGCGACGCCGATCTGGCGCATGCAGTGATGGATGCGGCCGGGGCCCAGGCGGCCCTGGGCGATCTCGAAGCCGCGCCCTTCGCCGAGCAGCATGTTCGAGGCCGGCACGCGGACGTTCTCGAAGACGACCTCGCCGTGGCCGTGGGGCGCGTCGTCGTAGCCGAACACGGTCAGCATGCGGAGGACCTTGATGCCCGGCGTGTCGCGCGGCACCAGGATCATCGACTGCTGCTTGTAGCGATCGGGGTTCTTCGCGTCGGTCTTGCCCATGAAGATGAGGATCTTGCAGCGCGGATCGCCGATGCCCGAGGTCCACCACTTGTGGCCGTTGATGACGTAGTGGTCGCCGTCACGGGCGATCGACGACTCGATGTTGGTCGCATCCGACGAGGCCACCTTCGGCTCGGTCATCGCGAACGCGGAGCGGATCTTGCCTTCGAGCAGGGGCGCGAGCCACTGCTTCTTCTGCTCTTCCGTGCCGTAACGCTCGATGGTCTCCATGTTGCCGGTGTCGGGCGCCGAGCAGTTGAAGGTCTCGGGTGCGATGGGCGACCGGCCCATGATCTCGCAGAGCGGCGCGTACTCGAGATTCGTGAGCCCGGCGCCTCGCTCGCTCTCCGGCAGGAAGAGGTTCCAGAGCCCCCGCTCGCGCGCGGTTGCCTTCAACTCTTCCATGATCGGCGGGATCTGCCATCGGGTGGGCCCGGCGTTGAGCTGGTCGTGGAAGACGTGCTCGCTGGGGTAGATGTACTTGGTCATGAAGTCGGTGAGCTGCTCCATGTACATCTTGGTCTTCTTCGAGTATTCGAATTCCATCGGGCTCTCCTTCGTTCATGGCCGCGCCTCGGCCGGCGCGGCGCGCATCCGGGTCAGTGCTGATAGCGCGGCAGCGTCTTGAGCGGCGAGAAGAACACCGGTCGCGCCATGCGCCCCACCGGGACCTCGATCAGCACGGGCCGGTCCATCTGGATCGCGTCGGCGATGAGCTTGCCCACCTCGGTGGGATCCTTCGCGCGCCGGCCCACGGCGCCATACGCCTCGGCGAGGCGGACGAAGTCCGGGTTGTGGAGCTCCGCCCCGAACTTCCCGCCCCAGTGCTCGTCGAGGTCGCGCGCGACGTTGCCGTACGCGTTGTCGTTGAAGACGACCGCGACCACGTTGATCTGCTGCTGGACGGCCGTCGCCATCTCCTGGGCGTAGTAGAGGAAGCCGCCGTCGCCCGCGATCATGACCACCGGGCGGTTGGGGCAGGCGACCTTGGCGCCGATCGCGGTCGGGTACTCGAAGCCGAGATTGCCGGAGTAGGACGACGTGATGTAGGTCCGCGGGCGGTAGACGGGAAAGAAGGGCCGGGAGAAATAGCCGATCTGCGTCATGCCGGCCACGACGATCGCCTCCTCGGGAATGCCCTGGCGGAGCGAGCGGAGGATCGAGGTGTTCGGCTCCTGCGTCATGAGCCCGGCGACCTTGGCGCGGATCTGCTCGCGCAGCGTGGCCTTCGCGTCGCCGACGAGCCCGGTGGTCTTCTTGTGATTGCGGCCGATCTCGTCGGCGTCGGCGTCGATCTGGATCACCTGCTGCTCGGGCTGGAACATCGCGATCGCGCACCGGCTGCCGACGACGAGGACGACGTCGGCCCCGTCGAGGTAGCGGCGCAGTGGACTCTTCGGGAAGAGGCCGGCGCCCAGCGAGAGGTCGCTGGCGTCGCTGATCGCGCCTTTGCCCTCGGCGGTCTCGACGACACCGGCCTGCAGGTGCTCGGCCACGGCGGCGAGCGCCGCGTGAGCGCCCGAGAGATGGACGCCGCCGCCCGCGTAGACCGCGACCCGCTGCGCGCGCAGCAGCGCCTCGGCCGCGCGATCGATGTCGGCCGTGGTCGCCGCGGCGCGCGCCGGGTGCGGGCCGACCGCCGGCAGGGTTACGTCGACCTCTTCTTCCATCGTGTCCCACGGCATGTCGATGGCGACCGGCCGCGGCCGCCCGCTGCGCAGCTGGCCGAAGGCCTCGTGGACGATCCGCGGCGTGTCGGCGACCTCGAGGATGCTCCGGCGCCACTTGGTGGTGCCGGCGAGCGCGTCGAGCTGATTGTCCAGCTCGTGGAGCACGCCGATCTTCTTGCCGATCTGGTTGCGCGGAATCTGTCCCGAGATCATCAGCACGGGCGAGGAGGCGGAGTAGGCGGTGTTGAGGCCGGCGGACGCGTTGAGCAGGCCGGGACCGGGGACCGCCACCGCGACGCCGATGCCCCCGCCGGCCCGGGCGTAGCCGTCGGCCATATAGCTCGACGAGCCCTCGTGACGCACGGTGATGAAGCGCAGCGGCTCGTCGCGGAACGCTGTGACGATGCCGTAGAGCTGGACTCCGGGGAGGCCGAACGCCACCTGGACGCCTTCCCGGGCGAGAGCTTTCACGATTGCTTCACCACCGGTCATCCGCGCCATCGCCGGGTCCTCACTGTTCGGGTTAGGGTCGCAGGGTATCACGTTGCACCGGTCGGCCGCCCCGGGCCCCTTTGCAGGGGTCTCATCGTACACTACCGCTCGATGCCCGAGCTTCCCGAGGTCGAAGCCGCCCGCCGCTTGCTCGCCCGCGCCGCGGTCGGGCGGCGAATCGTCGCCGTCCGCTGCGCGCACGACCCCATCGTGTTCCAGGGCGTGAGCCCGGCGCGCGTACGGCGTGCCCTACTCGGTCGCCGAGTGGTCGCGGCGCGCCGCCACGGCAAGCACCTCTGGCTCGAGCTCGACCGCCGGCCCTGGCCGTGCTTTCACTTCGGGATGGCCGGCGGGATCGAGGTCCGGGGCCGCCGCCGCGGCCGGCTCGTGACGGAGGGCCGCCGGGCGCATGAGGGTCGCTGGCCGCCGCGCTTTCTCAAGCTGCAGCTGGTGCTCGACGACGGCGGCGAGGTCGCGTTTCGCGACGCGCGGCGACTCGGCCGTATGCGCCTGCGCCACGATCCGGCGGCCGAGCCGCCGATCAGCCTGCTCGGCTTCGACGCCCTCCGCGACCTGCCGCCGGTCCGCCAGCTCGGCATGCTCTTCGGCGAGCGGGCGGCGCCGGTGAAGGCCGTGCTGCTCGATCAGTCCTTCTCGGCGGGCGTCGGGAACTGGATCGCCGACGAGGTGCTGTACCAGGCCCGTATCGACCCCCGCCGGCGCGCGCACACCCTCACGGTGGCGGAAGTCGGACGGCTCCGCGCCCGGCTGCGCGCGGTCGTGACGACGGCCGTTCGCGTCGGCGCCGACAGCGACCGGTTCCCGACGCAATGGCTCTTTCACCGGCGCTGGAGCAAGCGCGCCCGCAGTCCGGTGACCGTGCGCGGCGAGCGTATTCGCTATCTCACCGTCGGGGGGCGGACGACGGCTTGGGTCGCCGAGGTCCAGCGGTGAGCGTCACGGCCTACGCGGGCGGC
The DNA here is from genome assembly GCA_003221635.1 of Candidatus Rokuibacteriota bacterium. Classification (GTDB taxonomy): domain Bacteria; phylum Methylomirabilota; class Methylomirabilia; order Rokubacteriales; family CSP1-6; genus AR31. The sequence continues at coordinate 46,666 of QHSR01000230.1, read as the reverse complement.
GCCGGTCGGGGGTCGGGTTAACGGGCGGGGTCGCGCGACCACGCGGCACGCGCCCGCCGACCCTTCGCGGCTGGGCTCCACCATGCGCATTGGGTCCGTCGTCGCTCGAAGGGAACGGGTCGCGCTGACCCCGCCCGTCAACCCGACCCCCGGCCGGCGGCGACCCGTGTAGACGATGACGACGCGGCGGCGTAGGATGGCGGGCGTTTTGGGGGGAAGGGTTGATGGTTGGGGGGGAGGGGTTGATGGGGAATATTTCGCCGGTTCATCTCATGCGATGGATCGAGGAGAACAAGGGGCTGTTCGGCGGGCCGGTGGCGAACAAGGAAGTGTTTCCGGAGAGCGAGTTCATCTACCAGATCGTGCGGGGGCCGAACGCGCGGAACGACTTCCACATCGATCCGGGCGACGAGATCTTCTATCAGCTCGAGGGCGACATCACGGTGCGGTGCATCGACGCCGATGGCAAGCCGCTCGACATCCGGGTGCGTGAGGGTGAAGTCATGCTCTGCCGCGCGGGCACGCCGCACTGCCCGATCCGCCCACCGGACACCTGGGGGCTCGTCATCGAGCGCAAGCGCCGGCCCGACGAGCTCGACCGGCTCGCGTGGTTCTGCGAGGGCTGCGGCGGCAAGCTCCACGAGGCGACGTTCTCGGTCGCGAACATCGAGGTGGAGCTCCGCGACGTCATCCAGCGGTTCAACGGGAGCGCGGCGCTGCGAACCTGTCAGACGTGCGGCGCCGTGCTCCCCGTCCCCGCCGGGGCCTGATCCGCTCCGATCCGGGCGCCGTCGGCCGCGGCCCGGCCGCGGCGCCTACGCGCCGACGTCGGTGTACTTCACGTCGCAGCGATAGGTCTTGTATTCACCCACGAAGAACGGCTGGAGCGGCGCCATGATCTCCCGGTAGAGCGCTCCCTGCTCGTAGGCCTGCATGTCCGCGAGGTTGTCCCACAGGCTCACCGCGAAGCCCGTGTCCTTGTCGGCCGCGTCCTGGGCCAGCCAGCGGCCGCGCAGCCCTTTGAGGTTCTTGCCCTTGGTGAGGACGTTCTCCCGATAGGTACGCTCGAACTGGCCCCAAGCACCGGCCCGAAGCTTGCCCCACGTAATGCGGATCACCATGACCGGCCTCCTTGAAGACGCCACCGTTACCCGTGGCGGTACGATGATTTGACGTCTGTCGCGCTGGCTTAGCCAGGACCACCCCCGAGGAGAGTCGCGCCTATTAGGCGCCTGGCGCTTCGGGCGAGGTGGTTTCCGCGGGATCGAACTCCACGCGCTCCCACATCGCCTCGGCGCCGGGCCATCCGCCCAGGACTTTCGCGAGCTGGTTCGCATCCTGGATGGGCCCGTGCTCGGCCCGAAACTTGAGAATGGCCCGGACCTGTTCGGGTCCGATACCCGGAAGCTCGAGTAACTCCGCCGGATTCGCGAGATTGATCCTCACCCTGTCTGACATGGGCGCCTCCTTCCTCAAACGAACGCCCGTCACTCGAACATGGGACGCATGAAGCTGCGCTCGAAGCTCACCACGCATCGCGTTTCCTCCGCAAAGCGCCATGCCGCCAGCGCGACCTCGTCTTGCTTGACGGCGGTGCGGTAGCGCTCGTACTCGGCGAGCGACGGAAAGCTGAACAGCTGCACCGCGATGTTGTTCGGGCCCTCGTGCGGAAGAAAGGTGCCGTGGTGCGTGCCGCCGTACTTGGCGGCCAGGGGCATGATCATACGGCTGTACGTCTCGAACTCCGCGAGCCGGTAGGGATCGATGACGTCGCGAAGGTGGCACGTGATCACGGCGCCTCCTCTATCCGGGGCCGGTCAGCGGCCGAAGTTGTCGATGAGGAAGCGTGAGATGCTGTGGCGCGACGGGAGCCCGGGCAGGCTCGCGCAGGGGAACCAGCGGGCGTCCTCCAGCTCCTCCGGATCGACCCGGATCTCGCCCCCCGCGTAGGTGGCGACGAAGCCGACCATGAGCTGGCTCGGGAAGGGCCAGTTCTGGCTCCCGACGTAGGTGATGTCCTTCACCTCCACGCCGACCTCTTCCTTCACCTCTCGCGCGACCGCGCCCTCGAGCGACTCGCCGTTGTCGACGAAGCCGGCGACGAGCGCGTAGCGGTTGGGCGCCCACATGGCCTTGCGCGCGAGCAGCACGCGGTCGCCGTCGCGCACGACGACGATGACCGCCGGGTGCAGGTGGGGATAGTGCTCGTACCTGCAGCGCGGGCAGCGCTTGCCCCATTCCCCGGGGAGGCGCTCGGTGCCGTCGCCGCAGCGGGGACAGAAGCCGCTCGTCGACTCCCACCAGAGGGCCTGCATGGCCATGCCGCCGAGCGAGAGGAGGTCGTCGGGCAGGCGCGTGCCCTGCATCGGCACGAGCGTTTCCCCCTGGAACTCCTCCGGCACGGCGGCGTCCCGCGGCAGCGCCGCGACCCAGCACTCGGTGGCGCCGAGCGTCCCCAGCCAGAGCGGCTCGCCGAGCATGCCGTCGAGCTTCGCCGGGCGCTCGCCCGTGGGCAGCCGGAAGCTCTCGCCCTCCCGGACGACGATCAGGTTCTGGTCCTGGACGATGAGCCAGTTGCCGCGCTCGTTCGGCGGCTTCATGCCGCGCTTGGCCGGAACGAAGGCGCCGCGCAGGCAATCGCGGTTGAAGGGGAGATAGACGGTGAGCGGCGTGGTCACGAGCCGAGAAGCCCCACGTCCACCGGCGCTCCCGCGCGCAACGCCGCCGCGGCGCGGCCGGAGGCCGGCGCGTCGGCGCCGAGCTTCTGGAGG
>QHSR01000230.1:36103-43859 GCA_003221635.1 Candidatus Rokuibacteriota bacterium | reverse complement strand
TCGTAGCACTGCGCCGGCGTCCCCCAGACCTGGAGGTTCATGAAGTAGTCGATCACGGTGTCGGTCCCGTACTGCGCGATCTTCTCCGCCATCTTGCCGTAGTACTCGTAGCCCTTGGTCCTGGCGAGATGATCGCCCTGGAACTGGTAGTGGTCGAGGACGGTCTGGTAGTAACCGCCGATGTAGCGTCGCGCCATCTGCGCGGCGCGCTCGGCGCTCTCGTCACAGAACGTCCAGCCGGCCGAGACCGGCGGCGGCGCGTCGGCGCCGTTCACCTCGCGGTAGATCGAGCGGTACGCATCCAGCTCCTTGGCGACTTCCTTCCAGGGCTTCTGCGGGATGATGAGAATCCCGACGCCGAGCTTCGCCATGACCGGCAGCGACTCGGGTGAGACGGCGGCGGCGTACGTGCGGCCGCGGAACGACTTGAACGGCGCCGGCCGGATCGCCGCGCGCGGCTGGCTGATGAAGCGCCCGCTGTACTCGCAGTACCCGGTCTCGAGCCCGCCCAACAGCATCTCGGCGGACTCGACGAATCGCCCTCGCGACTCGTCCATCGAGAGGCGGAAACCGTCGAACTCGACCTTGCCGGCGCCGCGCCCGAGGCCCAGGATGAGCCGGCCGCCGGAGATGTTGTCGAGCATCGCCACTTCCTCGGCGACCCGCATCGGGTCGTGCCACGGCAGCACCACCACCATCGAGCCGAGCCGGGCGCGCTCGGTGCGCCCGGCCATGTACGTCAGGAACTGGAGCACGTCCGGGCACATCGTGTAGTCGGTGAAGTGGTGCTCGACGCCCCAGATCGACTCGAAGCCGAGCGGCTCGGCGAGGTCGGCGAGCCTCAGCTCATTGCGGTAGACCTCACGGTCCGTTTGCGCCTTGCCGGGGTTCTGGAAGACAGCCGCCATTCCGACGTGCATGGGACGCTCCCCTTTCGCCGTTGTATTATTGCCCCGATGAGCCCATTCGATCCAGCCCCCTTCGTCGAGAGGCGGCAGCGCTTCGCGGCGGCGATCGGCGACGCGCTGGCGATCGTCCCCGGCGCCCGGGAGCTCCGGCGCAACGGGGACGTCAACTACGAGTTCCGCCAGGCCTCCGACTTCTTCTTCCTGACCGGGTTCGACGAGCCCGACGCCGTCGCCGTCTTCAACCCGGCGGACGCCAAGGAGCGGTTCGTCCTCTTCGTCCGTCCGCGCGACCGCGAGTCGGAGATCTGGACCGGCCGGCGGGCCGGGGTCGAGGGCGCCATCGCGACCTACGGCGCCGACGCCGCCTACACGATCGACCGGCTCGACGAGAAGCTCCGCGAGTACATGGTCGACCGCCCCGTGGTCTTCTATCGCCTGGGCAGCGGCGCGTTCGACGGCCGGGTGACGCGACTGGTCGCGGACCTGCGGGCGGCGCGGGCCCGCGGCCACGCCGCCCCCGTGCGGATCGAGGACCCCGGGCCGCTCCTCCACGAGCTACGTCTGCGCCGCTCACCGGCCGAGCTCCTGCGCCACCGCCGGGCCTGCGAGATCAGCCGCGACGCGCACACCGAGGCGATGCGCTATGCGCGGCCGGGCCTCCACGAGTACCAGGTGCAGGCGGCGCTCGAATACGTCTTCCGCGTCAACGGCTCACCGCGCAACGGCTACCCGTCGATCGTCGCCTCGGGCCCCAATGCGTGCATCCTCCACTACAACGAGAACAACCGCCGCATGGAGGACGGCGACCTACTGCTGATCGACGCCGGGTGCGAGTGGGGCTACCACTCCGCGGACATCACGCGGACGTTCCCGGTCAACGGCCGGTTCACGGCCGCCCAGCGCGCGGTCTACGAGATTGTCCTGCGCGCGCAGCTGGCGGGGATCGCCGCCGCGCGGCCCGGCAACCGCTACGAGGCGATCCACGAGGCGGCGCGGCGCGTCCTGGTCGAGGGGCTCGTCGCGCTCGGCGCGCTGCCGCGGGGGGTCGCGGAATCGCTCGCGATGCACCACTACCGCGAGTTCTACATGCACGGCACCGGTCACTGGCTCGGCATGGACGTGCACGACGTCGGCGACTACAAGATCGACCGCAAGTCCCGCGTGCTCGAGCCCGGCATGGTCCTGACCGTGGAGCCGGGGCTCTACTTCGACCCCGACCGGGAGACGGTCACGTACCACCTGCGGGAATACAGCGAGGACGAGATGTGGGAGCGCCGCCTCCGCTTCGGCGCCGCGGCCGCCAAGAAGATGGAGGACGAGGAGAAGGCGAAAGTCGGAACGATCGTCCACCCCGTGCCGAAGGAGCTGCGCGGGATCGGCATCCGTATCGAGGACGACGTGCTGATCACGCCGGACGGCTGTGACGTGCTCACCGCGGGCACCCCGAAGACGGTGGACGAAATCGAGCGCGCCTGCGCCGAGACGCCGCGGCTGCCGCGCTCCTGACGCACCTCCGGGTTGGAGCGCCGGTCCTCAAGGCGGCAGGCGTGGGACCGGTCAGCGGCCGAGCTGGTGTCGAAGCGCGACCTCAAGGGTCGGATAGCGGAATGTAAAGCCGGTCGCCTGGAGCCGCACCGGCATCACTCGCTGGCTCGAGAGCAGTAGCTCGTCGGCCATCTCGCCGAGGGCGAGGCGCGCGGCGAACGCGGGCATCGGCACGAATGTCGGGCGTCCCAGCACGCGCCCGAGCGTCCGTGTGAACTCGGCATTGGTCACGGGCGTGGGCGCGACCGCGTTGACCGGTCCGCGCAGGGCATCGGTCGCGAGCGCGTGGCGGAGCGCGCCGATCGCGTCGTCGAGGGCGATCCAGCTCATCCACTGGGCGCCGCCGCCGATGACGCCGCCCAGGCCCAGCCGGAACGGCATCAGCATCTTGGCGAGCGCCCCGCCTGCGGGGCTCAGCACGATGCCGAGCCTGAGCGTGACAACGCGAATGCCGCGCAGGATCGCCGCCGCGCTGGCCGCTTCCCACTCGCGGCCGACGTCGGCGAGGAATCCCACGCCCGGCCCGCTCTCCTCGCTCAGGACCTCGCCGCCGCGACTGCCGTAGTAGCCGATCGCGGAGGCGCAGACGAGAACGGCCGGTGGCTTCGCCAGGCGGGTGAGCGTCTCGATCAGGCGGCGTGTGGCGCCCACGCGGCTCTCGCGAATGCGCTGCTTCTTCGCCAAGGTCCACCGGCCGCCCGCGATGCTCTCACCGGCGAGGTGAACGACGGCGTCGCCGATCGCCGGTCCAGGAGGACTGATCGCTCCGGACGCTGGGTCCCAGCGAAGCACATCCTCGCCCGCCCGGGGCTCGCGCCGTACGAGCGGGACGACCCCGTGGCCACCCGCCTCGAGAGACGAGACCAGCGCCGAGCCGAGCAGGCCGCTCGAGCCGGTGACGGCGACGATCACGCCATTGCGCCGCCGTCGACCGTGTAGAGCGCGCCGGTGATGTACGTCGCGTCGGAGCTCGCCAGGAACACGACGAGCGCGGCGACCTCTTCGGGAGCACCGTAGCGGCGCATCGGGATGGTGGCGGTGAGCTTTGCGCGCTTGACCTCGGTCTCGAGCTGCTCGGCCATCGGCGTCTCGATCGGCGCCGGGCACACGGCGTTGACGCGGATGCCGTGGCGCGCCAGCTCGAGTGACGCGGCGCGCGTCATCCCGACGACGGCGTGCTTGCTCGCCGTGTAGGCGATGATGTTCGGCGAGCCGCGAAGCCCCGCGATCGACGCGGTGTTGACGATGGCGCCTCCGCCGCGCGCGCGCATCAGCGGCGCCACCACCTTCATGCCGAGCCATACGGCTTTCAGGTTCACGGCGATCACGCGGTCGAACGTTTCCTCCGGATAGTCGACGAGCGGCTTCAGCGCGCCGAGGATCCCGGCGTTGTTGAAGAAGACGTCGATCCCTCCGAAGCGCTTCACGGCGGCATCGGCGTAGCGCTCGACGTCGGCGAGCCTGGTCACGTCGGCTTCGACGGCGAGCACCTCGCCGCCCGCCGTCTCGACTGTGGCCACGGTCCGGGGGAGCGCTGCTCCGGCGAGGTCGACGAGGACGACGCGAGCGCCCTCAGACGCGAAACGCACGGCCGCGGCGCGGCCGATACCACCAGCGCCGCCGGTGATGACCACGACCTTGCCGGCGAATCGCCGATCCATGTCAGGCGCCCATCTTGCTCTTGGCGCCGACTCGACGCAAGCTTGGGGCACGATGACCGAAGACGAAGGGCTGAGAGCGCTGGTGGGGCCCGATGACGCAGCGGCGGCGCGGGCCGAGGCGGCGCTGTGGGAGATATGGCACCGCTCCGGCGACCGCGAGGTGGACACGCTCCTGCACGAAGGAATGGCCGTGATGGAGCGCCGGGATCTCGCGGGCGCCGAGGCGATCTTCGCGCGCGTGATCGCGCAGGCGCCCGAGTTCGCGGAGGGCTGGAACAAGCGCGCGACGGTCCGCTACGTGGCCGAGAACTACGAAGGCTCGATCGATGACTGCGAGGAGACGCTCAAGCGGAAGCCGCACCACTTCGGCGCGCTGTCGGGGCAGGGGCTCTGCTACATGGCGCTCGGCCGCCCCCGCGAGGCGGCGGCGGTGTTCCGGCGCGCTCTCGGCGTGCATCCCCGTCTCCGGAGCGTTCGGCACAACCTCGCCACCGCGCTGAGCGAAGCTGTCCGCGGTAACGGTCACTAGCTTGGAGCCTGTGCGCCCGGCGGGTGCGGTGGGGTAGGGGTCCCCGGACCACGCGGCGCGCGTGCGTTGCCCCGCGGTGGCTGGGCTCCATCCGGGTGCGCGACTCTCGTCGCCGCATCTCGGGAACGGGTCCGGAGGACCCCTACCCCACCGCACCCGCCGGGCGCACAGGCTCCGCCCTTGGCGACTTTCAATGGTTTGGAGGAGGAGGCGGAAGGCGGGTCAGCTCCTGTAGTCGCGGTGCCAGAGTTGGATGTAGTCGCGGGCGTTTTTCAGGATGTCTTCCAGCTCGGCGGGGTCCATCTTCCGCACGGGCTTGGCCGGCACACCCATGACGAGCCAGCCGGCGGGCACGACCTTCCCGGGCGGCACCAGCGCGCCCGCACCGACCTGCGCCCCTTCCTCGATCACCGCGCCATCGAGGACGACGGCGCCGATGCCGATGCGCACGTTGTTCATGACCTGGCAGGCGTGGACGACCGCGCGGTGGCCGATCGTGACGTTGTCGCCGACGATGCACGGGAACTGCAGCGTCACGTGCAGCACCGAACTGTCCTGGACGTTCGAGTTCCGTCCGAGGGTCACGTAGTTGTCCTGGTCGCCCCGCAACACGGCGAAGGGCCAGACGGACGCGCCGGCCGCGATCGTCACGTCGCCGATCACGGCCGCCTGCGGGTCGACGTACGCGGCGGGATCGATGCGCGGCCTGCGGCCCGGCACCTCGCGGATCATGAGACGGTTGGTCGCGCGCGCATCGTGGGCTGCCCTCCCGCGGTGGAAAACCCGCGAGTGGGATTATACTGGCGCGCGCACGGGAGGAGACCGAGGGAGATGATCTCGCAGACCGCCGAGGTCCGCGAAGCCCACCGATTCGACGCGGCCGCGCTGGAGCGCTACATGCGCGAGCACGTCGAGGGCTTCAGCGGCTCGCTCGAGGTGCGCCAGTTCCGGGGCGGCCAGTCCAACCCGACCTATCATGTCGCCGCCGGCGGCCGGGAGTACGTGCTGCGCCGCAAGCCGCCGGGCAAGCTGCTGCCGTCCGCGCACGCGGTCGACCGGGAGTATCGGGTCATCACCGCGCTCGGCACGACGGGCTTTCCGGTGCCGCGCACGTTCGCGCTCTGTGAGGACGACACGATCATCGGCACCGCGTTCTACGTCATGGACTGCGTGCACGGGCGCATCTTCACCGACCCGGCGATCCCGGACGTGTCGCTCCGCGAGCGGCGCCTCATCTACGATTCGCTCATCGACGTCCTCGCGCGGCTGCACACGTCGGACTGGCAGGCGCTCGGTCTCGCGGACTTCGGGCGACCCGGCAACTACTTCGCGCGCCAGATCCATCGCTGGACGCAGCAGTACCGCGCCTCGGAGACGGAGAAGATCGAGTCGATGGAGCGTCTCATCCCGTGGCTGCCCGCGCACATCCCGCCGGGCGACGAGACGGCGCTCGTCCACGGCGACTTCAGGCTCGGGAACGTCGTCATTCATCCGACCGAGCCGCGCGTCGTCGCCGTGCTCGACTGGGAGCTGTCGACGCTCGGCCACCCGCTCGCCGACCTCGCATACTATTGCCTGCCGTACCGGTTCACGCGCGAGTGGGAGGGGCTGGCGGACAAGAACCTGGCGGAGCTCGGCATCCCGCCGGAGCAGGAGTACGTCGCCGCCTACTGCGCGCGCGCCGGACGCGCCGCGATCGCCGACTGGGAGTTTTGCCTCGCGTTCGCCATGTTCCGGCTGGCGGCCATCGCGCAGGGCATCATGGGGCGCGTGGTCGCCGGCACCGCGAACGACCCGAACGCGCAGGAGCGTGGCCGGCGCGCGCGCCCGCTCGCCGACTCCGCCTGGGCCCTCGTTCGGTGACGGCCAGCCACTTGAGGCGCATCGGCGCCGCATCGTGAGCGTCGCCTGGCCTCAGTAGTCGTAGAGATGCTCGATGGTCACGCCGCGGCCCGGCAGCTCGGCCAGGATCGCGTGCAACGAGCGTACCGGCGCTCTCACGGCGATCCGCATCCCGGCGGGATTCGTCAGAATCGCCTCGCTGAACAATAGCCTCCCGGTCGCGAGACTATAGTCCCAGCCGCGAGGCGCGATTGCCGTCAGCAGTATCTCGTCGTTCCCGGCGAAGTCGCGAAACCGCACGCCCTGCTTCGCCAGCGCCGTGACCACCCGCGTGAAGGGCCCGTACCGAGGGAGCGTGACGATGTAGGACCGGGGGCCGACCGCCTTGACCTTCCGGACCCTGTCGTCGGCGAAGATCCGTTCGGGAGCGTCGTCGATCCACGCGTGGATGACGAGGTCCTCAGGCTTGTAACCGGCGCCGGTGCTCCACCGGATGATCGATCCGTACGCCGCCTTCACCGCGTACTCGGCGCTCAGGGCGAATCGCCGTTCCCACTTCCGGACGACGTCGGGCCCCCAGAGGGGCGTCTCCCTCCACAGGGCCGTGAGCTTGCCCGCGAACGGAAATTCGTACCACGGGGTCGTGTGCATGAACTCCGCGTACTCGTGCGCCGTCGTGCGCGCGAAGACGTCCTCGTCGGTGTGATAGAAGGCGATTCCCTCCGTGACCACGCCGACCGTGTTCTCGTATCCACCCTTGACGGCGTTCTCCATCGAGAAGCTCAGGCCGATGACGCCGAGCATGAGATGGACGCCGGCGTCGAACGGGTACACACGCCTGGTCGCCCGGCAGACCTGCTCGTAGTAACGCCAGTACTGCCGGAGAGCGGCGAAGTAGGGGAACTGGCTGGGAGCGCGAGATCTGACGAACGACGCGTATTCCTCGGTGCTGTAGACGATGTACCACTCGGGCAGGGTGAGGTAGGTCGACGCCGCGCCGCGGAAGTAGCCCTGCACGTCTGCGGTGACGCGCAGGAGGTCCGCCGAGCGTGGCGTCGGTTGGGTTCGAACACTGAAGCAGTTGGCGCCGATGAACCGCGCGGGAGCGGCGAGGGCGATCAGGCCGAGAACGGCCGCGCTCACGGCCGCGACTCCGACAAGGGTCCTGACGCGACCGCGGCGTCGGGACCTACGCCGCACTACGGGAGTGGCGGGCCCTTGCGGAACCCAAACACGAGCGCGATCGCGGCGAGCACGACGTGGGGCAGGTT
>QHSR01000230.1:24375-35973 GCA_003221635.1 Candidatus Rokuibacteriota bacterium | reverse complement strand
CCGGCGATCCCCGAGAGCAAGTGGACGATGTCGCCGATCGGATCGATCTTGAACAAGCCGAAGAGGTAGCCCCGGGCGTCCGTGAGTCCTGGGGTGTGCGTGATGAGGAAGATGCCCACGAACCCCGCGGTGTACACCCAGGCGAGCGTCTTGAGCACCGTCTCGTCTCCTCCGGAGCGAGGATGCTGCCCGACCGTTTTATATCACGGCCGGTGACAGAACCGGGTCGTGAGCTGTCTCACGGCGCTCTCCGCCCTGGCGGCCATCGCCGCCAGGGCGGAGATGAGGCTCACCTACAGCGCGATGTGCCTCGTAACACGACTCATCGACGACGTGATCAGCGCTCGCCTGCGGCTGACGTCAGGTCGGCCTGTGCCCGACCGCCGGCGTTCGTCTCGGCCACCGTCGGCGGTGCCGGGGCGGCGGCGGCCAGTTTGCGGAACTCGAGATGGACGCGGCGATTGAGCTCCTGGCATTCCTTGCCAGGCTCGTCGCACAGTGCACCCTCCTGGCCCATCGTCACCAGCTTGATCGCGGTCTGGGGGACGCCGAGGTCGATGAGAAACTGCTTGACCGCTTCCGCGCGCCGCTGAGCGAGGACCCGGTTGTACTCGGCCGGTCCCTGGCGGTCGGCATAGCCCTGGACGAGCACCACCCAGGCGTTGGTCAGATCCATGAACCCCGTCGTCTCCTGGAGCACGCGGGCGGCGTCGGCACGCAGACGCGTGCTCTTGAAGTCGAAGTAGACGTCGGCGTGGAAGACGCCGGCCGGTGGCGCCGGGATCACGGCGCGGGGGCGTGTCGGCTCCCCGGCCTGCTTCCCCGTGACGGCGCTCGTCCCGGGCGCCGCCTCCACCCCGTGCGTGCGAACCCAATACGTCCCGACTGCTCCGGCGGCCACCGCCAGGAGAATCCCGACGAGGATCACCAGCTCCATCACCCCACCGTGCTCTTTCGTCCGCTGCTGCGTGTCGGCCATTGCCCTGTCCTTTCTGGCTCGAGACGTCTTCACGTCTCGGTGATCGGGTCGCCGTTTTCCGCCCTGTGCGGCCGGCGCCCGCTCGAGATCCCAGAGCAACGCTCACGCCACGCCAGACGAAGAGGCGGGGAGCGCGGGATTGCAGCGAGTTCAGAGACTTGGCCAGCGGAAGCGATGGAGGGCCGAGCGGCGCGACGCGGGGAATCCCCGCATCCCCGCATCAGCCCGGCGGTTTGCCTCGAGGCCTCGCGGAGGTGTCAGGTCTTGGTGGGGGAGAGCGGCGGTCGAAGTCCTGGCGGACGAGGAGCTCCAGAGATCGGAAGTGTCGCTCCGGTAGGTTCTTGAAACGTCTTCGGCACGCGGCGATCGCGTCATCGGGAGAGCTGAATCCCGCGACGACTCTCACCAGGTGCTCGGCGTACTCGCGCAGTTTCAGCTCCACCGTACGACCGAGCGCCGGGTCGCCGGCCAGCGCCCGGGCGGCCTTGGCCCGGTCGCCGCCCGATTCCACCAGCGCTCGAAACCCGAGGCCCTTGAGTCGCTGAGTCACCGTGCTCCGGTCCCATCCCAGCGCGCGCGCGGTCGCCTGCATGTCGAAGCCATGCTGGCGCAGAGCGTCGAGAACGGTGTCGTCGCCGCCGGAGTCGTCTCTGCCGGGCTCGCGGGACGGAAGCCGCAGGTCTTCGACCGCGATGGAGGCTCCGTCCGCGAGGGCCAGGGCTTGGCGGAGGCAATTTTGCAGCTCGCGGGCGTTGCCTGGCCAGTCACCCCGATCGAGCGCGGCGAGCGCGGCATCCGACAGCGGCAGGCGCGGGCGCCCGACCTCGGAGGCGGCCTCTTGAACGAAGCGAGCGGCCAGGAGCGGAATGTCCCGCCTCCGCTCGCGGAGCGGGGGCAGCCGCAAGACGAGCCCCTTCAGCCGGAAGTAGAGATCCTCGCGGAACCAGCCTTCGGCGATGGCCCGCTCGAGATCCCGGTTGCTGGCGGCGACCACGCGAACGTCGACGGTCGTGGGACGGGTCGCCCCGACCCGATGAAAGCTCTTGTCCTGCAGGACCCGAAGCAGCTTGCTCTGGTGCTCGGGGCGCAGCTCACCGACCTCGTCGAGAAAGATCGTTCCCCGGTGCGCCTGCTCGAAGAGTCCTTTCCTGTCGCCAACGGCGCCCGTGAAGCTACCCCTGACGTGCCCGAACATCTCGCTCTCGAACAGGTCAGCCGGGATCGCCGCCATGTTGACCGCCACGAAGGGTCCGTCGGCGCGGGGGCTCAGGCGGTGGACCGCCCGGGCGAAGAGCTCCTTGCCCGTGCCGGGCTCTCCAGTGACGAGGATAGGCAGAAGAGAAGAGCGAGCCGCCTTCTCGAGGTCCCGGAACGCCGCCAGAAGGGCTGGATCGCGGGTGACGACGCCCACACGCTCGCACTCGCGGCGTAGCCGCTCCTGCTCGACGTCGCTGAGCGGGACCGGGCCGCGGTCGTCGAGCGTTTTCGACTCGCGTTCCAGTCGCTCGAGCCGAGCGCGCGTCTGCTCTTCCTGGGCTCGAGCCGCCGCGAGCTGCGCACGCAATCCATCCTCGGCACCTGTCGATCGGGCGACCGCGGCCCGCGCGACCTCGAGGTCCTCCTCGAGGCCTTCGACCGATGATTCTTGACGCACGAGGGCCTCGCGGATCGCCGCGACCTCGCCCTCGAGGCGCCGGATCCGGTGCGCCGACGTGAGCTGGTTCCAGAGCAGCGCGCTCGCCGAGGACACGAGCACCGCCACCAGCGGCATCGCCAGAGGCAGCAGGACGCCGAACAGCGATGCGGAGAGCGAGAGGACCGCGGCGTAGCCGAGCACCAGCGCGACGGTCCCGATCGTCGCCTTCCACGGCCGGAGCGACAGCCAGAGCCATACCGCCAGCCCGGCGAGGAGAACGGTGCCGAGCACCGCCCATGCGGCCGGCGTCTCTCTCAGCCAGGCGCGCATCAGCACGGTGTTGAGGAGATTCGCCTGGAGGATGATCCGATCCTTCCCGGGCGTCGGCTCGCCGAGGAAGAGCACGATCCGCTCAGCGACGAGTCGCGGAAGGATCTCGGGCTGTCGCTCCTCGATCGGTGTCCAGATCTCGGCAACAGTGACGACGTTGAGGCCCCGAGGGAGCTCGGAACCGGCGGAGCGGACCAGCGTTCGTCCGTGTCGATCGACGGGGATTCGATCGACGTCGACCTTCGTGAAGGCAGTGGCCAGCGCGAGCCCGTACGCCGGCACGCCTCGATCGCCGAGCCGAACGAAGAGCGGGACTCGCCGGATCACTCCGTCGGGGTCGGGCAGGGCGAGCGTGTGCCCGATGCCGTTCGCGTACTGGGCGAGTCCCGGCAGCGACCCGGGGAGCGGTCGCGCTTCCGGAAATTCCCGCGAAGCCGCGGCCAGCACCGGCCAGGACCGGTGCCCCGGCAGCGCCGGAGTGGCCGCGCCGTCCCCGCGACCGGCGGGCGCGCCTTGGGAGAGCTCGAGCGCGATCGGGACCACGACGTTCCCGGCGAGCGCGATTGCCTGGCTCAGGAGCGCGTCACTGGACGCGCCGCCTCGGCCCGGTACGCTCGGTTGTCCCAGCGGGGTGTCGAGCCCGACGACGGCGGCCCCGGCACCCGACAGGCTCGTGATGAGCCGGGCGACGACGGCGCGGTCCCACGCGCCGGCACCGAACCGGGCCTCGCTCGCCGGGTCGCGGACGACGACGACCAACCCCGAGCTCACCGGTGCGCGCGCGCGTATCCATCTGTCGTACGCCGACCACTCGAGCGCGGTGACCCCGGCGCCGCCGAGCGTTAAAACGCTGACGGCCACCAGAGCGGCGGCGAGACCGATCACCGCGGCCAGCGCCACGGTCCTCATCGCGGGTGTTCGGGCTAGGGACGGGCCGGCGCGGCGCCGCCCTCGACCGCGGCCAACAGCTCCTGAAGGAGCCGCTGGGCGTCTTCGTGGGGCGTGGCCCTCAAGAGGCTGATGGCGCGCGCCGTGTCCTTCGGCACACCGAGGCCGCCCGCGTAGAATCTCGCGAGGGCGATCCTGGGCCGGGCCTGGCCCTCGTCCGCAGCGGTCTTGAAGTAATGCAGGCTTCGTCCATCGTGCGCGGCTAACTGTCCAGGGACGCCGCCGGTGTAGAGGGTCTCGAGAAGCGCCCGCGCGCGCTCGCTGAACGCCGAGGCTTCTCGAATCAGCACCGGCACCGCGTCCCGGCCCCGTCCCTGCCGCAAGAGCGCGGCGCCGACCGTGTCATCGTCACCGTTTCGAGCCAGCCCGGGGAACTCGCTCCAGAGCGCGCCGCGATAGTCCCGAAACGCCTGTTCGACGGCCTGACGCTCGGCCGGCGTCCGCCTGATCCGACCCAGAGCGACTTGTCGCAGCTCGCCGAGCGCTCCTTCGGCCTCGCGGACGCCTTGATCGGCGGCGCGGATCCACCAAGCGATCGCCAGCGCCGTATCGGGCTCGACGCCGGAGCCCCTGGCGTATGCGGTACCCGCGAAGAATTGAGCCCGGGCGTGTCCGGTACGCGCCGCCGCCAGGAATTCCGGCATCGCCTCGGCGTCCCGATGGGTCAGCTTCAGCACGAGGGCCAGGTTGTACCGCGCATCGGCGTGATCGGGGCTACGGGCGAGGACCTGCCGGTACGCATCGATCGCGCCAGCCAGATCTCCCAGCGTGTACCGCACCAGCCCGAGGCTGTAGAGCGCCTGGATGAGGTCGGGCTGCCGCTGGAGAGCTTCTTCGAGCTCGGGGCGCGCGGATGCCCAGTCTTGCTTGGCCATGAGCGTCGTCGCGAGGACGAGTCGAGCCCGGACGGCATCGGGATGCTGGCGCAGCAGGGCGCGGAGCTCCTCGATCGCCCCGTCCAGATCGCCCATCCCGTAAAGAGCCAGCCCGAGGCTCGTCCTGGCCTCGACCAGCCCGGGCTGGAGACGCACCGCCTCGCGCAGAGGCAGCGTGGCCGCCGCCATCTCACCGCGGGCGATCAGCGCGTGTCCTTGCACCAGACGCTCCTGCGCCTGGGCCTCTCGTGCGTTCTGATCAGCCTGCGCGGTGCGTCCGGGGGCGGCTCTGCTCCCGGTGGCCGGCGGGCTCGGGGCGGTCGCGGTCGCGCATCCGCACTCGATCAAGGCGAGCAGCGCGAGGCCGGCGGTGGTGAGACGCATAGGCAACTTCTGATATTAGCAAAGCGTCTATTCGCAAAGCGTCGCGGATGTCTTCTCGAGGGGATCGGATCGAGCGAGAGGCGGGCGCGGAATGTCGTCGCGCCGTCCCGGGAGCGCGCTCGCGAGACGGCGCGACGACTTGCTCCGTCGATCGGTCTAGTGGTACGCCTCGAAGAGCCCCGCGGCGCCCTGGCCGCCGCCGACGCACATGGTCACCACGCCGTAGCGCGCCTTGCGCCGGAGCATCTCGTTGGCGATGGTGCCGACCATGCGGGAGCCCGTCATGCCGAACGGATGCCCGATCGAGATCGAGCCGCCGTTGACGTTGAGCTTCTCGGGGTCGAGACCGAGCCGGTCCCGGCAGTAGACGACCTGCGAGGCGAACGCTTCGTTGAGCTCCCACACGTCGACGTCGTCGATCTTCAGGCCGTGGCGCTTCAGGAGTTTCGGCACCGCGAACACGGGGCCGACGCCCATCTCGTCCGGCTCGCAGCCGGCGACCGCGAAGCCGCGGAAGACGAGCTTCGGCCGGATGCCCAGCGCCTTGGCGCGCTCCATCGACATCACGAGCGTCGCGCTGGCGCCGTCGGAGAGCTGGGAGGAGTTGCCGGCGGTGACGGTGCCCTGGCCGGAGTCCTTGTCGAAGTGGGGCGGCAGCTTCAGCAGCCCCTCGAGCGTGGTGTCGGCGCGGTTGCACTCGTCCTTCTCGCAGTAGTACGGCTCCTGGCCGACCACCGCGCCCGTCTGCTTGTCGAGGATGCCGCGCGTGACGTGCATCGGCGCGATCTCTTCCTTGAAGAACCCTTCCTGCTGGGCGCGCGCCGTCCGCTGCTGGCTGAGCAGCGCGTAGCGGTCCTGCGTCTCGCGGCTGATCTTATAGCGCTTCGCGACGACCTCGGCGGTATCACCCATCACCATGTAGACGCCGGGCAGGTGCTCCTTCACCCAGGGGTTCGGGTCGCTGTCGCGCTTGGCCATCGTGATCGATTCCACGCCGCCGCCGATCATGACGTCGGCGCCGTCGTTGATGACGTAGTTCGCGGCGATCGCGATGGCCTGGAGGCCCGAGGAGCAGAAGCGGTTCAGCGTGAGCCCGGCGACCGACACCGGGAGCCCCGCGCGCATCGCCGCCACGCGGGCGATGTTGTGGCCCTGCGAGCCGTGCGGCTGGCCGCAGCCCATGATCACGTCCTCGACCTCTTTCGGGTCGAGCTGCGGCACCTTGCCGAGGACGTCCTTGATGCTGTGGGCGGTGAAATCGTCGGGGCGCGTGAGGTTGAACGAGCCACGGAACGACTTGGCGAGCGGCGTCCGCGAGCTGGCGACGATGACGGCTTCTCTCATGACGGTCTCCTTGCCTTTCAGTCGCGACTAGATGGCCGCGACGGCCATGATCTCGACCAGGTACTTGGGCGACGCCAGCCGCGCCTCCACGGTCGCCCGCGCCGGGGTGTTCGCGGGATCGACCCAGGCGTCCCAGGCGGCGTTCATGTCGGTGTAGATCCCCATGTTGGCCACGTACACGGTGGCCGAGAGAATCTTCGACTTGTGGCTGCCGACCGCCGCGAGCGTCTCGTCGATCTTCTTGAGGATCTGCTGGGTCTGGCCTTTGGCGTCGGCCGATGGATCGGTCGCGACCATGCCGGCGAGATACACCGTGTCGCCGTGGACGACCGCCTGGCTCAGCCGGGGTCCGACGCCGTGACGCTTGATGCTCATAGCCGGTTCCTTTCCGCTCCGGGGGTGGGGCGTTGACGGTAACGGAGATGATACCCCGTCCCGGGCTCTCCGCTAAGTCCGCAGTTGCGCGGGCCCCGGGCTCTCAGTAGAGTGGGCCCGATGAGCGTCGTTCACGATTTCACGAAGGCGTTCAACCGGCAGGACGTGGGAGCGCTGGTCGCCTGCTTCACCGAGGGCGCCAGCTATCACGACAACTTCTACGGCGCGCACCGTGGCCACGCCGGGCTCCGCGCGATGTTCGAGCGCATGTTCCGGGAGGGCCGCGACTACACGTGGGCCATGGACCTCGTGGTGGAGTCGCCCGACCGTGCGGCCGCCGAGTGGACGTTCGGGTACGTCGTGACCGACGCGGTTCCGCGGAGCACCGGCCGGAAAATCGGGTTCCGGGGGATGAGCCTGTTCGAGCTCGAGCGCGGCAAGATCGCGGCCTATCGCGAGTACTTCGACTCGGGCCAGGCGCTCCTGCAGCTCGGCTTCGCGCCCGAAGCGCTCGCGAAGGTGCTGCGCCGGAACCTGGAAGGCCGCTGAGCATGGCGCTCGACCGCGCGAAACGGGAGGCGCTCATTCGGCAGTATGCCGACGGTCCCGCCCGACTCCGGGCGGCGCTCGCGAAGGTGCCGGCGCCCGCCCTCACGTGGCGCCCCGCGCCGAAGGAGTGGTCGGCCCACGAGATCGTCTGCCACTGCGCGGACTCCGAGACGAACGCCTACGCCCGTGTCCGGTTCGTCGTCGCCGAGAAAGCCCCGACGCTCCAGGGTTACGACCAGGACCACTGGGCCGCGGTGTTCGATTATCACCATCTGCCGCTCGAGCCCGCGCTGGCCGTCATCGACGCCGTGCGCGCCAGCACCGCGGCGCTGATCCGCGGCCTGCCCGACGATGCGTGGACGCGCGTCGGCCACCACACGGAGTCCGGGCGCTACACCACCGAGGACTGGTTGCAGATCTACGCCGATCATCTGGAAGGCCACGCGCGCCAGATCGAGAACAACATCGAGCAGTGGAAGGCGACGCAGTCCAGGTAGTCCGCTCCGCGATCAGCCGCGCACGAGCAGCCCGAGCCCCGAGAGCAGGATCAACACGAAGACGATCTGTCGGAAGCGGCGCTGGTCCATGCGCTCGAACAGGAGCACGCCCGCGGCCGCGCCGGCAACGGCGGGTAGCGCGAACCCTACCGTGAGGCTCCACACCTCGCGCGTGAGCAGCCCGGCCCACCGGTAGCCGGCGAGAATCGCTCCCTGATTCACGACGAAGAACGCCTGGAGATTCGCCTTGATCGCTCGCGCGCTCCAGCCCTGCATCGCCGCGTAGAGCACGACCGGCGGGCCGGGGAGGCCGACGGCGCCCCCGATCACTCCGCTCAGCACGCCGGCGCCGAGCCCCCAGTGGCGTCCCCGCACCTTCCTGGGGTAGAGGCCGCTCGCCTCGACGACGAAGGCCACCACGAGCATGAGACCGATGAGGCGGTTCAGAGAGCTGGCGGGGAGCGCGGCCAACCCCCAGACGCCGAGTGGCGTGCCCGCGATGGTGCCGATCAGAAGATCCGTGATCGCTCGCGGCTCGACGTCCCGGCGGAGCTGGAGGAGCATCGCGACGGAGAAGACGGCCGCATAGATCGTCAGGAGGATGACGGCGTCGGCGGGCGCCAACAGATAGGGCAGGAACGCGAGCGCGACCAGCGCGATGCCGAACCCGGCGAGACCCATCACGAAGCTCGCCGCCGAAATGACGCAGGCGGTTGCCGCCCACGCGAGCGTCACGCGGGCGCGATCAGTCGGACGACGGTGTGGACGAGCGCGGCCGCCACCACGGATAGAAAGGCGGCAGGTCCGCGCTCGGTCGCCGCGTGAACCGCGCCGGGCGCTTTTCGAGGAACGCGGCGATGGCGCGCGCCGCGCCCGTCACGATCACCGCGCGCGCCGTGTCGTCCGCGTCGGCGCGGTCCCACGCCTCGCGGAGCTCGCCCAGCATCGTCGCGGTGACCGCGTTGAGCCGATCCGGACGGTTCAGCGTCACCGTGCAGATCCCGTCCGCCCGGCCCTCGGCCGCGGGTGTGGCCTCGGGCCGCTGCGGCTTGAACGCCTCCTCCGGGCCGGGCCTGGGCGGCGCCACCTCGCCGGTCGTGAACCTCCTCGCACCCGGGTGAAACGCAGCGCGCATTCTGATCAGCTCGAGCGCTGATACCCCGCAGCCGTCATGCAGTTGCTAAACGCATTAGCCTGCCGCGACTCGTGGACCGCAATACGACCCACGTCGAGGAGACCCCCGACGATCAGGTCCGGCCCGGGCCCGATCTCGAACGCTTTGCGGGCGCACTCCACCTCGACCGCCGACACTTCCTGGAACATCGCCCCGGGTTTCTTCCACTCGGTTCCCCGCAAGTCGAGGACGCAGCCCGTGAGCAGCGCTGCTGCCGTCAGTACCATGAGGACGCGCATAGGGTTCCCTCCGGGGCCTAGAGGATATCAGGGAAACGCTCGGGCGGGCTGACCGCTCGATCGGGCGATTCGCCCAGTCCACTCTGTCGCCCATCCGCAAAACCTCGAATTTCGTGGGCCGTCCGGGATGGCACGCCTCCTGCCTTACTGCGATGTCGAGGAGGGACGGACCATGGTACTGGAGAACGTGATCGCGTACGCCTTCGCACTCGGCCTTCCTTTGTGGCTCGTGATCGAGGAGGTCCGTCATCGGATGGCCCCGCGCCACGAGGCCCGGGAGGCGGCCGCCGCCGCAAACGCCGAGGCACCGGAGGCTCTCGAGCGGCGCGCCCCCGAGGGCGCGCCCGCTTCGGCGCATCTCTCGGCCTCCTAGCACCCCCGGCCCGCGTCGGCCTCTCGCGCTCTCCCGCCGCCCGTTGTAGAGTATGCGCGCTCCGATCCCGAAGAGGCGCACGACCATGGGCGAGATGCGTAGCTTCCTCACGCAGCACCTGGGGTAGGAGGCGCGGCCTATGCTGAGCGAATTCAAGACGTTCATCATGCGCGGTAACGTCGTCGACCTCGCGGTCGGGGTGATCATCGGCGCGAGCTTCGGCGCCATCGCCACCTCGCTCGTCAACGATGTCCTGATGCCGCCGATCGGGCGGCTCCTCGGGGGCGTGGACTTCAAGGACTTCTTCATCAGCCTGTCGGGGCAGTCCTATCCGACGCTCGCCGCCGCCAAGGCCGCGGCCGCTCCGACGCTCAACTATGGGCTGTTCCTGAACGCGGTGATCAACTTCCTCATCGTGTCGTTCGCCATCTTCATGCTGGTGCGCCAGGTGAACCGCCTGTTCCCGAAGCCGGCCGCCCCCACGGCGCCGCAGACCAAGGACTGTGCCTGGTGCGCGACGCTGATTCCCCTCGCCGCGAAGCGATGCCCGCACTGCACCTCGAGCCTGGCGGGCTGAGCCCTTCGCCGACACGCCCGCGCGCTTCGTCGTGAAGAAGATCCGCCGGCAGGCCTAGCCGACGGACGATGGAGTATCCCCACGGCCTGCGGGCGCTGAACCACGACGACTTCCGGCGCTTCTACTTTTCCCAGCTGGCGGCCCAGATCGGAAGCTGGATGCAGAATGTGGCGCAGGCCTGGCTCGTCCTTCAGCTCACGAACTCGCCCTTCAAGCTCGGACTCCTCGCGACGCTTCAATTCTCGCCGGTGTTGCTCTTCTCCATCGTCAGCGGCGCCGTCGCCGACCGTTTGCCCAAGCGGCCGCTGCTCGTCGCCACCCAGACGACGGTCGCGTGTCAGGGGCTGCTGCTCGCCCTGCTGGTGGCGACAGGCCACGTGGAGTACTGGCACGTGGCCGTGCTGGGCCTGGCGCTCGGCTTCGCCAACGTGGTGGACCAGCCCGCGCGCCAGTCGTTCGTGATGGAGCTGGTGGGGCGCGCCGACGTGTCGAGCGCGGTGGCGCTCAACTCCGCGGGGTTCAATCTCGCGCGGATCGTCGGGCCGGCGATCGCCGGGGTCGTGATCGGGCGTCTCGGGGTGGCGCCGACGTTCTTCGTGAACGGTCTGGGCTTCATCGGTGTCATCGTCACGCTTCTCCGAATGGAAGCGCGGGGCCTGCCGCCCGCCACGGCGCGCGCGTCGATCTTCGACGAGATCGCGGAGGGCGTGCGGTATGCCGCGGGCACGCCGCGGCTCCGGCTCGCCATCGGGCTCGTCTTCGTCGTGAGCCTCTGCGTCTTCAACTTCAGCGTGTACGTGCCGCTCCTGGCCAAGAACGTGCTGGGGCTGGGCCCGGAGGGATTCGGGTTCCTCATGGCGTCGCTCGGCGTCGGCGCCGTGGGAGGAGCCCTCACGGTCGGCGCCCGCGCCGCGCGCCATCCGTCCGTCCGCTCGATGCTCGTGTCGGCGACGCTGGCGCTGAGCATGCTCGTGGCCCTGGGCGTCACCCGGCGCATCGAGATCGCCGTGCCCCTGCTGTTCTTCACCGGTTACTGGGGGATCATGCTGATGGCGAGCTGCAACACATCGATCCAGCTCCAGGCGCCCGACGGGCTCCGCGGGCGGGTGATGAGCATCTACACGTGGGTGTCGGGCGGTGTCTTCCCGATCGGCGCGTTCATCGTCGGCACGATCTCGCAGTGGTGGGGCGTGTCCGTGGCGTTCCTCTGGAACGGCACGCTGGGCCTCGCCGCCGTGGGCGCGCTCGCGCTGTGGTGGCGGCTCCGGCGCGACTGAGGGCCCGTCGCTACTTCCGCGGGTACCCCTTGGTGCCGAGC
>QHSR01000230.1:0-24351 GCA_003221635.1 Candidatus Rokuibacteriota bacterium | reverse complement strand
ATCTTCTTCATCGTCCCGCGCAGGATCTTGCCCGAGCGCGTCTTGGGCAGGCGCTTGACGACGAGCGCGGTCTTGAACGCGGCGACCGGGCCGATCTGCTCGCGCACCTTCTCGACCAGCTCCCTGACGATCTCGGCCTCGCCGCGCGCGACGCCGGCCTTGGTGACGACGAAGCCGACGGGAACCTCACCCTTGATCTCGTCCGCGACGCCGACGACGGCGCACTCGGCCACGTCGGGATGGGCGGCGAGCACCTCCTCCATCGCGCCGGTGGAGAGCCGGTGTCCCGCGACGTTGATGATGTCGTCCACGCGGCTCATGATGTAGAGATAGCCGTCGGCGTCTCGGTATCCCGCGTCACCCGTCAGGTAGTGGCCCGGGTGCTTCGTGAGGTAGGACTCCTCGTACCCGTCGTCGTTGTTCCACAGGGTCGGCAGGCACCCCGGCGGCAGGGGCAGCCGGATGGCGATCGAGCCGATCTGGCCGGCGGGCATCTCGCGGTTGTCCTCGCCGAGGACGCGGACGTCGTATCCGGGTACCTGCTTCGTGGGGGAGCCGGCCTTCACCGGCAGCATGCCCAGGCCGACGCAATTGGCGGCGATGGGCCACGCTGTCTCCGTCTGCCACCAGTGGTCGACGACGGGCACGCGCAGCTTGTCCTCCGCCCAGTGGAGCGTGTCCGGGTCGCAGCGCTCGCCCGCGAGGAAGAGCGTACGGAACCGCGCGAGGTCGTACTTCGCCATGTGCGTCCCCTGCGGATCCTCCTTCTTGATCGCGCGGAACGCCGTCGGCGCCGTGAAGAGCGCGTTCACGCCGTGCTCGGCGATGAGGCGCCAGAACGCGCCGGGATCGGGGGTTCCCACCGGCTTGCCCTCGTAGAGGATCGTGGTGCAGCCCTTGAGGAGGGGCGCGTAGACGATGTACGAGTGGCCGACCACCCAGCCGATGTCCGAGGCGGCCCAGAAGACCTCGCCGGCGCCCATTCCGTACACGCCGCTCATCGACCACTTGAGCGCGACGGCATGGCCGCCGTTGTCGTGCACGACGCCCTTGGGGGTGCCGGTGGTGCCCGAGGTGTAGAGGATATAGAGCGGGTCGGTGGCGGCGACGGGCACGCACTCGGCCGGGGTTGCCGCGGCGATCTCCTCGTGCCAATCCCGATCGCGCCCGCGCACCAGCGGCGCCGTTTCTTCCCGGCGCTGCAGGATCACGCAGCGAGGAACCTTGTGGTGCGCCAGCTCGATCGCGCCGTCGAGCAGCGGCGTGTAGGGAATGACGCGGTTGACCTCGATGCCGCAGGAGGCCGAGAGGACCAGCTTGGGCTTGGCGTCGTCGATGCGCTTGGCCAGCTCGTTGGAGGCGAAGCCGCCGAAGACCACGGAGTGGATCGCGCCCAGGCGCGCGCACGCGAGCATCGCGATGACGGCCTCGGGCACCATCGGCATGTAGACGATCACGCGGTCGCCCCTCTCGACCCCTTGACGCCGCAGCATGCCGGCGCAGAGCGCCACCGCGTCGCGCAGCTCGCGGTAGGTGTACGTCTTCACCGTGCCGGTGACCGGACTGTCGTAGATGAGCGCGCGCTGCTTGCCCCGGCCGCGGTCCACGTGCAGGTCCAGGGTGTTGTAGCAGGTGTTGAGCTCGCCCCCGGCGAACCAGCGGTAAAAGGGCTTGCGCGAGTCGTCGAAGACACGGTCCCACCGCTTTTCCCAGTTGATGTCTTCGGCGGCCGCCGCCCAGAAGCCCTCGGGGTCTCTCATCGACCGCGCGTACGTCTCGCCGTAGACGCTCTTCGCCATTTGAGCCCTCCTTAGGCGCCGCCTCTGAGCGGCGCCGGAACGTTATCACGGGCCAGCCAACCGCCGCCAAGGCCACCGCCAGCCCCCCTGGGAGCATCTCTTGACAATCTCGATCGAGAATATGTATTTTATCGGACGGACGAACCCATGACGGTGTCCGAGGCCGGTTCGTGATCGTCAGGCTCGGCCTTCCCTCGGGGCGCAAGACGGCCAAGCCCGCGCGATGTAAAGCCTTGGTCCAGGTACGCCTGGGATACGCCGGGTGATGTGACTCCGTCGCAGGGCGACGTCGAAGCTGAAGACACGAGCCGGGAGGACGGGGCCGAGCGAGATCCCCTCCCGGCTCCGCATTTTTGGGGGGCACCGATGAGCGAAGCCGTGAAAGAGACGAAGGCGCAGCGGGTGGAGCGGCTCAAGCGCGAGCTCAATCCCTGGGAGGCGTATGCCGACATCCAGCGCTTCGCGCGGGAGGGCTGGGACGCGATCTCGCCCGAGTGGCTCGGCACGTACTTCCGCTGGTGGGGCATCTATACCCAGGGCGATGGCGTCGGCGCAGTCGGCGGCAAGGGGGGCGAGGGTAAGGCCGTTCGACACTTCATGGTGCGTATCCGGATCCCGAACGGCGCCCTCGAGTCCCATCAGCTCCGGACGATCGGCGACCTCGCCGCGTGGTACGCCCATGGGATCGCCGACATCACCGTGCGCCAGAACATCCAGCTCCACTGGGTCACGCTCGAGAACCTGCCCGAGGTCTTCCGCGCGCTGTGGCTCCAGGGCGTGACCACGATCGGTGCGTGCGGCGACGTCACGCGGAACGTCACCGGCTGTCCGCTCGCCGGTGTGGATGCGGACGAGCTTGCCGACGCCTCGCCGATCGTTCTGCAGGCGACGCAACTACTGAACGGCAACCCCGCCTTCTATAACCTGCCCCGGAAATTCAAGGTCTCGATCGCGGGGTGCCGCGCCTGGTGCGCGTATCCCGAAATCAACGACATCGGCCTCACAGCGGTCCGCCACCCGGCGACGGGCGAGATCGGCTTCGCGGTCCGCGTCGGCGGCGGGCTCTCGACCGACCCGCACCTCGGCGTGCGGCTCGACGCGTTCGTTCCCTGGAGCCGCGCGCTGGCCGTGGTCCGCGCGATCGCCGAGATCTTCCGTGACTCCGACGTGCTCCGACAGAACCGTGAGAAGGCGCGCCTCAAGTTTCTCTTCCTCCAGCACGGCTGGACGGCCGAGCGCTTCCTGGCGGCGATCGAGGAGCGCCTGGGGTCGCCCCTCGAGCCGGGTGTGCCCGACGACCCGCCCGAGGACGTGTACCGCGACCACGTCGGGATCCACGCCCAGAAGCAGCCGGGCCTCTCCTACGCAGGCGTCGCCGTGCTGCGCGGGCGCCTCACGGCCGACCAGATGCGCGTCGCCGCCGAGCTGGCCGAGCGCTACGGCACCGGCGCCCTCCGGACGACCCACATGCAGAACCTCCTGATCCCGAACGTCCCTCGAGGGCGGGCTGACGCCCTCGCGCGCGAGCTCGAGGCGGCGGACTTCGTGCTGGACGCCTCGCCGTTTCGGCGCGGGACCGTCGCATGCACGGGCTCCGAGTTCTGCAAGCTGGCGCTCACCGAGACGAAGGGCTTTGCGCGCGGGCTCGTCGAGGCGCTCGAGCGGCGCCTTCCGGGGTTCGACCAGCATCTGCGGATCAATATCACCGGCTGCCCGAACAGCTGCGGACAGCACTGGATCGCCGACCTCGGCATCGAGGGCAAGAAGGTCAAGGTGGGCGGGGCGCTCGTCGATGCCTACTACTTCTGCGTTGGCGGCGCCGTCGGGCGCTATCAGGGCGTCGCGCGACCGATCGGCCTCCGGCTGCCGGCGACCGACGTGGCCCCGGCGATCGAGCGCCTGCTGCGCATCTTCCTGGCCGACCGCCGGCCGGACGAGAACTTTCGCCAGTTCGCGGCGCGGCACACGGACGACGAGCTCCGCGCGCTCTTGGCGGGCGAGCTCGTCGAGGCGGTCGCGCGCGACGTCGCCGCCGATCGGCCGCCGCACGGGGTCGACGGCTGAGATGGGGTACTTCCCTGTTCTCCTGGATCTGACCGGCCGCCGCTGCCTCATGGTCGGCGGGGGGCCGGTCGCCGAGCGCCGGATCACCGGGCTCCTGGCGGCCGGCGCGCAGGTGACGGTGATCAGCCCTCGAGTGACCCAGACGCTCGCGGAGCTGGCCGCCGAGGGGCGCATCGGCCTGGAGGCGCGAAATTATTCCGAAGGCGATCTCACGGGGGTCGATCTCGCCTTCGTGGCGACCGCGGCGCGCGAGGTCAACGCGGCCGTGGCGCGCGAGGCACGGGAGCGAGGCGTCTGGGTCAATGCCGCCGACGACCCGGCGCACTGCACCTTCACCCTTCCGGCGCTCGTGCGCCGGGGCGACCTCACGGTGGCGGTCGCGACGGGCGGCACCAGCCCCGCCCTCGCCCGCGCCGTCCGGGAGGAGCTCGAGGCCTATCTCACCGCGGAGTACGCGACGCTCGCCGCGATCGCGGGCGAGGTCAGGCGCGAGCTGCGAGCGGCCGGACGGATCGTCGCCGCCGACGCCTGGGGGCGCTCGCTCGGCCCGGAGGTGCGCCGGCTGATCGTCGAGCGTGGGCGCGACGCCGCCAAGCGCCGGATGCTCGAGCTCCTCGGAGTCGAAGCATGCGCGCGCTAGCGCGAGGGGGAGTCGAGCGGGGGGCGTTGCCCCCTTCTCCAAGAGGACGTCGCGGGGCCCCGCCGTCCGAGGCGAGCAAAGCATCGGGTACGGTCGCTCTCGTCGGCGCGGGTCCCGGAGATCCCGGGCTCATCACGGTGCGCGGTCTCGAGCTGCTACGGCGCGCCCAGGTCGTCGTGTACGACCGGCTGGTGCACCCGCGCCTCCTGGACGAGGCGCCGCGCGCGCGGCGCATCTTCGCGGGCAAGGCTGCCGACCATCACGCGCTGCCGCAGGAGCAGATCACCGCGCTCCTGATCATGCACGCGCGGCGCGGGCGCCGCGTCGTCCGGCTCAAGGGCGGTGACCCGTTCGTCTTCGGACGGGGCGGGGAGGAGGCCGACGCGCTCGCCCGGGCCCGGATTCCGTTCGAGGTCGTCCCCGGCGTGAGCTCGGCCGTCGCCGTGCCGGCGTATGCGGGTATCCCGCTGACCCATCGAGGTGTCGCCTCCTCGTTCGCGGTGGTGACCGGCCACGAGGAGGCCGGCAAGGCCCAGTCGAGCGTCGACTGGACACGACTCGCCAGGGCCGTGGACACGCTCGTGGTCCTGATGGGCGCGAAGAGCCTGCCGCGGATCACGCGCACGCTCATCGCGCACGGACGGCCGCCCGCGACGCCTGTCGCGCTCGTGCGCTGGGGAACGACCGACGTCCAGGAGACGATCACCGGCACCCTCGCCGACATCGCGCTCCGGGCCGCGCGCGCGCAGCTCGAGCCGCCCGTCGTGGCCGTGATCGGCGACGTCGTCGCGCTCCGCGAGCGACTCCGCTGGTTCGATGACAACCGTGTTCCGATAGAGGTGGCCCAGTGAGTGCCCGACTTTCGGCACCGATCGGCATCCTCGACGAGCATCCGGAATGGTCGGCCCGGCTCATCGCCGAGCTCCAGCACCGGCGGCTGCCGTTCGAGAAGATCGACCACTCGAACCACGCCTTCGATCCGCGCGATCGTGTCCCGCGCTACTCGGTCATCGTCAATCGCACGAGCCCCTCGTCCCATCGCCGCGGCCACGGCGCCGTGCTGTTCTATGCCGAGGCGCTGCTCGCCCACTGGGAGGCGCTCGGCGTGCCCGTGATCAATCCCGTCCGCGCGTACCGGTTCGAGAAGTCCAAGGCGCTCCAGATCGGGCTCTTCGAGGGCCTGGGCGTACACTATCCGCGGACGGTCGTCGTGAATCATCCTGACCAGGTGCTCAAGACGGGTGGAGAGCTCCGCTTCCCGCTCCTCGTCAAGCCGAACGTCGGCGGCTCCGGCGCGCTCATCGCGCGCTTCGACTCGCGCGCCGAGCTGGAGGCCAGGAGCGCCACGCTCGACTTCGGCCCCGACGGGACGGCGCTGGTCCAGGAGTACGTCGAGTCGGAGGAGGGTGCGATCGTGCGCGTCGAGGTGATGGACGACCACTACCTCTACGCGATCCGGATCGTCCGCACCGGGTCCGACTTCAATCTCTGCCCGGCCGACCTCTGTCGGGTCGCCGACGCGCCCCCGCCCGCCGACCTCGGCGCCTGTCCGGTCGAGGCGAAGCCGGGGCTCAGCGTCACGCGCTACGAGGCTCCGCCAGCGGTGGTCGATCAAGCGCGCGCCCTCGCGCGCGCGGCGTCGATCGACGTCGGCGGGATCGAATATCTCGTCGGCCGCGCCGACGGCCGTGTCTACTTCTACGACGTCAACGCCACATCCAACTTCGTCGCCAACGCGCCCGCGGTGCTGGGCTTCGACCCGTTCCCGCGGTTCGCGGACTACATCGTCCGGATGGCGACCGGCGCAGGAGCAACCCGATGAGCCTGAGACTTGGAGACACCGCACCCGACTTCACCGCCGTGACCACCGAGGGGCCGCTCAAGTTTCACGATTGGCTCGGCACCGGCTGGGCGATTCTCTTCTCGCACCCGCGCGACTTCACCCCCGTGTGCACGACCGAGCTCGGCTACGTGGCGCGGCTCAAGCCGGAGTTCGACAAGCGCGGCGTGAAGGCGATCGGGCTCTCGATCGACCCCCTGGATTCCCACCGGGGCTGGGCCTCCGACATCAAGGAGACCCAGGGGTACGGGCCCAACTTCCCGATCATCGCCGACCCCGAGCGAAAAGTGGCCGATCTCTACGGGATGGTGCACCCGGCGCACGACGAGGTCTACACCGTGCGCACGGTCTTCGTGATCGACCCGAAGAAGAAGATCCGGCTGATGATCACCTATCCGCAGACCACGGGCCGGAACTTCGACGAGATCCTGCGCGTCATCGACTCGCTCCAGCTCACGGACGCGCACCGGGTGGCGACGCCCGTCAACTGGAAGCAGGGCGAGGACGTGATCATCGTCCCCGCGGTCAGCGATGAGGAAGCGCGCGCGAAGTTCCCGAACGGCTGGCGCGCGCTCAAACCCTACCTGCGCCTGACGCCGCAGCCCCGCTAAATACTTGGGAGGGGGCCTCGGCGGCCCCCTCCCATGCCTCCCCTCTAGGAAGGATTGCGCGGGCGAAGCCCGCGCTCGAATCGCGGTGACTCCCCGGACCGGGCACTTCCCGTCGTGCGTCCTGAGCGCAAAGTCATGGAGTAAACTGGCGCAGACCATTTCGGAGGGGTGGCCATGAGCGAGTTCCGTCACGTCTATCGCACCGAGCTTTCCCCGGTCAGTTTCCTCACCCGGAGCGCGTACGTGTTCCCCGACAAGATTGCCGTCGTGCACGGCGCGCGGCGCTACACCTACCGGCAGCTCGAGGAGCGCGTGAACCGGCTCGCCTCGGCGCTGCGCACGGCGGGCCTCGCCAAGCACGATCGGGTCGCGTTCCTCTGCCCGAACATCCCCGCGATGCTCGAGGCGCACTTCGGCGTGCCCGCGGCCGGCGGCGTCCTCGTCGCCATCAACACGCGGCTCGGCGCGGACGAGATCGCCTACATCCTGAAGCACTCCGGAGCAACGTTCCTCTTCGTCGACGCCGAGCTCGAGGCGCTCGTGAAGCCGCTGGACCTCGGCGGCGTCCGCGTCGTCAGGGTGGACGACACGGGCGGGCCGGGCGACCCATACGAGGACTTTCTCGCCGGGGGCTCGCCGGGGCCCGTCGAGAGCTGGCTCGAGGACGAGGAGGAGCTGCTCGCGATCAACTACACCTCCGGGACGACGGGTCGGCCGAAGGGCGTGATGTACTCGCACCGCGGCGCGTGGGTCAACGCGCTCGGGGAGCTGATCGAATCCCAGATGAGCGTCGAGACCCGCTACCTCTGGACGCTGCCCATGTTCCACTGCAACGGCTGGTGCTTCACGTGGGGCGTGACCGCGGTGGCGGGCACGCACATCTGCCTGCGCCGTGTCGAGCCCGGGCGCGTCTGGGAGATGATCGACCGGGAAGGCGTCTCCCACTACAACGGCGCCCCGACCGTCCACATCGGCGTCGTCAACGACCCCAAGGCCCACACGCTCGCCCGCCCGGTGACGGTGTGCGTGGCGGGGGCGCCGCCCTCGCCGACGCTGCTCGGCCGGCTCAGGGAGCTCGGCTTCCGGCCCGTGCACGTCTACGGGCTCACCGAGACCTACGGTCCGCACACGGTGTGCGCGTGGCACGAGGAATGGAACGCGCTGCCGCTCGACGAGCAGTCGCGTCTGGCCGCTCGCCAGGGTCAGGGCTACGCGCTCTTCGACCTCGTGCGCGTGGTCGACGAGGGCATGAACGACGTGCCGCGGGACGCGGCGACGCTCGGCGAGGTCATCATGCGCGGCAACAACGCCGCCCTGGGGTACTTCCAGCAGCCCGAGGCGACGGCCGAGGCATTCCGCGGCGGGTGGTTCCATTCGGGCGACATCGCGGTGTGGCACCCCGACGGCTATGTCGAGCTGCGCGACCGGAAGAAGGACATCATCATCTCCGGCGGAGAGAATATCTCGACGATCGAGGTCGAGCAGGCGGTGGCCCGGCACCCGGCGGTGCTCGAGTGCGCCGTGGTCGCGGTCCCCGACGACAAATGGGGGGAGCGCCCCAAAGCCTTCGTCACGCTCAAGCCGGGACAGACGGCGAGCGCGGGGGAGATCATCGAGTTTTGCCGCAAGCACATCGCCCACTTCAAGTGCCCGGCGGCGGTGGAGTTCGGCGACCTGCCGAAGACGTCCACCGGCAAGGTGCAGAAATTCGTCCTGCGCGAGCGGGAGTGGAAGGGCAAGGAGAAGCGGATCAACTAGATGCTCCGGCTGGGCGTGCTCGATCAATCGCCGGTGCGGAGCGGCGGCGGGGTCGCCGACGCCATCCACGAGACGCTCGATCTCGCCGAGGCGTGCGACCGGCTCGGCTACCATCGCTACTGGCTGGCCGAGCACCACTCGACGCCGGGGCTGGCGGGCTCGAGTCCCGAGGTGCTGATCGGCCAGGTCGCGGCCCGCACCTCGCGGATCCGCGTGGGTTCGGGTGGCGTCATGCTCCAGCACTACAGCCCGCTCAAGGTCGCCGAGAGCTTTCGCGTGCTCGAGACGCTCTTCCCCGGTCGGGTCGATCTCGGAATCGGCCGCGCGCCCGGGAGCGATCAGCTGACGGCCCGGGCGCTCCGCGACGATGGCAGCGCCGAGTACTTTCCCCAGCAGGTCGCGGACCTCGTCGGCTTCCTGCACGGTACCTTGCCGGAGGGTCACCCCTACGCGCGCGTGCTCGCGATGCCGACCGGGCCCACGGCGCCGGAGATGTGGATGCTCGGCTCGAGCGACCAGAGCGCAGCGCTCGCCGCGCACTTCGGCACCGGCTTCTCGTTCGCGCACTTCATCAACCAGGAGGGCGGCGCCGAGGTGACGCGCGCCTATCGGGCGCAATTTCGTCCGTCCACCTGGCTGGACGCGCCCCGCGCGAGCGCCGCGGTGTTCGTGGTCTGCGCGGACACGGAGGCGGAGGCGCGGCGGCTGGCGAAGAGCCGCGAGCTCTTCATCGTCCGCCTGTACACCGGGCGCCCCGGCCGCTATCCTTCGATCGAGGAAGCCGAGTCGTATCCGTACACGGAACGGGAGCTCGCGATCCTCCGGCACGCGCAGGGGCGCACGGTGGCCGGCGCTCCCGAACAGGTGCGCGAGCGGCTCGAGGCGCTCGCCGCCGAGTACGAGGCGGACGAGCTGATCATCGTCACGATCACCCACGACCCGAAGGCGCGGCGCCGGTCCTACGAGCTCCTGGCCAAGGTCTTCGGACTCGAAGAGGCCAGCCCATGACGACGCGGCGTCGTCTCGGCATCGTTGCCGCGGCGCTGGCGCTCACGGCGCTCGGCGGACTCATCCTCGTGCGCACCGGACCCGTGACGGCCCAACGTCCCGCGGACGGGGTCGGCCAGGCCGCGGGCGTGGCGGTCGATCGGCACGATCACGTATGGGTCATCCAGCGCCCGCGCTCGCTCACCGAGGACGAGCGCGGCTCCACCCTGAATCCGCCGCGCTCCCTCTGCTGCGCGCCGGCGCCGCCGGTGCTCGAGTTCGACGCCGACGGCACGCTTCTGCGCTCGTGGGGCGGGTCGGGTGCCGGCTACGAGTGGCCCCTGAGCGAGCACGGGATCTTCGTGGACTATCAGGACAACGTGTGGATCGGGGGCAACGACCAGAAGGACCACCAGGTCTTGAAGTTCACCGCGGACGGCAAGTTCCTGCTCCAGATCGGCAAGGCGGCCGTGACGGGCGGCGACCACGACACCGCGCACCTCGGGCGTCCGGCGAACATGAACGTGGACCCGGCGACGAACGAGCTGTTCGTCGCCGACGGCTACAAGAACCATCGCGTGATCGTCTTCGACGCGCGGACCGGCGCCTACAAGCGCCACTGGGGCGCCAACGGCCGGCCGCCCGGGGAAGCGGGCATCAAGCCCTTCGGCACTCCGGTGCACTGCGCGCGCCTCGCCAAGGACGGCCTCCTCTACGTGTGCGATCGGATGAACAATCGCATCCAGGTCTTCAAGAAGGACGGGGCGTTCGTGAAGGAGTTCGTCGTCGCGCCCACGACGCGAGGCGGCGGCTCGGTCTGGGACGTCGACGTCTCGCATGACGCGCCGCAGGCCTGGCTCTACAACGCCGACGGTGAGAACAACCAGGTGTGGACGCTTCTGCGCGAGAACGGGACGGTCGTCGGGAAGTTCGGCCGGAGCGGCCGCCAGGCCGGCGCGCCCAGAAGTTCGTGTTCACGGGCGTCGGGCCCGTGGAGCCGTGATGAACCGCGGGCTCCGTCATCTGGCCCTCAAGACGCGCGATCTCCCGAGCACCGAGCGCTTCTACATCGACGTCCTCGGTCTCAAGCCCGCATTTCCCCACGACGGAATGATCTTCCTCGAGACGCCCGGCGGGCATGACCTCTTGAACTTCGTCGGGACGCGGGCCAAATTCGATCCGGCCGCGGGCGGGTTCGACCACTTCGGCCTGCATTTCTCGCGCGCCGAGTGGAAGAAGGTCTGCGCGCGCGTCAAGGACGCCGGCGTGCGGGTCCACGGCCGCCGCGGCAACACCGCGATCTACATCGAAGATCCGAACGGCTACACGGTCGAGCTCTACTGCGACTGAGAATCGCGCGGCGCGCGACCGAGGGTCGCGCCCGGCGAAGGGCAGGACGGATGTCGCCTAGCGCTCCACCGGGGTATCGGCACGACCACCCCATTCCGTCCAGGAGCCGTCGTAGACCGCGACGTCGGCCCGTCCGAGCGCGTAGAGGCCGAGCGCGAGAACGGACGCGGTGATCCCCGAGCCGCACGACACGACGATCGGCTTCCCGAGATCGAGCCCCGCCGTCTGGAATTGCCGCCGGAGGGCGTCGCCTCCCAGGAGCGTGCCGTCCGGCTGGCACAGCTGATCGTAGGGGAGGTTCAGGCTTCCGGGGATGTGCCCGGAGCGAAGGCCCGCGCGCGGCTCGGGCTCGGTGCCGACGAAGCGCCCGTGCGAGCGGGCGTCGAGCACCTGCTCGCGCCGCTTCGCGAGATTGCCGCGGATACTCGCGAGGTCGCGGACGAGCCGTCGGCGAAGGCGCGCGGTGAAGCGGCGCGGCCTCGGCGCCGGCGTGCCCGACTCGGTCGGCCGGCCCTCGGCGCGCCACCGCGGGAACCCGCCGTCGAGGACGGCGACCGCGTCGTGGCCGAAGGCGCGGAAGGTCCACCACACGCGGGCGGCGCTGATGATCCCGCGCGAGTCGTACACGACCACGCGGTCGCCGTCGCCGATTCCCAGGCTCCCCACGCTCCGGGCGAATTCCGAGGGGCGCGGCAGCATGTGCGGGAGCGACGTGCGGGTATCGGCGATCGCGTCGATGTCGAAGAAGGCGGCGCCCGGAATGTGCGCCTGCGCGAACTCGGTGCGCGCGTCACGCTTGAGCTGGGGCAAGTGCCAGGAGCCGTCGACCACCCGCACGTTGCGCCGGCCCAGGTTGGCGGCGAGCCAGTCGGTCGTGACGAGCGGCGAGGTCACTGGTGCTCGAGTGCCTGAGGTCACGGGGCCGCCCGGCGCGGCATCGTGTCCTCCAGACGAAGCGTCTTGATGTCGTTCAGGATGACCTCCGTGAAGAGATACGACGTCGTGTAGATCTCCCGGACGACCGCGCGCTCGTCGATCAGGAACACCTTCAGCACGTGCGCGAGCGGCCCGGCCGGCCGGCCGCGCGCGTCGAGCTCCACGCGCACGTCCTGGCCGAAGCCGTCGAGCAGGGGCACGAGGGTTCGGGGGAGCTCCGTGGTGAGAAAGGCCCACTCCACGCCGTTTCGGGGCACGCCGGCCGCGTAGTGGCGCATCACCGCCGGAGTGTCCCGGGCCGGATCGAAGCTGAGCGACACCAGGCGGACGCGCTCGCGGAGCTCGGGATCCTCGGACACCCGGTGCCGCACCGTGTGGAAGACCTGGGAGGTCAGGGGACAGCCCCGGGGATCGGCGCACGAGGTGTAGATGAAGCCGAGGAGCGTGATCTTCCCCGAGGTGAAATGCCGGAGCGGCAGGCGACGTCCGTCGCGATCGAGCACCGGGCCATCCGGTGCCCGCATGATCGCGTGCAACGGGTAGCTTCCGGGCGGCGGCGGGACGAAGTCCATCGTGACCGCGGCCGGCAGACGGTCGTCGGGCTCGTGCGCCGCGCACGGTCCAGTCCGCGCGGCGGTCACGAGCGCCGCGACCGCCGCGAGGACCGTCACGATCCGGCCGAACCGCGGCTCAGCGGAGCGTCGCGGTGCGCTCGAGCCCATACGCGGCTTTCATCGCCTTCGAGCCGAGCTTCATGTGGTGCGCGCGGCCGAGCTTCTCCTTGTTGAAGTCGACCTCGAACGCGGGCTTGAGCTCCTTGCCGTCCCAGCGGAAGCCGCGCACGAATTGCTCGTCGTCCGGCCCTGTCTTGTCCCAGTTGGCGAGGAGCGAGGAGGCGATGTAGATGCGCGTGCCGTCCCAGCTCTGCGAGATCATGTTGACCTGCTTGCCGGTGACGCGCTCGTAGGTCTGGCGCGGCTGTTCGGGGTTCGACAGGTCGAAGTAGCGGGTCTTGCCGTCCATGAAGGTGTTGACCCACAGCCCCGTGCCGTCCTTGTTGATGCTGATGTCCACCGGCAACAGGACCTTCGTCGGGTCGTCGATGACGGCGACCTCCTTCGCCTGCCACTCGCCGGAGGCGTCCGGCTTGATGAGCCAGAGCTTCGAGGTGAGCGCGGTGGCGGTGATCGCCCAGTTTTCGCCATCCTTCAGCGACCACCGGATCTCGAGCGGCGCGCCGGGCACGCTCAGGACCTTCTTGGGCTTCATCGCCTTGAGGTCCCAGATCGCCATGGTGTTCCCGAAGCGCTTCATGGCCTCGGCGTCCTTCACCAGCTCGCCCAGGTTCCGCATGTAGTTCTTCCGGCCGGTGAAGCTCGAGGTCAGCAAGACGTTCTTCTGCGGATTGACCGCGATGTCGTAGCCGTAGCCGTCGC
This sequence comes from Candidatus Rokuibacteriota bacterium, assembly GCA_003221635.1. Lineage (GTDB taxonomy): Bacteria > Methylomirabilota > Methylomirabilia > Rokubacteriales > CSP1-6 > AR31. Next base: position 10,930 of record QHSR01000230.1, on the reverse strand, counting down.
CGCCGCCCGTGACCGGCATGGGATAGGTGGCGACCAGCTCGCCCTTGTTGCTGTAGAGCGCCATCCCGGTCACTCCGCCCCCGTCCTTGGCGTCGGACAGGCCCTGGACCAGCATCCGGCCGGGCATCGCGTAGAACGTGTGCGGACCGACATACCCGGTCTTGGCCGGCATGTCCGCGATCGTCTGCACGAGCTTGGGGCGCGCGGGGTCGGTGCCGACGTCGAAGATCGAGATGCGGCTGTTATCGAGGCCGCCGGCCCAGAGGAACCGCCGGTCGTCGGTGAAGCCCATGTGGTGCGCCTCGCCGCGGCCGCGCACGGACACTTTGTGGATCACCTTGCCATAGCGGCTCGAGGCCGGGTTCACGTCGATCGTGACGAGCTTGTCGGCGCCGTCTCCCACGTTCTTGACGCCGAGCGCCCAGACGTACAGGTAGTCTTCCTGCCCCTTGATCAGATTGCCCATATAGGGCGAGTTGCACGTCTCGTCCGCTCCGGCCGGTAACGCGGCGGTGAGGGCGAGGGCCAGGATGCCGAGGATTCCTCCGAGGAACGTCCCGTGGGCTCGAATGGCACGCATGCGTGACCTCCTGGTGTTCAACGTTGTCTTCCGTGAAGCGCGTCGTCACTCACGGCTGATCCTGGCGCCGAGGCTCCGCAGGCGTTCATCGACGCGCTCGTACCCGCGGTCCACCTGCTGGATGTTGCGGATAACGGAGCGGCCGTGCGCCGCGAGCGACGCGGCGATCAGGGCCATCCCGGCCCGGATGTCCGGGGAGACGATGGTAGCACCGTGCAGACGACTCGGGCCGATCACCAGCGCCCGGTGGGGATCACAGAGAACGATCCGGGCGCCCATCGCGATCAGGCTGTCGACGAAGAACAGGCGACTCTCGAAGAGCTTCTCGTGGATCAGCACGGTCCCGCCGCATTGCGTGGCGAGCACGAGGGCCAGCGGGGTGAGATCGGCCGGGAAGCCCGGCCACGGAGCATCATCGACCTTGGGGATCGCCCCGTCGACGTCGGCGACGATGGCCCGCTTCTGCGCGGCGGGCACCCGGAGCGCCGTGCCCTCGATCTGGGTCTCCACGCCGAGCCGGGCGAACACCATCCTGATCATGCGCAAGTGGTCCGGGGCCACGTCCCGCACGCGAAGCTCGCCGCCCGTCATCGCGGCGACGGCGACGAAGGATCCGACCTCGACGTGGTCCGGCCCGACGCGATGCCGGGCCGGGTGAAGCTCACCGACCCCGTCGATCTCGAGGACGTTGCTGCCGATCCCCCCGATGCGCGCTCCCATCGCGTTCAGGGCATGACAGAGCCCCTGCACGTGCGGCTCCGAGGCCGCGTTCAGCAGCCGCGTGCGCCCGTCGGCCATCGCGGCCGCCATCACCGCCGTCTCCGTCCCCGTGACGCTGGCCTCATCCAGGAACACCTCGGCGCCCCGGAAGCGACCCGCCAGCTCGAGGTGATAGTAGGCGTCGTCGAGCGTGATCCGGGCGCCGAGCTGCCGAAGGGCGAGCAGGTGGGTGTCGAGCCTCCGGCGGCCGATCTTGTCGCCGCCCGGCCGGGGCAGCACGGCGAGCCCCGTCCGCGCAAGGAGGGGCGCCGCGAGGAGGAACGAGGCCCGGATCTCCGAGGCGAGCGCTGCGTCCGGCCGTGACGCCCGGAGTCTCCCGGCGTCGACACCGACCGCGTGTTCCCCCGACCAGTCGACGCTGACGCCGAGCGCACGCACGAGCTCGATCAGCGTGATGACGTCCCGGATGCGGGGCACGTTCTCGATCACGACGCTCCCCGCCGCGAGGAGCGCCGCCGCGAGGAGCGGCAGCGCTTCGTTCTTGTTCCCGCTCGGCGTCACGTCTCCGCCGACCGGGTGCCCGCCCTCGATCACGAAGCGGTCCCCCGCCGCCGAATCTACCGAGGGCATCGTCCTAGACGTACGACGACGTGGGATCGGCCTTGAGCTCGACGATCTTCATCGTGTTCTCTCCGGTTCGAAGCCATGAGGAGTCTACGTCAAGTTGAGGACGGCGCGGGCGAGCCAATGTCAGGCAGTCCCACGCATGCTGACATTTCCGTCACCCCCCGGGTCCGGAAGGCCTGATTTGCCGTCACTATGGAAGGACTACACTGCGGTCAGGACGTTGCCAGCCTCTCCAGCCGACCTGCATCAGCTTGAAATCACTGCCGCCGCTCCCCGGGATCCTGGGGCCCGCCCGGCGGTTTAAATTTTGCATAAGGGAGTAGCTACTCTACTATGAGAAAGGAATGGCGATGCAGATTCTCGCCATAAGTTGGTGACGGATTACCTTCCGGACACCCCATGTGTCGCCCGCGCCTACTGTCCTGGTTGTGAGCCCGATGCCGACCCGAGCCAGGAAATTCTCGACGTGCGCTGGTGCGAATCCCACTCTCCGGCGCGTGACGGCGCCGACGACGAAGTGGTAACAGCATCCGCGTACCTGTCGGGGAGTGCCGAGGCGGGCGGCGACGACAACCGGCGCTGGTGCGACATCCTGCACGGCCGCCGCTGAGCGGCGGGCTCACCTGGCGGGCGCGATCAGCTCGTCGAGCGAGCGGATGATCCGGTGAGGCTGCACCGCGCTGTCCGGCGGTAGCCCGCGGCCTCCGCGATCCACCCACACGCCGCTGAGCCCGAGCCGTTGCGGCGCGCCCACGTCCCACTCGAGATGATCGCCGACCATCCACGCCTCGGTCGGCGCCGCGCCCAGTACCCGTAGCGCCTGTCGGTACACCGCCTCGTGGGGCTTGCCCACGCCGAACTCGCCCTCGATCAGGATCGTATCGAAGAACCGCGCGAGGCCGTGACGCTCGATCTTGTCGCGCTGCTGGACGGTGTCGCCGTTCGTGACGAGCGCCAGCCGCACACCACGCTGCCGGAGCTCGGTCAGGCAGTCGAGCGCGTCCGGGAACAAGCGCATCGTCTCGCGCCGTCGGCCGGCATAGTCGCGCGCAATCGCCGCCGCGAGGCCGGGGGCGCTCTGGCCGAGGCGCTCGAGGGCGAACTGCACGATGTGCTCCCAGGCGCCGAGCATGTTGAGGCGCTCCCGGCGTTGGCGCTCCGGGTCGTCCCAGAACCATCGCCGCGTGTCGACGATCGCCGCGACGACCACGGCCGGATCGATCCCCGCGGGAGCGCAGCAGGCCGCGCACGCCTCCGCCCAGCTCCGGTCGGCGCCCCCGGAGTAGTCGAGCAGCGTGTCGTCGAGGTCGAGAAGCAGCGCCTTCACGATTTCGTCCCAGCCGGGGTCAGCTCGACCACGAGGCCATTGCCCCAGCCGTACTTCCGCTCCGAGAGGGCCTTCACCGCCCGCGCGAGCTCGTGCTCGGATCGTGCGTCGATCAGGCGCGCCGTCGCCGGAAAGCTCCGCTTGCCGACGCGGACGTTCACGCGCGGGAGAGCCCGGAGATTGCGCACCCACTGGGCGCGCTCGCGATGCTCCGCGACCAGGTAGAGGCGATCGTCACGGCGCGTGAACCAGATCTCGATCTCGCGCGGCCGGCCGGTGCGCCGCCCCGTCGTCGTCAGGTAGAGGTACTGGGCCTCGCGGGGCCCGGATACCTTAGGTCCGGGCGGCCTGGCCATCGGCGCGCGCGATCACGCCCAGCACCGTCTCGACCGCGCGGAGCATGAGCGGAAAGTCCATGCTGGGCTGCTCCAGTCCCGAGGCGGCGACCATCGACGGAAGGAGCGGGAAATGGATGAAGCCGACGCTGGGCGGGCGAGCCCCCTCGCGCACGGCGTGGAGCGTCCAGTAGAGCGTCTGGTTGCAGAGATACGTCCCCGCGGTGTTCGAGATGTACGCCGGAATGCCTTCCTCGACGAGAGCCTTCAGCATCGCCGCGAGTGGCACCGTCGAGAAGTACGCGGTCGGCCCCCCGGGAATGCACGGCTCTCCGCTCGCCCGAAAGCCGGCGTTGTCCGGCTGCTCGTAGTCCATCACGTTCACGGCGACGCGCTCGAGCGCGACCCGCGCCCGCCCGGCCGCGAGACCAAGGTGCACGATCGACGTCGGCCGCGCTTCCGCGAGCGCCGCCGTGAGCCGTCGGGCGGCGTCGGCGTGGTGCACCGGCAACACCATGCCCACGACGCCGAGGTCGCCGACTCGGCGTCCGTCGACGGCCTTGGCGAGCCCCTCGGAGGGGTTCACGGTATGAGCTCCGAACGGCTCGAACCCGGTCACGAGGAGCGCTCGATCTTCTGGCACCTGGTTTCCCCCGAGGCCTCAGTCTGCCACAGTGCGCCTCAGCCGCGCTGCACCAGCGGGGAGAGGCGTGGAAGCGTGATAACCACCGCCAGCGCAACCATCGCCAGGATGAGCCAGGGCACCGTGTAGTCTCCGGTCGCTTCGAGCACCAGACCGAAGATCGGCGGACCGATGAGCGTGCCGCTCCACGAGCAGGCGGTCGCGACGCCCGTGAGGAGACCGGCGTGGCGCGGGCCCCCGATCTCGGCCACGAGGGCGAAATAGAGCCCCACCCAGCCGAAGGCCCCGGCGCCCGCGACGAAGGCAAGCGGGACCACGAGCCATAGCGGCAGCAGGCTTCCGAGGGCGAACGTGGCATACGAGATCGAGCCGATCGCCGCGCTCACCACGACCCCCGGGCGGCGCCGGCCGCCGAAGGAGCGATCGGAGGCCACGCCCCACAGGACGCGGCTGGCCGTCCCGCCGACTTGCGCCAGGGCCAGGAACTGCGCCGCGCGCACCGCGGAGACGGCGAAGGTTTCCGTCGCGTAGAGCACCAGGAAGGCCAGGAGCGAGGACTGCGCGATCGAGAGCGCGAGCCCGCAGCCGAAGACGACGAGAATCGGCGGGCGCCGGAGGAATGTCCCGAGCTCTGCCAGCCGCGGCCGGTCGCCGGCAGGGGTGGCCGAGACCGCGGGGCGGCGGCGATAGAGGACCGCGACGAGCGCGGCTGACACCAGCGAGAGCGTCCCGGCCGCGGCGAGCGCGTGTCGCCAGCTCCAGGCGAGCGCGATCGACGGCAGCACCAGGGCTGCGGCGAGCCCGCCGAGCGTGAGCCCGGTCTGCTTGATCCCCATCGCCATGCCGCGCTCGCGCGGCGGAAACCACTCCACGACGGCCTTGCCGGTCGCGGGATTCAGCACGCTGAACCCGAACCCACCCAGGACCAGCAGGGTGAGGAGCACGACGAGATTCGGGCTCGCGGCCGCGAGCGCGATCATCGCGCCGACGAGGAGCTGACCGAGCACGAGCGTGAGGCGGACGCCGAGGCGGTCGGTGAGCCAGCCGGCGGGGAGCGCCATCAGCACGCCGCCCAGATACACCGCCGGGAGAAAGTACCCGACCTGCGCGCGGGAAAGCCTGAGCGACTCGAGCAGGAACGGCGCGAGTGGCGCGACCGCCAGGGCGGTGAGGGCCCCCAGAGCGTGAGCCAGTGTCACGAGCGCGAGGGTCGGCCAGCGGGACGTCACAGCGGAGTATACTCGGTCCTTCTCAGGTTCAATGACGCGAAGGAGCACGATGATCATCGCCCAGATCACCGACATGCACATCCGGCCCGAAGGCGTCCTTGCCTGGGGGCGCGTGGACACGGCGCCCTACCTCGCCCGTGCCGTCGGCCACCTGTGCCGCCTGAAGCCACGCCCCGACGTCGTGCTGGCCACCGGCGACCTCGTGGACGCCGGGAGCGCCGAGGAGTACCGGCGCCTTCGCGAGCTGCTGGCGCCGCTCCCCATGCCGGTCTACCTCATCCCGGGTAACCACGACAATCGCGACGCGCTCGCCGCCGTGTTCGCCGACCACGCGTACCTCCCGCGGGGCGGCCGATTCATGCAGTACGTCGTCGACGATTACCCGGTGAGGCTCGTGGCGCTCGATACGCTCGTGCCCGGCCAGGTCGGTGGCCTCCTCTGCGAGGAACGTCTGGGCTGGCTCGCCGCGCGCCTCGCAGAGGCACCCGATCGGCCGACCGTCATCTTCATGCATCATCCGCCGTTCGTGACGGGGATCGCGTACATGGACGGCCACGGCCTCGCCAACGCCCGCGAGTTCGCCGAGGTCGTGCGCCGCCACCCCCAGCTCGAGCGGGTCGTGTGCGGCCATCTGCACCGCCCCATCCAGGCGCGTGTCGGCGGGACGCTCGCGAGCACCGCGCCGAGCACCGCGCACCAGGTCGCGCTCGACCTCGGGGACGGTAACCCCTTGATGTTCACCATGGAGCCGCCGGCGTGCCTGCTCCATGTCTGGCGCCCCGACACCGGCCTCGTCAGCCACACGAGCTACATCGGCGACTTCGACGGGCCCTACCTCTTCTCCGACGGCAGCAAGGTGGTCGGGTCGGGTCTCAGCCCCGCAAGAGCGACTCGGCGGCTTCCATGAGCGTCTCGGAAAGGGTGGGGTGGGTGTGGATCGTCGCCGCAAGATCCTCCACGGTGAGCGCCGCCTCGACGGCGAGGGCGCCCTCGGCGATGAGCTCGCCGGCGCCCGGGCCCACGATGCCGACGCCGAGGACGCGGCCGGAGTCCGGGTCCGCGATGAGTTTCGTCAGCCCGTCGCTTCGCCCGAGCGTCAAGGCGCGGCCGGCGGCCGCCCACTCGCGCTTGGCGACCTTGACCGCGCGACCCCCGCGCGCCGCCTCGGACTCGGTGAGCCCGCACCAGGCGATCTCCGGGTCAGTGAACACGACCGCGGGGACGACGACGTTGTCGAACGCCGCTGGGCGTCCCGCCATGACCTCGGCGGCGACCTTGCCCTGACGCATCGCCCGGTGGGCCAGCATCGGCTCGCCGGTGATGTCGCCGACCGCGTAGATCGCCGGATCGGTCGTACGACAGCGGTCGTCCACGGCGACGAAGCCGCGCGCGTCGACGCTCACCCGGGTGTGCTCCAGACCGAGCCCGGCACCGGCCGGTCGCCGGCCGACCGCGACCAGCACGCGATCGAAGGCGTCGCCGTCGTCGCCGTCGAAGCGCGTCTCGATCGTTGAGCCTCGCTCGACGAGCGACGTGACCCTGGTGCCGAGCCGGATCCGCGTGAAGAGCTTCTCGCACCGGCGGGCGAGCGGTTGAACGAGCGCCCGGTCCACGCCCGGCAGAAGGCCATCGGTCATCTCGGCGAGCGTGACCGCGCTGCCCAGCGCGGCGTAGACCTGTCCGAGCTCGAGGCCGATGTAGCCGCCACCGACCACGAGGAGCCGCTCGGGCACGTCGACCAGCTCGAGCGCCCCGGTCGAGTCGATGACGCGATCAAGCGTACTTTCTGCGGCGCGTCGCCTTCGACGCGCAGCTCGCGCGAGCTCTCGAAGACCGCGAGGCCGCCGATCACCTCGACGCTTTTCGCCTTCGCCACCGACGCGAGCCCGCGCCCGAGCCGGCCGACGACCCGCTCGGCCTTCCACTTGCGCAAGGAGTCGAGCGACACGCGCGGCTCGCCGAAGTCGACGCCGAGCTCGCGGGCGCGCTCGGCATTCTCGATGAGCGCGGCGACGTGGAGCAGCGCCTTCGAGGGGATGCAACCCTCCCAGAGACAGGCGCCGCCGAGGCGCTTGCCGGCGTCGACGACGACCGTCTCGAGGCCCAGCTCGGCGCAGCGGAACGCCGCCGAGTAGCCGCCCGGCCCGCCGCCCACCACGGCGACGTCCACTTCGATCACGAGGTCGCCCATCACCACGGCCGCATCATTCCTTCGCGAGCCGCCGACGGGCCAGACGCGCCGAGGGGTTGCCGCCGAGTGGCCAGGCCGTCAGGACGGTGGAGGCGTCCGGCGCCCAGCCGCTCTGTCGCCGGGTCATTCCCTCAGTCGGTGACGCCGCGGACCGCCCAGGCGCGCGCGATCAGGCGGATATTGCCGTCGGCCTGGATCGGCAAGGTCGACCGGATGCGCTCACGCAGGGCAGCGCGGCGCTCTTCGCTGAGCGACATGCAGTACCCGGGCGCCGGCGCCTGACCGCCGAGGAACGGCGACCAGTAGTCGTCGAAGTCCTTGAAGACCGTGGGGACGTCGATCGCGAGAACGCGGACGTCCGTCAGGCCGGCGCCTTCGAAGAGCTCGACCAGCGGCGCTGGCCGGGCGATCGGAAAGCGCCGCCCCTCGTCGAGCTCGAGCGCACCGGAATCGAGGGCAACGGCCGCGTCCCAGAAGCGGCGCATGAGCTGCATCTCGCCCGCGTAGTCCCAGACGTACGCGGCCACGGTCCCGCCGGCCGACAGCGCGCGCTTCATCTCGCCCACCGCCCGGGCCTGGTCCGGCACGAAGTTCAGCACCAGCCCGGAGACCACGATGTCGTGCTCGCCGTCCTTGACGGGAAGTGTCTGCGCGTCGCCCGCACGGAAGCTGACCCGCGGGTCGGTGACGCGCGCGCGGGCATGCGCGAGATACTCGTCGGACCGGTCGACCCCGACGACCGCGCTCGGCGAGCAGCGCGCGGCGATGGTCTCGGTCAGAGCGCCGGTGCCGCAGCCGACGTCGAGCCAGCGGAGGTCGTCGGGCGCGTCGAGCCAGCCCAGGAACTCGCGGGCGACGAGTCGGCTCCAGCGGCCCACATAGGGCTCGTAGGCGTCGCCGCTCGACCAGGTGTCTGTATGGTCGGGCATCAAGGCCTCCTTATAGTCGCGTATAGTCGCGCCTCGGCCGGCGGGGCCCCAGCCCCGCGACGACGCGCGGCGCGCACCACCTGTCTGATCACCACTCCAGGAGAAGCTGCTCCGGGCGCTCGAGCCGCCGCACGATGCCGGCGGCGAAGCGGGCGCCGTCGGCGCCGTCGGCGACCCGATGGTCGAACGTGAGCGAGATCGGCAGGAGCGTGCGCGACACGATCCGGCCCTCGTGTACGACGGGCTCTTCGCGGGCCCGGGCGACGCCGAGGATCGCCACCTCGGGGTAGTTGATGATCGGAACCGCGCCGGTGCCACCGAGCGCGCCGATGTTGGTGATCGTGAACGTCCCCCCGCGCAGGTCGTCGAGCGTCGCCTTGCCCGCGCGGACGCGTTGCGCGAGCGCCGCCAGCTCGCGCTGCAACTCGACGAGCGGCTTTCGATCGACGTCGCGGATCACCGGGACGATCAGGCCGCGCTCGGTCGCCACCGCGACGCCGAGATGGCAGTACCGCTTGAGGATGAGCTCGCCCGCCGCCGGATCGAGGCTGGCGTTGAACTGCGGCTGCTCCTGGAGCGCGAGGGCGGCCGCCTTCAGAAGGAAGCTGGTCAGGGTGAGCGTGAGGCCCCGCTCCCGCGCGGGCTCCACGTTGCGACGGATGATCGCGTCGAGCTCGGTGACGTCGGCGCGATCGAAGTGTGTGACGTGAGGGATGAGCGTGGCCGAGAGCGTCATCCGTTCGGCGATGGTGCGACGCAGATGGGACAGGGGCTTTCGCTCCACCGGCCCCCACTGCTCGAACTTCGGCAGCGCCGGCTCCACGCCGACCGACCGTAGTGGCTTGGCGACGGCGTCGTGCCCGGGAGCCTGCCCGGCCGGCGCGACTGGCCGTCGCTCGGCGCCGCCGCTTACGGCGCGCACGTCGTCGTCCGTCACGCGCCCGCCCGGACCGGTGGCCCTCACCGTGCCGAGATCGACGCCGAGCTCGCGGGCGAGCCGCCTCGTGGCCGGCGTCGCCGGCACCGGCCCCACCCGCGCGCCAGCCCCCGCCAATCCTCCGCCCGCGCCGCCCGACCCCATCACCGCCGCGGACACGGGCCCGCTACCTCGACCGGCCGGGGCGGCCACTGGCGCGGTAGATGGTCGGCTCGCGTCGGCGGCCGCACCGGGTTCCCGTCGAGGCGAGGAGGCGGGGCGGCCCGGCCGGAACCTGTCGTAGTTCTCAGGTTCCGGCCGGGCCGCCCCGCCTCCTCGCCCAGACGCCACCTGCGTCGACTCGTCGAACGTGACCAGCACATCACCGACCTTTACGGTTTGCCCGGACTGGACGTGGACACGAGCCACGCGACCACCGAACGGGGATGGGATCTCGACCGTGGCCTTGTCGGTCTCGACCTCGAGAAGCGGCGCGTCCTCGGCGATGACCTCGCCCTCGTGGACGAGGACCTTGACGATCTCGGCCTCGGTCAGACCCTCACCCAGGTCGGGCAGCGCGAACGGCCGGGGCATGGGCCTCAGAAGGCGAGGGTCTCGCGCGCGGCGGTGACGACCCGGGGCACGTCGGGGACGTTCGCCTTCTCGCGCGCGAAGCCGACGAACGGCACGTCGTACGCGGCCACGCGGCGGACCGGCGCCTCGAGCGAGAGAAACGCGCCGTCCATGATCGAGGCGGCAATTTCGGCGCCCGGGCCGAAGCTCCGTGCCGCTTCGTGGACGACGACCGCGCGGCCGGTCTTCTTGACCGAGGTCACGAGCGCGTCGCGATCGAGGGGCGAGATCGTGAGCAGATCGATCACCTCGGCGTCGACCCCGTCCTCGTCGCGGAGGACGTCGGCGGCCTCGAGCGCGACGCGGACCATGGCGCCGTAGGCGATCAGCGTGAGGGCGCTGCCCTCGCGCGCCACCTGCGCGCGCCCGATCGGCAGCGTCTCGCTCTCCTCGGGGACCTCCTCCTTGGAGGCGTGGTAGAGCGCCTTCGCCTCGAAGAAGATCACGGGGTCGGGATCGCGGATGGCGGCGGCCAGCAGCCCGCGCGCGGTGCGCGGGCCCGACGGAATGACCATTTTCAGCCCGGGAACGTGGGCGTAGAACTGCTCCTCCGACTCCGAGTGATGCTCGAGCGCGCGAACGCCTCCCCCGTACGGCATGCGGATCACCATCGGGATGTGAAAGCGTCCCTGCGAGCGCATCCGGTAGCGCGCGCAGTGGTTCTCGATCTGGTGGAAGCACTGGAAGGCGAAGCCGGAGAACTGGATCTCGCAGACGGGCTTGAGGCCGTAGAGGGCCATGCCGACGGCGGTCCCGATGATGGCCGCCTCGGCCAGCGGGCTGTCGATGACCCGCTGGGA
>QHSR01000111.1 GCA_003221635.1 Candidatus Rokuibacteriota bacterium | reverse complement strand
CTGCTGGCACAGAGTTGGCCGGGGCTTCCTCTGAAGGTACCGTCAAATGCCGGCGCTGTTCACGCCGACACCCTTCTTTCCCTCTGACAGGGGTTTACGACCCGAAGGCCTTCGTCCCCCACGCGGCGTCACTCCGTCAGGCTTTCGCCCATTGCGGAAAATTCCCCACTGCTGCCTCCCGTACGAGTCGGGACCGTGTCTCAGTTCCCGTGTGGCTGGTCGTCCTCTCAGACCAGCTACCCGTCATAGCCTTGGTGAGCCGTTACCTCACCAACTAGCTGATAGGCCGCGAGCCCCTCCAAGAGCGGCAGCTTTCGCCACCTTTCCTCCCCAGGTCTTGCGCCCCGGGGAACGTATCCAGTATTAGCCTCCCTTTCGAGAGGGTATCCCGGACTCAAGGGCAGGTTACCCACGTGTTACTCACCCGTACGCCACTAGAACCACCGAATTATTGCTAACCCGATGATCCTCGTTCGACTTGCATGTGTTAAGTACGCCGCCAGCGTTCGCTCTGAGCCAGGATCAAACTCGCCAAGTAAAGCGATGAACCTGGTCCTCAAGCTCGAACGTGTTACTGCGATTTAGCGTGCAGTCACTCGGCCGAGCGCAAGGCACTCGATAGAACGGATGGTGCTCACACCTTTTTGGTGAGCCAGTAGCATATCCAGCTTTCAAAGAGCACAACGGTCAGCTTGGAAGGTGACCGGGCCTACGCCTGAATACCCCACGTACCCGTGAGGCAACGACTGACTATACGGATCGACCCAAGCCTTGTCAAGTTCTTAGCCACCACAGTCGAGGAGGACGCGTTTGAAGCGCCGCTTCCCCACCTGGATCAGGTACCCTCGCCCCGGCGCGAGCGTTTCCTCGGCGCTCACGACTCGTCGACGATCGATCTCAACCGCCCCTTGCTGAATCATCCGCCGGGCCTCGGACGTCGAGGGCACGAGCCCTGCTTCCTTGAGCACGAGCCATACGGGCCACGGAGCCCCCCGGGGGGGCAAGACGGGGCCGGCTATCGCGCGTCCGTCACCGGGCACGCGGGCCGTCTCGATCTCGTCGGGCAAATCACGGTGCTGGTGAACGCGCGCGAAATGCTCCTCCGCCTCCACGGCGGCGCGGTCGCCGTGGTACTGCGCCGCGATCGTGCGGGCGAGGCGCTTCTTGGCGTCCATCGGATGGCCGGACCGGAGGGCGGCGAGCTCGGCCTCCGGGACGCGCGTCAGCAGGTCGAAGTACCGCCACATCATCTCGTCGGAGACCGACATGAGCTTGCCGAAGATGTCCTCCGGCTTCTCGTTGATCCCGACGTAGTTTCCGTAACTCTTGGACATCTTCTGCACGCCGTCGAGCCCCTCGAGAAGAGGCACGGTGAGCGCGATCTGCGGCTCCTGTCCATGGGCGCGCTGGAGATCGCGTCCGACCAGGAGGTTGAACGTCTGGTCGGTGCCGCCCAGCTCGACATCGGCGGTCAGCGCCACCGAATCGTACGCCTGGGCGATCGGATAGAGGAACTCATGAAGGCTGATCGGGCGCTCAGCGGCGTACCTGGCGGCGAAATCCTCGCGCTGGAGCATCCGCGCCACCGTGAGATTCGCGGTCTCGCGGATGACGCTCTCGAAGGTCAGCGGGGCGAGCCATGTCGAGTTGAATTCGATGCGCGCGCGCGACATGTCGATGACCTTGCCGAGCTGCGCGCGGTACGTGTCCGCGTTCGCGCGGATCTCATCCCGGGTGAGCGGCCTGCGGGTCTCCGAGCGGCCGCTCGGATCGCCGATCATGCCGGTAAAGTCGCCGATGATCACGATCACCTGGTGGCCCAGGTCCTGGAAGTCGCGGAGCTTTCTCAAGACCACCGTGTGACCGAGATGAAGATCGGGGGCGGTGGGATCCAGCCCCAGCTTGACCTTCAGCGGGGTGCGGGCGCGCCGCGATCGCTCAAGCTTCTGAGCGAGCTCGGCCTCGACGATGATGTCGGCGGCACCGCGCCTGACGACCTGGAGTTGCTCATCGACCGGGGGGAACTCCGCACGGCTCAAAGCACGGGCGTTGTATCACACCGATTCCAGAGGCGCAAGGCAACGCACGGCTGCCCGGCGCCGCCGGCTTATAATGTCGGGAGTGGCTTCCGTGACCGACCGACCGACGAGTCCTCCCAGGCAGCGGTGGTGGCGCCGGCGTTGGCTGCGCCGCTCGCTCATCCTGGTCGGCGCCCTGACGCTGCTCGCCCTCACGGCCGTGGGCGTCGCCGCGCTCTGGGCGTTCACGATCCTCCCGCGTTCTCTCCCTTCGGTCACCGCGCTCGAAACGCTGCAGCCCATCCAGGGTACGAAGATTTACGACGACAACGATGAGGCCGTCACCGAGCTTCATGTGGAGCGGCGCATCCTGGTGCCACTGGCCCAGATCCCCCAATCGCTCCGCGACGCGATCCTGGCGACGGAGGACCGGCGCTTCTACTCGCACTGGGGTATCGATCCGATCGGCGTGGCGCGTGCCGTCATCCAGAACTATCGGCGCGGACGGATCGTCGAGGGTGGCAGCACGATCACCCAGCAGCTCACCAAGGTCCTCTTCCTCACGCCGGACAAGAGCCTCGAGCGCAAGCTGAAGGAGGCGGTGCTGGCGCTGGAGCTCGAGCGCCGCTACTCCAAGGACCGCATTCTCGAGATGTATCTGAACCAGGTGTATTTCGGTCACGGCTCGTACGGTGTCGAGGCGGCGGCGCGGACGTACTTCGGCAAGTCGGTCTCCGAGCTGACCGTGCGTGAATCCGCGCTGATCGGCGGCCTGCCGCGGGCGCCCTCGAATTACTCGCCGTTCGATCGCACCGAGGCGGCGAAGCGCCGGCGCGAGGTCGTGCTCCGTCGGATGGTCGACTACGGCGTCCTGAAGGACGAGGAGGCCAAGCGCCTGGCAAAGACCGACCTCGGCTTGATCCCACCGGAGCGGCGGCGTACGACCGGTCAATACTTCGTGGACTACGTCCAGCAGACGCTCGAGGCGAAGTACGGCCCCGATCTGGTCCTCAAGGGCGGGCTCAACGTCTACACGACGCTGAACCCCACCATGCAGCTCGCCGCCGAGCAGTCGCTCCGCGACGGGCTGAAGGCGCTCCAGGGCCGCTCGACCCAGGCCCGACCCGGCGAGTTCCCGGAGGGCGCCGTGGTCACCGTCGAGCCCCAAACCGGCTACGTGAAAACGATGGTCGGCGGATCCGACTTCCTGCGCAGCGAGTTCAACCGGGCGGTGCAGGCCAAGCGGCAGCCCGGCTCCGCCTTCAAGCCCTTCATCTACATCGCGGCGCTCGAGGCGGGATTCACCGCCGCCTCGCAGATCGAGGACTCTCCGGTCTCCTACGGCGTTGGCGGGAAGAATGGGCAGACCTGGAAGCCGGAGAACTACGATCGCAAGTTCCGCGG
>QHSR01000229.1:15587-27385 GCA_003221635.1 Candidatus Rokuibacteriota bacterium | reverse complement strand
CGAGGGGCTGATACTGTCCCTGCTTGAGCAGCTCCACCATCCGCTGGCCCCGCGCGAGCTGCATTTGGGTGGCGCGATCGAGGTCGGAGCCGAACTGCGCGAATGCCGCGAGCTCGCGGTACTGGGCGAGATCGAGCCGGAGCTTGCCCGCGACCTGGCGCATTGCCCGCACCTGCGCGGAGCCGCCCACGCGCGATACCGAGAGGCCCACGTTCACGGCCGGCCGGATGCCCCCGTAGAAGAGGTCGGACTCGAGATAGATCTGCCCGTCGGTGATCGAGATGACATTGGTCGGGATGTACGCGGACACGTCGCCGAGCTGGGTCTCGATGATCGGCAAGGCGGTGAGCGAGCCGCCTCCGAGCTCGTCGTTGAGCTTCGCCGCGCGCTCGAGCAGCCGCGAGTGCAGATAGAAGACATCGCCAGGATACGCCTCGCGCCCGGGCGGCCGGCGGAGCAGGAGCGACAGCTGGCGGTACGCGGTTGCGTGCTTCGAGAGGTCATCGTAGATGCAGAGCGCGTGGCGTTTGGAATCGCGGAAGTACTCCCCCATGGTGACGCCGGCATACGGCGCGATGTACTGGAGCGGCGCCGGCTCGGACGCCGAGGCCACGACGACCGTCGTGTACTTCATGGCGCCGGCGTCCTCCAGGACCTTCACCACCTGGGCGATCGTCGAGCGCTTCTGGCCGATCGCCACGTAGAAGCAGAAGACGTCCTGGCCCTTCTGGTTGATGATCGTGTCGACACCGATCGCGGTCTTGCCGGTGCCACGATCGCCGATGATGAGCTCCCGCTGGCCGCGCCCGATCGGGATCATCGCGTCGATCGCCTTCAGTCCCGTCTGCAGCGGCTCCTTCACCGAGCGGCGGTCGACGACGCCCGGGGCGTATCGCTCGATTGGCCGGAACTCCTTCGCGTTGATGGAGCCCTTGCCGTCGATCGGCTCGCCGAGCGCGTCCACCACGCGGCCGACCAAGGCCTCACCCACGGGCACCTGGGCGATGCGGTTGGTGCGCTTGACGACATCGCCCTCCTTGATGAGCTTGTCATCGCCGAGCAGCACCGCCCCGACCTGGTCCTGCTCGAGGTTCAAGACCATGCCCACGACGTCGCCGGGGAACGCGAGCAGCTCGCCCGCCATCGCCTTCTCGAGCCCGTGGACGCGCGCAATGCCGTCGCCGACCTCGATGACGCGCCCGACCTCCTGGAGGTCGACCTCCGCCTCGTAGCCCGCCAGCTGGCGCTTGATGATTTCGCTGATCTCTCCGGCCTTGATCATCGCTTTCTCCATTGAAAGGGCATGGGCGCCCGGGCTGTCACCGGCCCATGCCCCGCCGCATTTCCCCGCGACGGCAAATCCTCATAGCCGGCGCGCGTCCCGAACCCCGGCGGGTCGCCCGCCCCGGTCCCGCCGCATTCACGCGGCCGTCGGCCGCGATCCGTCCTCTATTACCCGTGTACGAGTCGGTGCCGCAGCCGCGCGAGCTGACCGTCAAGGCTTCCGTCGACGAGCAGACTTCCAACCTCGGCCACGAAGCCACCGAGGAGCTCGCGATCGGCGACCTCCTCGAGCATCACGTGCTTACCGCCGAGGGCGCGACCGAGGCGGCTGGCCAGCGCCGAGCGCTCGGCCTCGCTGAGCGGCACCGCGGTGCGCACGCGCGCTCGGACACGCCCTGCGGCCTCGTCCTGTAGCTCGCGGTACGCGGCGGCGATCATTTCCAGATGGTCGACGCGCCCTTGTGCCGCGACCAGCGCGAGAAAGTCGCGGGCGAGCGGCGCGACCTCGAGCCGGGCCGCGACCTCAGCCGCGGCGGCGCGCTTGGCCGAGGCCGCGATCCAGGGACGCGCGAAGAAGGCGCGCAGCTGGGTCTCGCGGGCGAACAAATCCAGGATGATGCCGAGGTCGCGCGAGATGGCGTCCACCTGATTACGCTCCCGGGCGAGCTCGAAAAGCGCCTTCGCGTAGGAGCGGCCGACGCCCGGCGAGGCCTTCACCTAGTTGCCGACTTTCGCGATCGCGTCGGCGACGATGCGCCGGTGGTCCTCGTCGCGCAGGCTCCGGCGTACGAGCTTCTCCGCGACCGCCGTGGCGAGCTCGGCGACCTCGCGCCGGAGCTCGTCACGCGCTCGCCGAACGTCGGCGTCCATTTGCGCCTTCGCGGTCTCGACGAGCCGCTGCGATTCGACCCGGGCCGCGTCGACGAGGCGTCGCTGTTCCTCGGCGGCCTCCTTCAGTGCCTGGGCGCGGATCGCCGCCGCTTCGGCATGCGCCGCACGAAGCCGCGTCTCGTTCTCCTCCTGCTGACGCGCCGCTTCGGCGCGCGCCGCTTGCGCCTGGTCCAGCGACCTCTGGATCGCCTGCGTGCGCTCTTCCATCTTGGCGAGGAATGGCTTGTAGAGCAGGCGCTGGAGGATGAACAGCAAGATCAAGAAGTTGATGCCCTGGACGATCAGCGATTTGTCGAGACTGATGAGGCCGCCCTCGCGCCCGGCCTCACTGGCCGCCCACGCGACGGCCGGCGCCAGCAGCACCAGCACGACGACGACGACACGCGCGATGGTGCCGACCCATTCCCGGTCACGCTGACGCATTTCGGAGGTCTCCTCGATCTCGAGATCCCAGACGAAGGTTTGTGAAAACTATCACGCAACCGCGCTCAGTGTCAATCGCCCGTATCTGGCTTGACGGGTCGCCCGCGCGCTCAGCGCGAGGCCGGCCGCGCGATCACCCCGCCGCCCACCACGACGTCGCCGCTGTAGAAGACCACCGATTGGCCCGGGCTCACGGCCCGCTGCGGCGCGTCGAAGATGACCTCCGCCCGGTCCCCGTCGAGCGCGCGAACCGTCGCCGCGGCGGGTCGATGGCTGTGCCGAATCTTCGCCTCGACGCGCAGCGGCGCCTTCGGCGGCTCGCCAGCGATGAAGTTCACCGCCGTCGCCACGAGCCGGTCGCGCTCCAGGTCCGGCGCCTCGCCCACGCTCACGGTATTGCGCTCCGGATCGAGATCGACGACGTAGAGCGGCCGGCCGGTCGCGAGGCCGAGCCCTCGCTTCTGACCGACGGTATAGGCCGCGATCCCGCCGTGCGTGCCGAGCACACGCCCCCGCTGGTCGACGATCGCGCCTGGCCGGAACACCTCGGGGGCGCGCCGACGCAAGAAGCCCCGGTAGTCGTCGTCCGGTACGAAGCAGATGTCCTGACTCTCGGGTTTGTCGGCGGTGACCAGGCCGAGGCGGCGCGCATGCTCCCGCACCTCGTCCTTCGTCAGCTCGCCCACCGGAAAGCGCGCGGCGCCCAGCTGCGCCTGCGTGAGCGGCCACAGGAAGTCGGTCTGGTCCTTGCGCACGTCCTTCGCCCGGAGGAGCAGATAGCGCCCGGTCGTGGGGTCGCGCTCGACGCGCGCATAGTGCCCCGTCGCGACCGCGGCGGCGTCCCACGCCCGCGCGCGGCCGAGGAGCGATCCGAACTTTAGGTTGCTGTTGCACGCCACACATGGCACCGGCGTCCGCCCGGCCGCGTATTCATCGATAAAACTGCTGATCACCTTTTGGTTAAATTCTTCCTCCATGCTCAGGAGGTAATAGCGGATCCCGAGCGCCCGGGCGACTGCCCTCGCGTCCTCGACAGCCTCCGTGCCGCAGCAGTTCCCGAAGCGCTTCACCGACTCGGCCATGGCGAGCCGCGGCTCGACACGCATGGTGATCCCGACGACGTCGTAGCCCTGTTCGACCAGCAGGGCCGCGGCGACGGACGAGTCGACCCCTCCGCTCATCCCGACGACGATGCGTTCTGTCATTGGATCTTCAGTGGCGCGCGCCGAACACCTCGGCGAGCCGTTCGAGCTCGTCCGGCGTCGCATAGGTTACTTCGATCTTACCGCGGCGCTCGTTGCCGATGATCCGCACCCGCGTCATCAGGCCGCGCTGAAGGGCCTCCTCGAGCGCCGCCAGCTCCGCAGATCGGCGCCGGCCCTTCCGCGGCGGGAGGCCTCGCGCCACCCCAACGGCCTCCGTGGCGCGAATGGAGTCCTCGGTCGTCCTCACGGACCAGTCATGGGCGAGGATCTCGTCCCGCAGCTGGAGTTGCTCGGCGACGCTCGTCAGCGCGAGGAGCGCGCGCGCATGGCCCATGGTGAGCCGACCGCTACGCAGATCGGTCTGGATCTCCTCCGGAAGCCGCAACAGGCGCAGACAGTTCGCAATCGACGTGCGATCCTTTCCGATCCGCTGCGCCAGCTCTTCTTGAGTCCATCCGAACTCAGCCAGGAGTTTCTGGTAGGCCTGCGCCGCTTCGATCGGGTTCAGGTCCTCGCGCAGCAGGTTCTCCACGAGCGCGAGCTCGATGCTTTGCGCGTCCGTGGCGTCACGGACGATCGCGGGAATTCGTTCGAGTCCCGCTTGTCGAGCGGCCCGCCAACGTCGCTCGCCGGCGATGAGCTGATAGGACCCTGCCAAACGTCGGACGATGATCGGCTGAATCACACCAGAGGATCGGATAGAGGCGGCCAGCTCGTCTAGCGCTGTGAAGTCGAACACCTTCCTTGGCTGATTCGGGTTCACCTCGATCTGGTCGATGGGCACCTCGACCAGTGACTCCGCTTCCGCGGGTTCCGACGAGAGCAGTGCTCCAAGCCCGCGGCCCAGTCCGCGCTTACTGATCATGATTCAAGACCTCCCGCGTCAGTTCGAGGTAGGTTGTGGAACCGCTGGACCTGAGATCATGAAGCATCACCGGCTTGCCATGGCTGGGCGCTTCCGTGAGCCGAATGTTCCGCGGAATGACCGTGTCGAACACCTGTCCGGGAAAGTAGCGGTTCACCTCGTCGCGGATCTGGAGCGCGAGACTCGTCCTGCCATCGAACATCGTGAGCACGATGCCTTCCACGTCCAGGCCCGGGTTGAGGCGCTCTCGTACGAGCTTGACGGTCTTGAGAAGGTGGGTCAGACCTTCGAGCGCGTAGAACTCACATTGAAGTGGGACGAGAACTCGATCGGCGGCCACAAGGGCGTTGATGGTGAGAAGGCCCAGGGAGGGTGGACAGTCGATGATCACGTAGTCGTAGGAGCTTGCGACCGACTCTAGCGCCATGCGTAGTCGGTGCTCGCGCCTGTCCAGTCCTACGAGCTCGATCTCCGCGCCGACGAGATCGATGTCGGCGGGGAGAAGCCTCAATCCCGTCATGGCAGTGGGATGGACGGCTTTCCCAGTAGCCTCGCCTCCCAGGAGCACGTGATAAACGGTGGGGTAGAGGCCGGCCTTCTTGACTCCAAGTCCCGTGGTCGCATTGCCCTGTGGATCGAGGTCGACGATAAGGGTGGAGCGGGAAGCGAGGGCAAGACCGGCGGCGAGGTTTACAGCGGTCGTCGTCTTCCCGACTCCGCCCTTCTGGTTTACGACCGCTATGACTTTACCCATGAAATTCCAGGGGCCTCACGCTCAAATGTTCCACGACCAACACTGTACCCTCGACTTATGTTGAGCCTTACGTGTCTGTTCCACGGGCAACACTCTCCATGATGGGACCTCTCAAGGTCAATATTTTCCGGAATGGGCCGGCGACCTACCTGTGGCGGTAGATCGCGAAGCGCCGCGTCCGGCCAGGTTTCAACCCTGGGACTGTGACCCATTCGCCCAGTGGAAGGGGGCCGGGCCTGGGAGGGCCGGCGGCGACGACTACCCCGTTCGGGCTAATGAGCCTGGCTCCCAGGGGAATGAGCTCCCTGACGTCGCCAGCACACCGCATGACCACCGCATCGAAGCGACCCTCGAGGTCATCGAGCCGAGCCTCGACGCGATCTGAGATGACGTGGGTGCGGCCAAGACCGAGATCTCGTACGACGCTCGAGAGAAACGAGGCTCGACGACGGCGCGACTCAACCAGGGTCACCTCCACCCCGCTCTTTACAATCTTGATCGGTACCCCTGGCAAACCGGCGCCCGACCCAAGGTCGAGCAACGTTCCAAACGTCGGGGGCAAGATCCTGAGAAACAGCAAGCTATCGAGGAAAAGATGTTCCACGATCCACAATGCGTCCGTCGAGCCAACGAGTCTCCGGGCTCGCTGCCATTTAACCAGTAGATTCAGATACTTATATAGTTGGTCCAGCTCTTTATCGCTTAACGGCCGAGAAAGGATCGATGCGGCGCCCTGAGCAAGGGCCTCCTGCGGCCGCGTCACTTGCCCAGGCAGAACATAGAGAAGATTCGGTCCAGGACGGCATCGCCGACGTCGACGCCAAGGATGGCGCCAGCACAGGCGAGGGCCTCTCTCAAATCGACGAGGGCCGCCTCCAGCGGCGCCTCAGCGAGTGCCGCTTCAGCTGCGATGAGCGCCCTCAAGAGCGTCTCGAGCAACCCGATCTGCCGGACCGACGCGACGATCATGCCTTCGTCACCAGTAGCTCCAGCGCAGCGCTCGATCTCCCGCGTCAGGCGTTCGAGCAGTGCGTCCATGCCTCCACTGGTGACGACCGACGCAGGCGCAGCATCGCGCAGCGCCGCCGCAGCCGGGTGAGTTGGGAGATCGCTCTTCGCCCGAACGACCAACCGTGCGCGCCCCGCCGTCTCCTCGAGAACGTGCGGGTCGGGCACCATGCTTCCGTCGAAGACCAGGAGGAGCAGGTCGCTCTCCTGCATCGCGCGGCGACTTCGCCGGATGCCTTCCGCCTCAATCGCGTCTCGCGGGGTGTCGATACCGGCGGTGTCAAGGAGCCGAACGGGCACCCCGGCGAGGGCGATCGTTCCTTCAACGATGTCCCGAGTCGTTCCGGGCACGGGTGACACGATCGCGCGGTCGCTCCCGAGCAACGCGTTCAGCAGGCTCGACTTGCCGGCGTTCGGCGGACCGACAAGGGCCACGGTAACCCCGTCGTGAACGACCCGACCATGGCGCGCGGCGGCGAGCCAGCGCTCGACCTCGGCGCGGAGCCGGGTCACTATCACGCGGGCCGCCTCGACGTCGAGCCCCACGCGCTCCTCGGGAAAGTCGAGCGTCACCTCGAGGCCTGCGATGAGGTCGACGAGCTCGTCCCGCAGGGCGCGAACCTGGTCGGAAAACCCGCCCGCCAGCGCGCGCGCGGCGAGCGCGACAGCGCGATCGGTCCGTGCCCCGATCATCAGCGCCACGGCCTCGGCCCGGGCGAGGTCGAGCCGGCCGTTCAGGAAGGCGCGACGGGTGAACTCGCCAGGCGCCGCCAGCCGCGCGCCGCCGGCGACGATCGAGAGGGTGACCAGCCGGAGCAGCGCCGGAGAGCCGTGACACGAGAGCTCGACGACGTCCTCCGCGGTGTACGAGCGCGGCGAGCGCATGACAGTGCAGAGCGCCTCGTCGACGCGCTCGCCACTCTTCGCGTCGACGATCGCGACGCGCCGAAGCCGGTGAGACGGGAACGCCTCGAGGGGTATCGCTGTCCGGAGCAGGGGAGCCACGATCGCGATCGCGTCCGGGCCGCTCACGCGAATCACCCCGATGGCGCTTTCGCCGATCGCCGTCGCGACGGCAACGATCGTGTCGTCGGGGCGCGGAGGCTCAGGCCCGGCTGGCGTCCTTGGCCTCGCGCGTCGCGCGTGTGCGCTCGGGTCGGTTCATCAGCTTCTGCTGGAGGATCTGGAGCACGTTGGACACAGTCCAGTAGAGGACGAGGCCCGAGGGCAGGTTGAGGAACATGAAGGTGAAGATGACCGGCATGAACAGCATCATCTTCGCCTGGCGCGGATCGCCCGTCGTGGGCGTCAGCTTCTGCTGGATGAACATCGTGATGCCCATGAGCACGGGCAGCACATAGGTCGGATCGTGCGCCGCGAGGTCGCAGATCCAGAGATCGACGCCGAAGAGCCGCCCGAAGCACAGAAACGCCGCGTTCTGGAGCTCGACCGACACCGACAGCGCGAGATAGAGCGCATAGAAGATCGGGACCTGGGCGACCATGGGCAGGCAGCCGCCCATCGGATTCACCTTGTGCTTTCGGTAGAGCGCGAGCGTTTCGCGCTGCAGCGCCTGGGGGTCCTTCTGGTACTTGCTGCGGAGCGCGTTCACCTGCGGCTGGAGCGCCTGCATCGCCTTCATCGACCGCATGCTCTTGACGGTCAGGGGATAGAACAGGATCTTTGAGATCACCGTGAGTAGGATGATCGCGATTCCGTAGTTGCCCACGTGCTTGTAGGTCCAGCTCATCAGCAGCAATATGGGCACGCCGAACCACCGCATCGGTAGCCCACCCCAGTACCAGGGAATGGGAAAGCCCCCGAAATTGATGGTTTCTTCGATTCCGAGGCTCTCGAGCAAGCGATATTCCTTGGGCCCGGCAAAGATCGCGACCTCGCCCTCCCAGGCCTTGCCCGGAGCGATCTCGGGCGTCGCTCGCACACCGACCATGACCCGGCCGGGCGATACCTTCCGTCCATCCTTCGCTTCCTCGGGCTTCTCGACCGACGTCACGAGCTGGAAGCCGGCGGTCTTCGGTATGAGCGCGGCGAGATACCACACACCGCCTATCGCGATCCAGTTGCCCTCGCGGTCCAGCTTGGGGGAGTGCTCGACCAGTCCCTCGAGCGCGGGGTTCATCCAGTGGGGAGCTCGATCGACGGCGCCGCCGGCGGACCAGACAACCTCGATCGGGTGTTGCCCCGGGAACTTCTCCGGCACCCCAGTCCAGGAGATCCGCGATGCCCACGGGAGCTCGACCGTCACCTTGCGCGTGGCCGCCGAGGCGTTCTCGATGCGGATGCCGACGGCGACGACGTAGCTCTCCGGTTCGAAGCGCAGCGTCTGCCGGATGTGCAGGCCGTCGGCCTCCCCGGCGAGCGCCAGGCTTTCGGCGCGCCCCGGCTTGACGGACACGCTCTCGGCGCCCATCGTCATCGGCACCGGCGCCGCGGGCGCGCTCGAGCCGGGCGCCACGAGCAGCCCGGCCGGCCCCAGGTCGCCGACGATGACCATCGGTTTCTCGCCTCGATACTTCAGCGTCAGCTCCTGGAGCTTGCCGCCCTCGCTACTCACGACAGCGCGATAGAGAGGCGCGTCCACCGTGGTCAGGCGTTGGGGGGGTCGGGGACCCGGGGCGCCGCGCGGTGGCGGAGTCACCAGCGGCGCAGGCGCCGGTGCGGGTGCCGGCTGGGGCGTCGGCGCCGGCGCGGCGGTCTGCGCGGGCGCCTTCTGCGGGGCGGGGGGCTCTACCGGGAGGAAAAAGGTCTGATAGACGATAAACACCGCTGCCATCAAGACCGCCGCGAGGATCGCTCTCTTTTCCATCGTCACGTCTGGCGCGCTCGGGCCGGCGGCGGATCATACCCTCCGGGATGGAGTGGATGACAGCGCAGCAGGCGCCAGGCCGCGAGCCCGATGCCGCGCACGAGCCCGTGCTCCTCGAGCGAGAGCCGCGCGTACTCCGAACACGTCGGCGCGAACCGGCACGCGCTCGGCAGCAGGGGTGAGACGAGGCGCTGGTAGGTCGTGACCGCGCCGAGCGCGATGCGCGTCGCCCGCGTCACGGCCTGGGGCCCGGAATTGCGGCGAGCGCGCCACGCAGCTCGTTGGCGAGCGCCGCGAACGGCTCGCGCAGCGCGCCCGGTCTCCCGATGATCACGAGCGCCGCGTGCGTCGGGGCGGTATCGCGTGTCGCGCGGTACGCTTCGCGTAGCCGGCGGCGGGCCCGGTTGCGCTGCACCGCGCCGCGGATCTGCCGACTGACGGCGAAGCCAGCCCGCCGCGGCTCCGCCGTCGAGCGCCAGAGCACGATCATGGACGGCCGATCAATTCGCTTGCCCCGCTGGAAGAGCGCCTGAAATTCAGCGCCGGTGGTCAACCGTTCGCGCCGAGGAAACCGGCCCGTCAGACGGTCAGCCGTTTCCGCCCCTTCGCGCGCCGACGTTTGAGCACCTTCCGCCCGCCCTTGGTCTTCATCCGCTTGCGGAAGCCGTGCGTTTTCTTCCGGCGGCGCACATTAGGCTGAAACGTCCGCTTCATGAACCGTGTTCTCCCTGAGGATCGTCGAACCGACACAGTTTAGACATCGCCCAGAGTCGAGTCAACCGGCCGTCGCGTTGCGAAGAAGCTTGCGGCCTGCTTCGACCCCGTGCTAAAGTCCGCCATCCATCGGACGACGGATCGGCGTGAGGAGTTGTGTCCCGAGGTGCGCGCGTGGCGGCGCGGAAACTCTGATCGAGCAGATGCCCCGAGCTATCCACATCTGTGGATAACTCTGTGTGTAAGTGAGGGCGACTCCCGTGTTGGATGACCTTTGGGCCCGACTCCTCGAAATCCTGGCTCGGACGCTTCCCCCGCCCGTTCTCGACAACTGGGTCCGCCCATGCCGACTCGTCGCTGTCGAGGGCGACCATCTGCGCATCGGCGCCCCGAACAAGTTCTCGCGCGACTGGCTGGCTCAGAACTACCTCGACGCGCTCCACCAGGCGGCCCGCGAATGTCTCGGCGGCCATCCACGCATCACGCTCGTCGTCGATTCGGAGAGTGCCGCCGTCGAGGCGGCGCCCTCGCCGCGCCTGGAGCGCGGGCCCGGCGGCGGCACCGTCGAGGGGCTGAACCCGCGCTACACCTTCGACTCGTTCGTCGTGGGTTCGTCGAACCAGTTCGCGCAGGCGGCGTGCCAGGCGGTTGCCGAGCTTCCCTCGCGGGCGTACAACCCGCTCTTCATCTACGGCGGTGTCGGCCTCGGGAAAACGCACCTCCTGCACGCCGTCGGACACCAGAGTGCGCGGCTCTTCCCGGGGATGTCCGTCGCGTATCTTTCCTCCGAGCGATTCACGAACGAGCTCATCAACGCGATCCGCTACGACCGGACCGCCGAGTTCCGCGCTCGCTACCGGACGATCGATCTCCTCTTGATCGACGACATCCAGTTCATCTCGGGCAAGGAGCGAACGCAGGAGGAGTTCTTCCACACCTTCAACGACCTCTACGAGTCGCGCAAGCAGATCATCGTCTCGAGCGACTCCTCCCCCAAGGACATCCCGGAGATCGAGGAGCGCCTGCGCTCGCGCTTCGAGTGGGGGCTGATCGCGGACATCCAGCCGCCGGATTTCGAGACACGCGTGGCCATCCTCAAGAAGAAGGCGGCCCTCGAGCGCGTGCGGCTCGCCGACGACGTCGCCTACCTCATCGCGAGCCGGATCAAGTCGAACATCCGCGAGCTGGAGGGGTCGCTCACCCGGATGATCGCGTTCTGTGCGCTGACCGGGCGTGAGATGAGCGTCGACCTCGTCCAGGAAGTCCTCGGCGAGCTCTGGGGTGAAGAAGAGAAGATCATCACGATGGATCAGATCCAGCGACGGGTCTGCGACTTCTTCGGGCTCAAGCTCTCCGACCTCAAGGCCAAGACCCGGACCAAGGCGATCGCCTTCCCCCGGCAAGTCGCCATGTACCTCGCTCGCCAGATGACCCACTCGTCGCTCGCGGAGATCGGCCGGGCCTTCGGCGGCAAGGACCACACCACCGTCCTGCACGCCGTGGACAAGATCCAGACGCTCCTGCAGGAAGATCCCAAATTACGCAAGACGATCGACGGCCTTATCCAGAGCATCAACCTGTGATCCACGCCTCTCGCCGCGATCTCCACACGTTTATCCCCGTCCCCGATGCCGAGGAACTCGCGGCCCCATCAGCATTTCTCCATGATCCACCCCGTCCACAGCACTTGACGGCGCCTACGGCTACGGTGTTGTCTTTCTTTTCTTTTCAAACACACTGGAGAACCCTATGGAAGTAGTGATCGACCGAGACGCGTTCCTCAAAGGCCTCCAGATGGTTCAGAACATCGTGGAGCCGCGCCAGACC
>QHSR01000229.1:9045-15246 GCA_003221635.1 Candidatus Rokuibacteriota bacterium | reverse complement strand
AAAGGACGTGCGGATGGTGGCGACGGACGGACACCGTCTAGCCTTCTCCACGCGGAGCCTCGGCAAAGCCATCCCCAGCGCTACCGGGATCGTGCCGCGGAAGGCCGTCACCGAGATCATGCGCGTCCTCGGGGCCAGTGAGGAGGTCCAGCTCGCGATCACGGAGAATCAATTTGTTCTGCAGATGCCGAACTTCGTCATGACCGCTCGTCTGATCGAGGGACAGTTTCCCAATTACGATGCCGTCATTCCTCGAACGCATCCCGGGAAGCTCGCGGCCCCGCGCAGTTCGCTCTCTGCGGCGCTGCGTCGTGTCGCGGTCATGGCTGAGGAGCGGAACAAGCCGGTGAAGCTCGACCTCAGCCCGGCCTCGTTGAAGGTGACGGCCTCGAGCCAGGAGTTGTGGGAGGCCGAGGAAATCCTCGATGTCGAGTACGCCGGCGAGGAGATGGTGATCGGCTTCAATTCTCGCTACCTCCTGGAGGCTATGGCGGCGCTCGACAAGGACCAGGTCGTGTTCGAGATCAAGGACGCTCAGAGCCCCGGAGTGATTAAAAGCGGCGAGGACGAAGGTTACTGCTGTGTTATAATGCCGATGCGGATCTAGATGTTATTTTATCCTTATAAAACAGGAGTTTACAAGGGTGCAGATAGGGTGCGCTCAGTTGCTGGAATTTCGGAATTATCGCACCCTCTCGTGGCGCCCGGCGCCACGGCTGAACGTCGTCACCGGGCCTAACGCCCAGGGTAAAACCAACCTCCTCGAAGCGCTCGGGCTCCTCATCACGGGGCGGTCGTTTCGGACCTCCCGGATCGCCGAAATACCGCGCTGGGGAACGGAGATCACGACGCTCACCGGTGAGCTCGTTCGCGGCGAGACGCGGCGAACGGTGCGACGGGTACTGACCAGGCTCGAGGATGGAATCTGGCAGAACACCGGGGAGCCGGCCCCGGAGTGGGCGCGCGCGATCGCGTTCGGGTGGCAAGATCTCGAGATCGTCAACGGCGGACCCTCGGCGCGCCGCAACTTCATCGACGGGTTCGCGGGGCGGCTCTACGCGAATCACATTCCGACGCTCGTCCGGTTCCGTCAGATCCTCGCGCGCCGGAACCGACTTCTGCAGCAGCGCCCGCGCGATGCTGGACTGGCGGGCCGGCTCGGGCCGTGGAACGAGCAGTTCGCAACGGTCGGCATGGAGCTGCTCGATCGGCGTCGGAAGGCGGTGGCCGCGCTGCAGACCGAGCTGGCGCGCGTGTATGCGTCCCTCTCTGGCGCGGGGTCCAAGGTCGAGATCAGGTATCGGACATCACTGGGGGAGGCCGCAGAGCCCGCGGCCCTCCTGGCCGCGCTCGAGCGCAGTCAGCGTGACGAGGCCCGTCGAGGGCAGACGCTCGTGGGTCCGCACCGGGACGACCTCGCGATCGAGATCGACGGCGTCGACGCCCGCGCTTTCGGCTCTCGCGGCCAGCAGCGGCTCATCGCGCTGTCCCTGCGTCTGGCCGAGGTCCTGCCGGTGAGCGAGGCGGCGGGGACCGCGCCGGTCCTGCTGCTCGACGACGCCCTCTCGGAGCTCGACCCGACCGTGCGTGGGCACGTGCTCCACGAGGTTCAGTCCGCCGAGCAGGTATTCCTGACGACACCCGACGCACCGGCAGGGGATGGCGCGTCGGTGTTTCACGTCAACGGCGGGAGCGTGACGCCAGCATGAGCGCCGAGAACTATACCGCGAGCGACATCAAGGTCCTCGAGGGGCTCGAGGCGGTTCGCAAGCGCCCCGCGATGTACATCGGCGACACGGGCGCGTACGGCCTGCACCACCTCGTGTACGAGGCCGTCGACAACTCGGTCGACGAGGCGCTGGCCGGCTACTGCGACAGCATCAAGGTCATCCTGCACTCCGATGGCTCCTGCTCCGTCGGCGACAACGGCCGCGGCATCCCGGTGGACATCCACAAGGAGAGCGACAAGTCGGCGGCCGAGGTCGTCCTGACCGTTCTGCACGCCGGCGGGAAGTTCGAGCACTCCGCGTACAAGGTCTCCGGCGGCCTGCACGGCGTCGGCATCTCCGTCGTGAACGCGCTCAGCGAATGGCTCGAGGTCGAGATCCGCCGGGACGGCAAGGAGTGGACGCAGCGCTACGAGCACGGGATCCCCACCGGCGCCCTGGCCGCGACGGGCGCCAGCAAGAAGACCGGCACGATCATCCGGTTCAAGCCGGACGCCAAGATCTTCGAGGAGACGACCTTCTCGTTCGACACGCTCAGCAACCGGCTGCGCGAGCTGGCGTTCCTGAACCGGGGCCTGAAGATCGTCATCGAGGACGAGCGCGACGGGCGGAGCCACACGTTCCTGTACAAGGGCGGCATCATCGAGTTCATCAAGCACCTGAACCAGAACAAGACCCCGCTGCACCCAAAGGTGCTGTTCTTCGAGGGCAAGAAAGGCGACACCGAGGTCGAGGTGGCGCTCCAGTACAACGACGGTTACCAGGAGAGCGTCTTCTCTTTCGCGAACAACATCAACACGCGCGAGGGCGGCACGCACCTGACCGGGTTCCGGGCGGCGCTGACCAGCACGCTCTCGAACTACGCGCAGGCCAACGGCTTTCTCAAGAACTTCAAGAGCGGCATCACCGGCGACGACGTCCGGGAAGGACTCACGGCGGTGGTCTCGGTCCGGTTGCCGGAGCCGCAGTTCGAGGGGCAGACGAAGGCCAAGCTGGGCAACAGCGACATCAAGGGCCTCGTCCAGCAGGTCGTCAACGACAAGCTCGCCGAAGCCTTCGAGGAAGACCCGACGACGGCGCGCAAGATCGTCGACAAGTGCGTGCGCGCCGCCCAGGCGCGGGAGGCCGCCCGCAAGGCGCGCGAGCTGACGCGCAAGCGGGGCGTGGACGACGAGGGACTCGCCGCGAAGCTCGCCGAGTGCTCGGAGCGCGACCCGCAATACCGTGAGCTCTTCCTCGTCGAGGGAGCCTCGGCCGGCGGCTCGGCGAAGGAGGGACGGGATCGGCGCACCCAGGCCGTCCTCCCGCTCCGGGGCAAGATCATCAACGCGGAGAAGGCGCGGTACGACAAGGTCCTGTCCCACAATGAAATCCGACTGCTCATCTCGGCGCTCGGGACCGGGATCGGCCCCGAGGAGTTCGACGTCGCGAAGCTCCGGTACCACAAGGTCATCCTCATGACCGACGCCGACGTGGACGGCGCGCACATCCGCACGCTGCTCCTGACCTTCTTTTTCCGCCACATGGTACCGGTCATCGAGGCGGGCTACCTCTACATCGCGCAGCCGCCGCTCTTCAAGGTCAAGAAGGGGAAGGTCGAGAAGTACCTGATGTCCGACCGCGAGTTCGAGGAGTTCTTCCTCACCACCTGGGTCGAGACCGCGGGCGTGAAGGTGCCGGGGACCAAGACTCCGGTCACCGGCGAGCCGCTTCGCGAGCTGCTCCGGGCGGTGTCGGAGGTCCGGACGCTCGTCACGAAGTTCACGAAACGCGGCGTGCCGGGTCCGGTGCTGAACGAGCTGTTGCGGACGAAGTTCCGGGGCACCAAGCGGGGAATCGGCCACGCCGAAATCGCGGAGGCGATCGTGCGCGCGGCCGCGGCGGTCGACGGGTATGACGTCGGCGTCCAAGCAGGCGAGGGCAACGAGGGACACACCGTGACGATCGCGGGCTCCCCCGCGGTCTCGTTCAGCACCGACCTCTTCAAGTCACCCGACTACGCGAGCCTCGGCGAGCTGTGGGAGAAGGTCGCGCCGGCGGCGAAGGGCCCGATCTCCATCATCGAAGGCGACCGTGAGACGCCTGTGGCGTCCCTCGACGCGCTTCATCGGGCCGCCCTCGAGCACGCGAAAGCGGGCGCGTCGTTCCAGCGGTACAAGGGCCTCGGCGAGATGAACGCCGAGGAGCTGGCGGACACCACGATGAACGCCGAGTCGCGGACGCTCCTCAAGGTCACGATGGAAGACGCCGTCGGCGCCGACCAGATGTTCACGGTGCTCATGGGCGATGCTGTCGAGCCGCGCCGCGAATTCATCGAGAAGTACGCCCTGGACGTCGCGAACCTCGATATTTAAATTATTTAACGGATGGCGAGACCGGATTCCCGAGGGTGACCTGAGAAAGGCACGCGGGGCTCCGCTCGCCCGATCACGAGCTTGACATGCCGAACGAACGCCAGATTCCTGTCCCCATCGAAGAAGAAATGCGGAAGTCCTATCTGGACTACGCCATGTCCGTCATCGTCGGCCGCGCGCTACCGGACATCCGCGACGGTCTCAAGCCCGTCCACCGGCGCGTCCTGTACACGATGCAGGGACTGGGACTCAACTGGAACCGCGCCTACAAGAAGGCGGCCCGCGTCATCGGCGACTGCATGGGCAAGTACCATCCGCACGGCGATGCGCCGATCTACGAGGCGCTCGTCCGCATGGTGCAGGAGTTCTCGCTTCGCTATCCGCTGGTCGACGGGCAAGGGAACTATGGGTCTGTCGACGGCGATCCGCCGGCCGCGATGCGCTACACGGAAGCCCGGCTGGCCAAGATCGCCCACGAGATGCTCGCCGACATCGACAAGGACACCGTCGACTTCGTCCCCAATTTCGACGAGTCCGAGCGAGAGCCGGTCGTCCTGCCGACGCGAATCCCGAATCTTCTGGTCAACGGGTCGGCGGGGATCGCGGTGGGCATGGCCACGAACATCCCGCCGCACAATCTCACGGAGGTCGTCGATGGGCTCGTCGCGCTGGTCGACGACCCCGAGACGACGATCGAGCAGCTGCTGAAGATCGTCAAGGCTCCGGACTTCCCGACACGCGGTTACATCTACGGCGCGGGGGGGATCCGCGAGGCCTACACGACCGGCCGCGGCACGATCACGCTGCGGGCGAAGGCCCACGCCGAGAAGATGCGGGGTGGGCGGGAAGCCATCATCATCACCGAGCTGCCGTACCAGGTGAACAAGGCGAGCCTGATCGAGAAGATCTCGGAGCTGTCGGCCGACAAGAAGATCCCCGGCATCTCCGAGATTCGCGACGAGTCGAACCGCGAGGGGATCCGGGTCGTGCTCGAGCTCGGACGCGGCGAGATCCCGCAGATCGTGATGAACCAGCTCTACAAGCACACGCAGATGCAGACGACATTCGGCATCATCATGCTGGCGCTCGTCGAGCGGCGGCCGCAGGTCGTCAACCTCAAGGAGATGCTGGAGGCATTCGTCCGCTTCCGCCGCGAGATCGTCACCCGGCGGACGAGCTACGATCTCGCCCGGGCCGAGGAGCGGGCCCACGTCCTGGCGGGTCTGCGCAAGGCTGTCGAGCACCTCGACGAGGTGATCCGCCTCATCCGGCAGGCCGAGAGCCCCGACGCCGCCCGGGACGCGTTGATGGCGCGGCTCGAGCTCTCCGAGATCCAGGCGCGCGCGATCCTCGACATGCGGCTACAGCGGCTGACCCAGCTCGAGCGCCACAAGGTCGTGGAGGAGCACGAGCAGACGCTCGCTCTCATCCAGGAGCTGAAGGGCATCCTCGCCTCCGACGCGAAGCTGATGGCGATCATCCGCGAGGAGCTCTTGGCGGTCAAAGAGGAGTACGGCGACGCCCGGCGCACGGAAATCCTCACTGAAACCACCGAGCTCACGATCGAGGATCTCCTGGCCGACGAGGAGATGGTCGTGACGATCTCGCGCGCGGGCTACATCAAGCGCACCCACGTCGAGGCGTACCGAAGCCAGAGGCGAGGCGGCAAGGGCGTGACCGGCATGGAGACGAAGGAGGAGGACATCGTCGCAGACCTCTTCGTCGCCTCGACGCACTCGTATCTCCTCTTCTTCACGAACCGCGGCAAGGTCCACTGGCTGAAGGTCCACGAGATCCCCGAGGGCGGACGCCAGGCCAAGGGCAAGGCCATGGTGAATCTCCTCTCGCTCGGCGAGGGCGAGGTGGTCGCGACGTGCGTGCCCGTGCGCGACTTCGCCGCGGGCGGCTACGTCCTGTTCGCGACCAAGAAGGGCCAGGTGAAGAAGACCGAGCTCGAGGCGTACTCCCATCCGCGAGCCGGCGGCATCCAGGCCATTGGCCTGGACGACGACGATCAACTCATGACGGCCCGACGGACTGACGGCCAGCGCGAGGTCATGATCGCGACCAAGCTCGGCATGATCATCCGCTTCTCGGAGGAGGAAGTGCGCCCGACGGGC
>QHSR01000229.1:0-8990 GCA_003221635.1 Candidatus Rokuibacteriota bacterium | reverse complement strand
TCGACGAGTATCGGCTGCAGGGACGGGCCGGCAAGGGGATCATCGACATCAAGACCGGCGGCCGTAACGGCACCGTCGTCGCCATACTCCAGGTGCACGACGGCGACGACATCCTGGTCGTCACGACCAAGGGCAAGATGATCCGCTTCCACGCCGCCGACGTCTCCTCCCAGGGACGCAACACCTGGGGCGTGCGCATCATCGACCTCGAGCCCGACGACCGCGTTGGCTCGGTCGCCCGCGTCGACTCCGAGAGCACCGCACCCGTCGAAGCGCCGTAGCGCCGTGCTGGACCTGCGGCTGATCCGGGAGCAGCCCGCGGCGGTCGAGCGCGCGCTCGCCGGCAAGGGCGGCGCCGAGCTCGTGAAGCAGATCGTCGAGCTCGACGCTGAGCGGCGCCGTGTGATTCGGGAAGCCGAGGAGTTGAAGGCGCTCCGCAACAAGCTCTCCGAGCAGGTCGCCAAGGGTAAGCGTGAGGGCGCGGACGTCTCTGGACAGGTCGAGCACTCGCGAAGCTTTGCCGATCGCATCAAGGCGCTCGATGCCGAGCTGAAGCAGGTCGAGGCGCGGATCGAAGCGCTGCTCGTTCAAATCCCCAACCTGCCGCATCCATCGGTTCCCCCGGGTCGGGGCGAGGACGACAACGTCGAGGTTCGACACTGGAGCGAGCCACGGACGTTCGGCTTTCAGCCGAAGCCCCACGAAGAGGTGGGGGCCCCGCTGGGCCTCGACCTCGAGCGCGCCGCGAAGATGGCCAAGGCGCGGTTCGCCGTCCTCTGGGGCGGCATGGCTCGGCTCGAGCGCGCGGTGGCGCAGTTCATGCTCGATCTCCATACGCGAGAGCACGGCTACACGGAACTCTGGGTACCCCACCTCGTCAACGGCGACACGATGCTCAAGACGGGCCAGCTTCCCAAGTTCGAGGAGCAGCTCTTCAAGACCGTCGAGGCCGACGAGGGCCGCACGCTCTATCTCATCCCGACGTCGGAGGTCGCGCTGACCGCGCTGCACGCGGGTGAGGTGCTGCCGGAGGCCACCCTGCCGCGCCGCTACACGGCGTTGACGCCCTGCTACCGGCGCGAGGCCGGGACGTACGGCAAGGACATGAAGGGAATCTACCGCCAGCACCAGTTCGACAAGGTGGAGCTCGTGAAGCTGACGACGCCGGCCAAGGCCTCCGACGAGCTCGAATCCATGGTCGGCAACGCCGAGACCGTGCTGCAGCGCCTCGAGCTTCCGTACCGAGTGGTCGAGCGCTGCGTGGGAGACTTAGGGTTCAGCGCGGCGAAGGGCTACGACATCGAGGTGTGGCTGCCCGGTCAGAATCGCTACCGGGAAATCTCCTCGTGCTCGAACTACGACGCGTTCGGCGGCCGCCGCGCCGAGATCCGGTATCGGCCGGAGGGCGGCGGCCGGGTCGAGTACTGCGCCACGCTGAACGGCTCGGGCCTCGCAGTCGGCCGCACCGTGATGGCCGTGCTCGAGAATTACCAGGAGGCCGACGGCGCGGTCACCATCCCGCCGGCGCTACGACCGTACATGGACGGGCTCGAGCGTCTGACGCGAGCTAGCGTAGTTTGAAGAGATCCTCGGCCGAATTGCCGCCTCGGCTACCGACGATCTTGTAGTCCAAGAGCCTGATCTCGTAGGTGCCGCGGACATAGTCGACCCCGCTGCTCCACGTCCGAAACCCTCGAGTCAGGATGGGGATCGACACCTGCTTCGCGAGACCGGGTGGAATCACGGTCCCCTTGAAGTCCCGCAAATGGAAGTCCAGCACCTCACCACGCGGGTTCTTGACCACCACCAGGACGCGGACGTCCGCAATCGTCTCCGCCGTCCGGTTCTGGAGCGAGGCGGTGAGGGAGGCCAGGGTGCTGCCCTCCGTGAGGAACCCGAACTCTTCGATAATGTTGTTGAAATAGACCAGGTCCTTGAGTCGGTCGCCCTCGCGCAGATCGAAGGCGGCCGGCGTCGCCGCGTTGAAGGCGACCGTGGCAGGCGGGAGGTCGCGCAGGAGGTTCACCGGGAGCGCGAAGTTCAGGTTCTGTCCCCTGGCGGACGTCGCCGTCGCGATTCCGATCACACGGCCCACGGAGTTGAAGACAGGTCCGCCACTGCTCCCGGGACTGATCGGCGCCGTGATCTGCAGGAACTTGACAGGACCCAGTGTCCGCAGGCCCCCCACGATCCCGGTCGAGACCGTGCCCTCGAGGCCCTGGGGGCTGCCCAGGACGACGACGTCCTGCCCGACGGCCACCGAGTCCGAGTCGGCGAGCGACACGGCGGGCGTCGACTCGAACGAGGTCTGCAGTGTCACCAGGTCGTACTTCCGAGCGAAGTTCAAGATCCGCAACGCAGTCCCGCGCTGGCCGCGCCAGCGCACGATGATCCTGGCGGCGCCGCCGACGACGTGGGCATTGGTCACCAGGACGCCGTCGCGCGTGATGAAGAAGCCGCTTCCCAGGGAGAGGGGCTGATCGTGGTCGTCGACGGCGACCAGCGTCACGACGGCGGGGAGATTCTCACGGGCGATCCGGGCGGTCGCCGACTCCTGGGCGAATGCGGCGTCGTGCGATGCCGGCAGCAAGGCGGCCAGCGCGAGACCGGCGGCCAGGCGAGCGCGCCCGGGCGCCGCAAGACGAGGGGAGAAGTCCGGACCGAAGAACACGCCTGCTCGTGCCATAACTCGCCCCTCTTGCGTCGTACGGCGCTGATATCGAGAAAACAGTTCTTACACGAGAAATCGCGAATTGACAAGAGGTGGCGATGATGATTTTTCCGGAATCTATTGTTCCCAGTAGCGACCGCGCGCCAACGGGCCCGCCGGCGCGACATTCCCGGAACGACGGAGCGGGCGGACGGTGTATCGTACGCCCCGGGTCGAGAGAGGGGGACGCGTCATGACGGGGCGAGAGAGTCCGGTCGGTTGAGCCGACACGTATGAGCCGGGTGCTGGTGAAGAGCGCATGGGGCTCCGACGATCCGACCAAGGCGGCATTCCCATTTCTGCATGCCAACGCGCTGGCGGAGGCCGGACATCAAGTACAGATCTTCCTGCTCGGAGAGGCCGTCTCGCTGATGCGCGATCCGGTAGCACTGGCTGTTGTGCCCGTCGGCTGGCCACCGTTGGCGGAAACCCTGCGAACGACGGTAGCGCTAGGCATTCCGATACACGTGTGAGGCGCGTGCTCAAGGGCCCGTGGGGTCCTTGATGCGGACCTGCCCGGCAAGAACGCGACGTTCGCGAATCCGGCAATCCTGGTTGAGCTCATTGAGTGGGCGGAAAAACTCCTGACGGAGTGAAGATCCAGCCCATGGGTGTTGCGATGGCTGGGGATCCTAGTGATGCTTGATGTATCGTAAGTGCCTGTTGTCTCTGGCACGGAGGGCTAGCCTCAACTGGTAAGGCAGTGGACTTGAAATCCACCGGGCCGCGAGGCCCTTGGGGGTTCGAATCCCTCGCCCTCCGCCACTCAAATCAGCAAGTTGTGAATCAGAGCTCGGCGGCGTCCTGCGACCCCCAAACCCGAAATTGTGCCAGAACTGTGTCAGAACTCGAAAACAGGAGCGCACAGGTGAGCCAATGACCCGAATGTCCGAAGCCGAGGTCAGCCTCCGACTGGCACTGTGGCTGATCAAGAGCGAGTTGGCTGAGGGGACTGTCGAAGTCGCGATCGACGGTGCGCAGATTCAAATTGGCGAGACGGTACAGTTCAAGCTCGGGGAGTTCCTCGCGTCTTGTGAGTGGCGTAAAGAGCGCCCGGGGGCAGCATGGCAAGGGATCTATTGCTCCTACTCGGGCGGTGCCGGGCGCCTACGCATCCACTCGAGCCCTGGAGTGGGCGACGTTGTGGCGAAGCTTAGGTCTGGATGTATTCTGCGGGTCGAGTGCAAGAAAGGACCGCTCGAACGCAGCAAAAGCTCGGCGGAATATCCACTCCTGCGGGAGGCTCTTGGACAGCTGCTGACGGTCGAGCGCGTCAATGACGGGGATATCTTGGCTGTGGCCGTCCCGCACAGTCCGAAATTCGAGGAGCTGGCAAGGCGATGGCGGGAAGCGCCACTCATCAAGAAGTTCGGAGTCAGGATCCTAACCGTAGGACAAGACGGCCGTGTGGACGGCCTCGAGGCGTAGGCGCGATCAATGTCCCGTAGCAGTCGAAGGTCAGCACCCTCTTGGTCGTGAAGGCGATCATTCTCAGCCCCGTCTTCGCCACAGTTTCAAGCGACATTCTCAGGCAGGCTCAACGAAGGA
This sequence comes from Candidatus Rokuibacteriota bacterium, assembly GCA_003221635.1. GTDB lineage: Bacteria > Methylomirabilota > Methylomirabilia > Rokubacteriales > CSP1-6 > AR31. The sequence goes on along the minus strand of QHSR01000229.1, from coordinate 4,732 downwards.
GCACCCGAAGCTCGGCGACTACAGCTTAATACCACCCAGACTGAATACACCGAGGTCCCCCCAGCTGCCGACACGACGGCCCGCGTAGCGACCACCTGTCGCTTGGGCGCAGTCTTCGATCAGAAAGGCACCGGCTGACCGGCAAATGTTCTGAAGGACATCGAGTTGGGCCAACGCGCCACTGATGTGGACGGCCACCACTGCCTTGACGTTTTCTTGCTGCACAAGGGCGCGTACCTGTTCGGCATCGACCGTCAGATTCTCCGGACACACATCCACAAAGACGGGTGCTCGACCCACGTGGCCAGCTCTCCGACCGTCAACTTATCGGGCCGCGTCGCCCGCTGAGGTAGACGCCCCAGTGCTCGTCGAGGTCGGGACGCTGGTGCGTGTTGTGACGTTCGGCTAGACTCCCCGGCAGCATGCGGCTGATCGGGCTCGCGGTCGTTCTCGCTGTCAGCCTTGTTCTTGCGCCGCTCGCCGCCGAAGCTCAACCGGCGGGTAAGCCGTGGCGGATCGGTTATATCGGAACCGTCTACACGAGATCTCACGACGCCTTCTCTGAAGGCCTCCGCGAATTCGGGTATGTGGAGGGACGGAACATCATCCTTGAGCGCCGCTTCTCCGAGGGCAAGGCAGAGCGATTTCCGGAGTTTGCCGCTGAGATGGTCAGACTAAAGGCTGATGTCATCGTCGTGGCTACCACACCCGCAGCCATCGCCGCCAAGAACGCGACCAAGACGATCCCAATTGTCTTCCCGACCGCGATCGATCCCGTAGGCGCCGGGGTGGTCACCAGCCTCGCCCGCCACGGCAGCAACGTGACCGGAATCTCACGACTTTCCTCGGACCTCGAGGAAAAACGGTTGGAGTTCCTCAAGCAAGCGGTCCCCATGCTCTCCCGTGTCGCCGTCCTTTGGAATGCGGCGAATCCGGCCAATGCTTCTGCTTGGAGAGAAACGCAGAGAGGTCCGGCGAGCCGATGAGATAGAGCGGGCGTTTGCTCTGGCCCTCAAAGAACGCGTCGACACCGTCATGCCGGTGTCGTCTGCACTCTTCGACGCAGAGAAACAACGCCTCGTACGTCTGGCGGCCAAGCATCATTTGCCGACAATGTATGAACATCGAGCGTTTCCTCAGGTCGGCGGCCTCATGTCCTACGGGCCAGACATCCATGAAGTCTTTCGCCGCGTCGCAGGGTACGTCGACAAGATTTTCAAGGGCACCCGGCCAGGAGATTTGCCCGTCGAGCAGCCCACGAAGTTCGAGCTGGTGATCAACATGAAAACGGCGAAGGCGCTCGGCCTCACGATCCCGCAGACGATCCTGCTGCGGGCGGACCAGGTCATCGAATAGCGCGCGCTGGCCCGCGAGCCCTCAGCCCGTGACTGACCGCCTCGGCCGCCTGCTTCTCGTCACGCTGGAAGCGGCCCGCATAGGCGCTGTGCTGGTGCGCGTCGTCGCCTTCGGCTAGACTCCCCGGCAGCCGTCCCATACCGAGGTGCCCATGCGGCTGATCGGGCTCGCGGTCGTTCTCACTGTCAGTCTCATTCTCGCGCCGTTCGCCGCCGAAGCGCAGCAGGCGGGCAAAGTCGCGCGGCTCGGCGTGCTTCTCTTCGGTACGCCCGCCACCGATCCCAATCTGGCCGCCTTTGTCGCGGGTCTGCGCGATCTGGGTTATGTCGAGGGCCGGAACCTCGCGCTCGAATATCGCAGTGCCGAGGGCCGCCCGGAACGAGTCCGCGAACTTGCTGTCCAGGTCGTATCGCTGAAGCCCGATGTGATCGTGGTTCTCGGGGGGGACATGGTGCCGTTCGTGAAGGATGCGACGAGCACGATTCCGGTCGTGATGCTCACCAGTCAAGACCCCGTCGAGGCGGGGGTGGTCACCAGCTTCGCCCGGCCCGGCGCCAACCTGACAGGCGTCGCGTTCGTTTCCTCTGAGACTGCCGGCAAGAGGCTGCAGTTCCTGAAAGAGGCGGTTCCATCGCTGACACGCGTCGCGGTGCTCTGGAACCCCGACCATCGCGATCCGGAGTATCGCGACATCGAGGCGGCCGCGCGTCGCCTCGGCGTCCACATTCAATCGCTCGAAGCCAGACGACCCGAGGACTTCGACGGAGCCTTTCAATCGGCTACACGCGCACGTGCCGACGCGTTGATGGTCGTCTCCTCGCGATTCATGAACCTCAGCCGTTCCCGCATCCTGGAGTTTGTCAGCAAGCAGCGGATACCCCTCGTGACTGGTTGGGGACCGTGGGTACGCGCCGGTGGCCTCTTGAGCTACGGGCCTGATCTTGACGCTCTCATGAAACGCGCCGCGAGCCACGTGGACAAGATCCTCAAGGGCGCCAAGCCCGCCGATTTGCCGATCGAGCAGCCGACGAAGTTCGAGCTGGTGATCAACCTCAAGACGGCGAAAGCGCTCGGGCTGACCATCCCGCAGTCAGTGCTCGGGCGGGCGGACCAGGTGATCGAATAGCGCATGCTCGATCAACGCGGCCAGCTCCTACGTGCTGCTGTCGGCTTCGCCGGGTGCTCGATGCCCTCGTATGACCGAGCCCTTCACGCACTCCGCACGTGGCTGGATACGTGGGCTGGGATTTGGCACGTCGCGGTGGGGATGTACCGCCAGGGCTACGACCTGCAATTGACTCAGTATGATGAGCGAGGCTGGCGGGCCACATTTTACGTGACCGGGATGGAACACCCGCCCACGAGTGCGACTGGAACGGGATGGGAGCGCACGCCGTGGCGGGCCGTGCAGAGTGCAGCGTGGGAGGCGCTGCGACAGGCCAGTCGCGATGACTAGGTGGCGCGCCTTTCGGAATCGCAAGTCTAGAAGCATCGGACGTGGAATTTAAAGGCTCTTCTGCCGGGCGCCCTGGTGTTCGCCTCCGTCACCAACTGAACTATGGAAACAGTCGTATCGCAGGCGTCGCACGTTTCGCCGGCGCTTGGACTACTCCAGACCCTTCTGATGCCGTCATGCGGCAGGCGCCCGTCCCGGCTCTTGCGCTGGATGAGAAGACGGAGAGATTCCTGGTCCATAGTGGCCGCGCGGGTAGCAGCCGCCCGCGAATGCGGGCGGGTGAACAGTAGCACGGAGCGCCGTCCAGTGCGACTGCGCTAGACTCGGCGGGTGACGATCATGGCTAAACCCCGGCCTGAGAAGAAGCCCGAGCCTGCGGCGCCCGGCACCACACGCATCCTCCCGATACAGCTCCAGCTCGGGGACCGCGTCACGGACGCGACCGGGGAGTGGGAAGTCAGCTCAGGAAACCTCTGGCTAGGCTTTCGCCTGACACGGCTAGGTCAGTCCAGCCGAAACCCCCGCAAGTGCTTCCGGCCTGACGTCGCGGCGAGTCTGCTCCCGGGCGGATTCTCCCATGGCCATGGCGGAGTGCGGGGACGCCCAAACAACACGGTGAGGAGCACCTTGATAAGCCGCTTCATCCTCACATCCCCGAGCGCACCGCTATCATGGTTCAGCCTAAGCTCGATGGTGAGCGGCCACCATCAGATGGATCATGAGGTCGCGCGTGGAAGATACCTGAGAAGTCGTTTCCGGCGAACGGGGCGGCGCCGCTGCGAGGCGAGCTATTTTCCGGAAAGTAGCTCGGTGAGCGACAGCGGGGGGTGGCGATGTCCCTCAGCTGAGTGCGCTAGCGTCGTCCGACAAGAGAGCCAAGCGCCGCTGTGACGGGGAGAGACGCTCGCCCGATTTCCTCTGACGGAGGTAGTTCAGCTGCCCAGTGAAGCGTGCCCGGGCGGGTTAGGAGACATAGGGGTCCCGACCAGATTCCTTCCTCCCGCTCCCTCCTGCTTCCCCCGGCTTCACTGACAGCAGCCCTATTGACCCAGCCCCGCTGGCGCTTCTCCAAGCGTGCGCTCGCCCGGTACATGAACGAGAAGGAGGATGCGGCCTGAGGCTTCAGGAAACGCACTGGATTTATCTCTCATCGATGGCCGGCTAAATCAGCGAGAATCAGGATCTATGGACCCGCACATTCGCGGCACAGGAGCGGGAGGCGCCCCCACGAGCGAATCCGGTTCGTCATCGTCCGTATCGGAGCTGACGCGTAAGAACATCCCCGGATTGGGCTCCATCTACCGCCGGGGCGACCGTTGGGCGATCGAGTTTTGGAAGGACGGTGTCCAGCACCGCGAGAGCGCCCGCACGTCGAGCGAGACGGAAGCCATTGCCCATCTCCACAAGCGGGTGGACGAGTGGGCGCAGGATCGCTACGTCGGTCCTCGGGCTGAACGGGTGACGGTTAAGGCTCTGCTGGCGCTCGTCACGCAAGACTATGCGACCACCGGGAACCGCTCCAGTCGCACGCTCAAATTCAGAGTGGCTGCCCTGGAGTCCGAGCTGGGCCACCTCCGCGCGGTCGCTGTCTCTTCTGGCGCTATCGAAGCCTACAAGTCCAAGCGGCTCGGGGACGGCAAGGCGAAGGCGACCATTAACCGGGAGTTGGCCTGTCTGCGGCGCGCGTACAGGCTCGCGTCTCAGTCCCGCCCGCCGCTCATCAGTGCGAACCGCGTTCCCACGATCAACCTCTACCGAGAGAACAACTTGCGGCAGGGGCTCGTCAGTCACGAGGACTATCTAGCCCTCCTGGCTCAGTTGCCCGACCCCATCAATGACGCTGTGACGCTCGGGTATCTGTCGGGGTGGCGGCGGGCTGAAGTGCTAGGTTTGACGTGGTCGGAGGTGGACCGGACACGG
>QHSR01000228.1 GCA_003221635.1 Candidatus Rokuibacteriota bacterium | reverse complement strand
GGATGAAGTCGGCGCCGGCCGCGACGAGCCCGCGCAGCTCCTCGTTGATGACCTCGGCGAAGCGCTCCGCCACGTCGACGACGCCCTTGTAGAGCTTGCCCGGGTGGATCCGCGAGCCGAACGTGAGCGGCCCGGCGCAGGTGGCCTTGGTGTGTCGCGTCGTGTGGCGCCGGAGGTACTCGAACTCCTTGACGATCCCGAGCCCGCCCGGGGGCGTCTCGATGCGGCCGACCGCTTCGTAGCGCGTCTGCTGGTCGTAGCCCCAGGGGCCCGCCTTGCGGCGGACGGGCAGGGGCTCGATGCCTTTGATGATGGTGTAGTAGGAGTCGACGTAACCATCGAGACGGCGAACCTCGCCGTCGGTGATGATGTCGATGCCCGCCGTCTCCATGTCGCGGATCGCGGTATTTGCGGCGTCGTCGAACATCTCCTCCAGGTCCCCGGAGCCGAACTCGCCCATCTCGACAGCCTTGACCGAAGCGAACCACCAGCCGGGTTTTCCGTGCGAGCCGACGACCGCGGTCGGGATCAGCGGCAGGGTCATTTGTAGCGGGGTCCTTGAGCACGGAGCCGATCGGGGGTGGCCTGAGAAAGGCGCGTCCGCGGGAGGGGCGTCCAGTCATTCGCGCGGGGGAACGGGCCGCGTGCGTCGTCGGCGGGCCCGAGGGCCTGAGAAGGGCGCGTCCGCGGGAGGGGCGTCCAGTCACTCGCGCGGGGGAACGGGCCGCGTGCGTCGTCGGCGGGCCCGAGGGCCTGAGAAGGGCGCGTCCGCGGGAGGGGCGTCTCGTCATTCGCGCGGCGGAACGGGCCGCGTGCGTCGTCGGCAGGCCCGTGTGTGTGGCTGAGAAGGGCGCGTCCGCGGGAGGGGCGTCCCGTCATTCGCGCGGGGGAACGGGCCGCGTGCGTCGTCGGCAGGCCCGTGTGGCTGAGAAAGGCGCGTCCGCGGGAGGGGCGTCCCGTCATTCGCGCGGGGGAACGGGCCGCGTGCGTCGTCGTCGAGCCGGCGGGGCTGAGAAAGAAGCGTCAACGTGAGGGTCCTCCAAGAAACGTCCGCGTCATCGTGAGGGTGCCCCGATTATCCGCGAAACGGTCGTATCGCGCCAGGCGTCGTCAGGCGGGCCGCCGAAGATGATTTCGCCGCGCTCGATGACGTAGAGCCGGGTCGTGAAGTCGGGCACGTGGTGGATGTTGGACTCGGCGATGAGGATCGCGTGGCCGAGCCTGGTGATCGCGGCGATGCCGCTGCTCACGGCGGGAATGATGGCGGGGGACAGACCTTCGAACGGCTCGTCGAGCAACAGGAGCTCGGGGTCGAGGGCCAGCGCGCGGGCGATCGAGAGCATCTTGCGTTCGCCCCCGCTCATCGCGGTGCCCTTGCGCGCCATGTAGCGACGAAGCGCCGGAAAGACGCCGTAGGCCAGCTCGATGCGCTCGGCGGCGGGGCGGCCTCCGGAGCGTGTCCAGGTCGCGATCTCGATGTTCTCGGCGACGGTCAGGTCCGCGAAGATGCCTGAGTCCTCGGGCGCCCAGCCGAGCCCGAGCCGGGCGATCTCGTGGGTGCGGCGGCCGTGGATGGGCCGCCCGCGGAGCTCGACGCGGCCCGCCCGCGGTCGGAGGTAGCCCATGATCGTCCTGAGCGTCGTCGTCTTGCCGGCGCCGTTGCGACCGACCAGACACACCACGTCGCGCGCGCCGACCTCGAGCGAGACGGATCGCAGGATGTGGCTGGCCTGGACGAAGACGTCGACGTCGGCGAGGGTCAGCATCGCCGGCTCAGTGCGCCCCGGCCCTGCGGCCGATCACGGTGTCGATCACCCGCCGGTCCGCCTGGATCGCCGCCGGTGCGGCGTCGGCCAGCACCTTGCCCTCGTGGAGCGCGATGATGCGATCGGAGTAGGCGAACACGATGTCCATGTCGTGTTCCACCTGGATGATCGCCCGGAGCCCGATCCGCCTCGAGGCCGTGACCAGCGTCTCCATGATCGCCGTCTTGTCCGCGGTGCTCACCCCCGATGTCGGCTCGTCGAGGAGGATGATCTCCGGTCTCAGGGCGAATGCGGACGCCACGTCGAGGAGCTTCTTGTCTCCCTGCGGCAGCTGCCTCGCCAGCGTGTGACGCTTGTCGCCGAGGCCGAACAGCTCGGCCACCTCGAGCGCGGCCTCTTGCACCTCGCGATCCCCGGCGAGCGAGGCGAACAAGCGGCCGCCTCGCCCCAGTCGCGCCACGCCGGCGGCCTGCAGGGTCTCGAGGACCGTCAGGTCGGGAAAGATCTGGACGAGCTGGAACGACCGGGCCATGCCGAGACGCGCCAGGCGCACCGGGCCGATGCCGCCGACCTCACGGTCCTTGAAGCGCACGCTGCCCGCGCTTGGTCGCGTGATGCCGGTGAGGATGTTGATGAGCGTCGACTTGCCGGCGCCGTTGGGCCCGATGATCGAGACGAACTCGCCCGCGTCGACCCTGAGGCTCACGCCGTCGAGGGCACAGAACTCTCCGTAGAATTTTCTGAGCCCGTCCGCCTGCAGAATCATGCCCGCGACGCCGGCACCGGGCGGCGGCGTGTCACGAGCCCCATGAGCCCCTGCGGCGCGAAGATGACGATGACCGCGAGCATCGCGCCGAAGATCAGCCGCCAGTACGGCACGATCGACATCACCCAGTTCTGTAGATAGATGAACACGAACGCGCCGACCACGGGACCGAAGAAGCTGGCGAACCCGCCGAGGAGCGTCATGAACACGAGATTGCCGGAGTGCGTCCAGTAGGCGAGGGTCGGGTCGACGTTGCCCGTCGGCGGACCGAGGAGCGCGCCGCCGACGGCGGCGTAGATCGCGGAGATGATGAAGGCGTAGAAGCGGTAGCGCGTGACGCTGATGCCGAGCGTTTCGGCCTTGGCCGGATTGTCGCGGATCGTCTTGAGGCACAGGCCGAAGGGCGAGTGGACGATGCGCCACATGCCGAGCACGGCCAGGATGAGCACGGCTAGCGAGTAGTAGTAATAGGGGCCGATGAGATAGTCGATCTTCGGCATCGCGTCGAGGCTCCGCCCGAGCAATGACGGGCGCAGGAACGGCGTGCCCTCGTCGCCCCCGGTGAGTCGATAGAACTTCAGGACGAACGTGTGGAAGACCATGCCGAAGGCGAGGGTGAGCATTCCGAAGTAGATCTTCACGTACCGCACGCAGAGCGCCCCGATCGGTGCCGCGACGAGCCCGCCGAGCACCGCCGCGCAGACCAGGATCACCTCGAGCGAACGGACCTTTCCATGGGTGGTGAGGAACGCCCCGGTGTACGCGCCGATCCCGATGAACAGCGCATGACCGAAGGAGACGAGGCCCGCATACCCGAAGAGGAGGTTCAGCCCGAGCAGGACGACCGCGTAGGCCATGAACGGCAACATGAGCAGGACGTGGTAGGTCGAGGCGCCGAGCGGTGCCGCGGCGACGGCCACCATCGCCACCCCCACGACCAGGCCCCCCTTCACGCCGCGGCTCCGCCGAAGAGGCCGCGCGGCCGCGCCACGAGCACCCCGATCACGATCAGATAGATCAGGAGCATCTCGAGCTCGGGGTACACCGAGATCGCGATCGCGCGGAGCACCCCGACCGCGAGCGCGCCGACGAACGCGCCCCGCATCGAGCCGAGCCCGCCGATCACGACGACGGCGAAAGCTTCGACGATCAACTCGACGCCCATCTCGCTCATCGCGGCCGTCGCGGGGATGACGAGCGCGCCGCCGAGCGTGCCGAGCGCGGTGCCCAGCGTGAAGACCTTGGCGTCGACGCGACGCATGTCGACGCCGAGCGCTTCGGCCATCTCGCGATTGTCGGCGGCGGCGCGCATGATGCGTCCGAACGTGGTCCGTGTGAGGAGCCAGCCGATCGACAGCGCGATGGCGAGGCTCGCCGCGATGACGATCAGGTTGTAGACGGGCACCACCGCGCCAAGGATCCGCACCTGGCCGTAGGTCAGATAGAGCCCGGAGGTGGAGCGGGGCGAGGTGCCCCAGATCATGCGGATCGCGTCCTCCATCATGAGGACGACCGCGAACGTCAGCAGGAGCTGGAACGTTTCGTCGCGGTCGTACACGAAGCGCAGCAGGCCGCGCTCGACCACGATACCGACGGCACCCACGGCGAGGCCCGCGAGCGCCAACGGCAGAATGAAGAGCGCGGGCGGACCGCCGGCGCCGGCGTACCAGCCGACGGCGGAGACCCCGGCGTAGGCCCCGAGCGCGTAGAACGATCCGCACGCGAGGTTGAAGATCTTCTGGACGCCGAAGACCACCTGGAGGCCCGCGGCCACGAGAAACAGGATGCTCGCGTGGAAGATGCCGCTCAGCAGGACGTTGACGACGTGCTGGGTCATCCGGCTCCGGTCGGCGGCCTCGCCGGTTCCCGGCCCGCGCTCACGCCGCTAGATTTTCCAGCCGTTGATCCACTCGAAGAGCTTCGTCCCCGGGGGCTTCATCGCCTGCTTGGTCGACACGACCTCGATGGGGCTGATCGTCACGAAGTCGTAGCCGTTCTTGTGCGTCGTGATCCCCTGGTAGAAGTTGCACATCTGGACGTGGTCCTCGCGCCAGCTCCGCCGGCCGGAGAGCGACTCGACCTCGATGCCCTCGAGCGCCTTCACGACCTGCGCCTTCTCGGGCCATTGCTTGGCGGGTCCGGCGGCCTTCTCGACCGCGGTCTTGTAGGACTCGGCGTTGAAGAAGGCGTGATCGCACTCGTAGGGTGGGTACTCGTTGTACTTCGCCTTGTACTCGCGGACGAACTGCTTGAGCAGGGGACTGCCCTTGGGGTCGTCGAAGTACATGGTGTTGTAGCCGAGCAGGAGCCCTTCCGGCGTGAACGCCTTCTTGAGCGAGTCGTGGACGCCGCCCGCCGTGGTGAAGACGCCCTTCATGGTCTTGAAGAGGCCGACCGCGGCGGCCTGCTTCATGATGATCGTCGCGTCGCCGGACCAGAAGGAGCACATCAACAGATCGGCCTTCGACTGCTGGATCGCGGCGATGTGCGAGGTGAAGTCCGTCACGCCGAGCTTGGGGAAGAGCTCGAGCGCGAACTTCACGTCCGGGATGTAGCGCTTGAGCACGGCCTGGTAGGACTCCCAGCAGTCGTGACCGTAGGAATAGTCGTTGCCGATGCCCGCGACCGTCTTCACGCCCTTGAAGTACTTCGGGGTGAGGATCCCGGCCACGATCGCCTCGACCTCGTTGTCCACGCTCTTGAAGGCCCACTTGGGGCTCGGCATCGTCTCTTCGACGCCCTTCTGGGTGGTGCCGTCCCAGGAAAGCCAGGGCGTGCCGAGATCCTCCGCCACGGGCCCGAGCGCCAGCGTCACGCCGGTGGAGATGCCGCCAAGGACGACCTCGACCTGATCTTGAAGAACGAGCTTGCGATAGCGCTCCACCGTGTCTTTCGGGTTCGATTCCTCCTCGACGACGAGCTGCACGGGCCGCCCGAGGATCCCGCCGGCCTTGTTCACGCGCTCCGCCCACCATTCGGTGCTGCGGAGTCCCGCGGCGCCGACCGGCGCCGCGATACCGGCGCGGATGGCGAGGACGCCGATCTTCGCGGGACCAGCCCCTTGCGCAACTGCCGACGGGACGTCGATCCCTGTCGCCGCGGCCGCGCCGGCGCCCAGAAGCTGGAGGAACTGCCGTCGCGAGGTTTGGTTGTCGCGGGGTCCTTGAGGACGGAGCTGATCGGGGGTGGCCTGAGAACGATGCGTCATCGTGAGGCTCCTGCGGTTATGGCCGCGGCGAAATGTCGTTGGCCTGCGTCCGTCTAGGTCAGCCCCAGCTGCTGGCGCGCGAGCTTGGTGCCGGCGACCAGCCGCTTGAGCTTCTCGGAGGCGACCCAGCGCGGCACCGGAAAGAAGCCGCAGTCGGGCACGGCCGACAGGCGTGCGAGGGGAATGAACTTCGCGCACAGCCGGAGCCGCTCGGCGACGTCCTCCGCGCTCTCCATGTAGAACGACTTGACGTCGACGACGCCGCAGGCCACGTCGCGGTCGACGCCGATCTCCTTCCAGTGGTCGATCTCCGCCATCTCGCGGTTGGCGTACTCGAAGACGAACTGGTGGCACTTCGCGTCGAGCAAGGCGGGGAACAGCCAGCGGTAGGAGCGCTTGCCGCGCGGGCGCGAGAGGAGGTTCCCGAAGCAGACGTGGTAGGCGATGCGCGCCCGTACGCCCTCGACGCAGGCGTTGAACATCTTCACGTACTCGTCGATCTGCCCGGGCACGATCGCGGCCGACGGCTCGTCGAGCTGGATGTAGTCCGCGCCCGCCTCGACGAGGGCGCGTAGCTCGGCGTTGATGGCCGGCACGAAGTCCCAGCAGAGGGCGAGCCGGTCGTTGCCGTACACGTCGCCGGGCCGGAGCTGGACGTGGATCGAGAGGGTGACGGGTCCCGGACAGGTCGCCTTCACGGGCTTGTCGGTCTGGGTCCTCAGATAGCGGAACTCGTCGACGACGCCGAGCCCTTTCGGCACCTTGACGCGCTGACGCGGCCGGTAGCGCGGCGCCGAGTCGTAGGCGTACAGCCCGGTCTTCCGGAGTGGCTCGACGGGCTCAAGGCCGTCCATTTTCTCGTAGAAGGTCTGTACGAAGAAGAAGCGCCGCATCTCGCCGTCGCAGACGATATCCACGCCCGCGCGCTCCTGGTCGCGGATGGCGAGCTGGGTCGCGTCGTCGAACGTCTCCTTCACATCGGTCTGGCCGTACTCGCCCGCCTTGATCTTGTCGAGCGCGGTCCAGAACCAGCCGGGGAAGCCGTGGCTTCCCATCACGTGCGTCGGGATCGGCGGCAGCGCGGCGGTCACGCGCAGTTCTTTATCAGAGGCGCCGACGCTTGGCAATGCCGGCCCGGACCGGTTCGACGGTCCTCGGGCGGCCTGGACGGAGGTCGGGAACGTCCTCGACCTTGCGCGGATCTGCCCGAGCACGGGCTGCCGGAATGGTCTCGACAAAGGCGGCTCCGGGCGCGCGTTATGATATGAGTAGCTTTCATGCAACTGCGCTTCTGGGGCACGCGTGGATCGATCGCCGCGCCCGGGCCGAAGACGGCGCGCTATGGCGGGAATACGTCCTGCGTCGAGGTCCGGGCCTCCGACGGGACGGTGATCATCCTCGACTGCGGCACGGGCGCTCGCGAGCTCGGGCTGCATCTCGCGCGGACGATGCCGCAGCCCATCCGGCTCCATCTCTTCATCGGCCATACCCACTGGGACCACATCCAGGGCTTCCCGTTCTTCGTCCCCGCGTTCCTGCCGGGCTCCGAGCTGAACATCTACGCGCCGATCGGCTTTCAGCGCGGCCTCGAGGAGGCGATGGCGGGGCAGATGGAGTACTCGTACTTCCCGGTGAAGATGCGCGATCTGCGGTCGCGCATCCACTTCACGGAGCTCGACGAGGGCTTCTTCCGAGTCGGCGACGTGCTCGTCGAGACCCAGTACATGAACCATACCGCGCCGACCATCGCGTACCGCATGACCAGCGACGGCGCAACCATCGCCTACGCGACCGACCACGAGCCCTTCTGGAACGCTTCGGGGCGCGTCTCCCAGCACCCGGGCGACGAGCGCCACATCGCCTTCCTGAAGGGCGCGAATCTGGTCATCCACGACGCGCAGTACACCGAGGAGGAGTACCGCGACAAGGTCGGCTGGGGCCACAGCAGCATCGAGTACGCCGTCGACGTCGCGCTGGCCGCCGGGGTGGAGCGTCTGGTGCTCTTCCACCACGACCCGGCGCACGACGACGACACGATGGACCGGATGGAAGTGATGGCGCGCGCCCACGTCGCCCGTCGGGGACAGGCGCTGGACGTCCTGGCCGCCCGGGAGGGGCTCGAGCTCCAGGTCATGGGCAGCAGCGCCACGCCCTCCGTAGCCGAAGCGTCCGCGCTCCAGCACCGCCAGATCGTCGGCGGCCGCGTGCTGGTGGTCAGCGCGAACGAGGCGGAGGCGGCCGAGATCGAGGAGATCCTCACCGATGACCGCCTGATCTTCCTGCGACAGTCCGACATGCGCGTGGTGCTGTCCCGGGGCCCCGAGCTCCTGCCCGACATCGCGATCATCGACCGTCAGCTCCTGGACGGCGACGGTGATGCGATACTGGAGACGTTGCGGGACCGCCTCGGCCGGCGGAACTTTCCGATCGTCGTCCTGGCCGACAGCTCGATCCCCTCCGACGCTGTGTACCGTGGCGAGGCGTCGTCGACCGACTACCTCGCCAAGCCGTTCAGTCCACCCATGTTGCGTGCCCGGGTCCGGGCCTGGCTGGCCCGCACGCTCATGGTCTTCGACGCCCCCGAGCGTGTCGGCGCCGCGTCAGGCCTCGCCCGCGCGCCGGGCGAAAGCGACCGACGTGCCCGCGCCGCGAGCCTCCTCGCCTCCGTCCCCCTCTTCCGGAACCTCAGCAGCGAGCAGCGCCAAGTGCTGCTCGCGAGCGCCGCCGAGCAGAGCTTCGCGCCCGGCCATGTGCTCATCCGTGAGAGCGACCCGCCCGACCGCCTCTTCGTGATTCTCTCCGGACGCGTGCGCGTTCTCGAGGTGGCGCCCGACTCGCCCGTGGAGCTGATCGTGGGCGAGTTGGGGGAGGGCGAGATCATCGGCGAGCTCAGCATGCTCCGGAACCAGTCGCGCTCGGCGACCGTCGTCGCGATCGAGCGGACGCAATGCCTCGTGCTCCCGCAGAGCGAGTTTCTGAAGGTGCTTCAAAGCTCGACGGAGCTGGCGGTGTCCCTGTTGCGGACGCTCGCCGGGCGTCTCTACGAGACCGACCGCCGCCTCTCCCGTTACGCCCCCGACCCGGTCACCGGGCTGGCGGGCCGCCGGGCCTTTCACGATCAGTACCGCCGCCTGGCCGCCGTCGCGCGCCGCCGCAAGACGGGCGCGCTCTTGCTCGTCCTCGACGTCTTCCAACTCAAAGCGATCAATGACCGCTACGGGTACGGGATCGGCGACGACGTCTTGAGAGTCGTGGGCGACGCCCTCGTCGAGGGCACGCGGACCACGGATCTGATCGTTCGTCACGGCGGCGACGAGTTCGTCGTGTTCTTCCCGGATGCCGGCCCCGGTGACGCCGACACCGTCATCGCCCGGGTCCGCGAGAAGATCAAGGGGCTATCGACCAAGCGCGGGATTCCCGTCGCCATTACATGCAACTTCGGGATCGCGTACGCTCAGGCGCCTCCGGAGAGCGCGGAGGACCTGTTGCGCGTGGCCGATCAGGACATGCTCCGCCGTAAACGGTAGTCGGCTACCGCTTCTTCCGGCTGGCGAACTCCCGAATCCGCTCCCGCGCCGCGGCGCTCGTCCTGAGCGAGGCGCCGTATCCCTCGGCCTCGCGTCCCCGTCCGCCCGCGCGGATCGCCGCGACGATCTCCTTCGTCGCCGTGAGGCCGCCGCGCGGCGACCGCGCGATCTCCGCCGCGAGGGCCGCGACGCTGGCCTCGAGGGTCGGCGGGGCGACGACGCGGTTGACGAGGCCCATCCGCAGCGCCTCGGTCGCGTGGATCGTGCGGCCGGTGAGGAGCAGGTCGCGGGCGTGGCCGCCGGCCACGATGTCGAGCAGGCGGGCGATGCCGTACCCCGGGTTGAAGCCGAGCGTGACCTCCGGAAGCCCGAATCGCGCCCGGTCGGAGGCGACGCGCAGGTCCTGGGCGGCCGCGAGCATGAGCCCGCCGCCGAGGGCGTAGCCGTCGACGGCGGCGATCGTCACCTGAGGTAGCGTCGCGAATCGCTCCATGAGCGCCGCGTGGCGTCGCGCGAGCGCCTCGGCTTCCTCCGGCGTGACCGCGTCCATCTCCTTGATGTCGTTGCCCGCGCAGAAGGCGCGGCCCCGGCCGGCGACGACGAGGACGCGGACATCGTCCATGACCGCGACGCGCTCGAGCGTCTCCTCGAGCGCGCCCGTCAGCAGGCGATTGAGCGCGTTGAGCGCCTCCGGGCGGTTGAGCCGGAGCCAGGCGACGCCGGCATTCGCCTCAAGCTCGATCACGGGAACGGGCAACGCTCAAAAGGAGCTCCCCTTCGTCGCGGCGAGGTAGTCGTTCTTGGCGCGCTCGAGCTCGGCGATGAGAGCCTGCCGCTCGGTCGTGAGCCGCCGGGCCGCGTGCTCGCGGGTCAGGGCGAGGGCGCCGAAACGCAGCCGGCTCCGGAGGCGCCCGGCGCCTACCCAGTAGCGATACGCGATGACCCCGGACAGCGGCAGCGAGAGGGCGAACGCCAACGCGACCCCCCGACCGGCGAGCCGGGCGACGATCCAGATTTCGAGCCCCCAGAAGAGCGGAACCGCGACCATCGCCGTCAGCAATCGCCACGTCGCGTAGTCCGTCTCCTTGCGCGCGCGGCGCTGCGCCACCCAGCGCGGGATCCAGTACGGGAGGAAGTTCACCGTCGCGCCGTAGACGAACAACGGCAAGCCCGCGAGCGCCTCCCAGGTCAGGCGGATCCGTTGACGCGGCCGGGTCCGCTCGAGCCGAGCTCGCACCGCCTCGTCCTTGACGTGGTATTCGGCGAGGAGCGCGCGGTAGCTCTGGATGCGCTGCCAGATCCGCTCGACCCTCGCCGGCTCGCGCCGCTTGAAGTAATTGGTCGAGTCCACGATGGCCCGTGACAGGCGGACCAGGTCGATCTGCCGCTCGGCGAGCCCGCGCTCTTCCCGGAGCTCGCGCACGAGCTCGCCGCGGTAGAGCTCCTGGACCGCCTTCGCGAGCCGGCTCTCGTCGATCCGCTCGACGTGGACGACCTCCGCTTCCATGCCCCACTGGATCGCGTCGGTCAGCGCCTCGACCGCCGTGACCGGGTCGGCGCGGTAGGCGTCGCGGTACGGCGTCACCGGAATGGGGGAGCCGAAGGAGACGAGGACGCGGCCCCGAAAGGACTTCCGAGCGTCGAAATTGAGCCCGACCGGAATCACCTGGAGCTCGCCCGGTCGCTCGGCTTCGTAGCCGAGTGCCAGGCGCGCGGCGCCGGTCTTGATGCGCTGCACGCGCACCTCGGCGTGCGTCGTGCCCTCGGGATAGATGGCGACGAGCCGGCCGTCGCCGAAGGCCTTGAAGCACGCCTCGAAGGCGCCGAGGTTCCGGTCCATCTTGTCCGGGTCGTCCTGCCGGCGGTACACCGGGATCGCGCCGCACGCGCGGAGGAACCTGGCGACGAGGGGGTGGCGAAAGAGCCCCGCCGTCGCGAGGTAATGGACCTTCCGTCGGAGCGCGCCGCCGACCAGCAGCGAGTCGATGAAATTGTTGGGGTGGTTGATGCAGAGCAGGACGGCCCCGACGGCGGGCACGCGCTCGGGGTGGCGCACGTCCACCGAGCGGAAGAAGAACCAGAGCCAGAAGCGCCCGACCCCGCGCACGGCGCGATAGAAGCCGTCCATCGTGTCGCGAGGGACCCCGGTGTCGACGGTCGCGCTCACGAAGTCTCCCGTCGGCCGAAGCGCTTCACCAGCTCCTCGAAATCGCTCACGGCGAGCGCCTGGGCCCACTCGGCGCCCTCGGAATCGCGTCCATACGATTCCGTCATGTAGACGACCGCCTCCTGCCTCGTACGAAACAGTCGCCAGAGATGGCCCGCGCCACCGCCGACGCGGCGGAGGTGGAAGACCGGATCGACGGGCGACGCGGGCTCGTAGGAGGCGCGCTGGCCGAAGCGATCGAGCGTGATCCACGCCACGGCGATCCCGTGCGCGGAGAGCACGCGCGCCTTGAGCGATTCCTCGCGGGGCATCGACTCGAGATCGCAGAGCTGGGGCCCGTAGTAGACCGAGACCTGGTCGGCGGGCAACGAGAGACCGACCGTGAGCGGCCCGCCGGTCTCGTCGAGCAGCGTCTTGGTTTCCTCACCGATCCAGAGGGCGCCCCCGTCGTGGTGATCGGCCCACGCCTCGACCACCCGGCCTTTGGGAACGAGCGCCCGCCGCCGCGCGAGCTCGACTTTCTCGGTCGTCAGATACAGCCGGCTCACGGAACGCGCGCGAAACCTTCCATGATCCGGCGCGCCGTCCGGTAGACGGTGACACGCTCTGCCCACGGGGTGCCGTCGCGGAGCCCCACCGCCGCGTCGATCGGCAGCACGCCCGAGGGATGGCCCAGCCGGATGTCACCCGCCGCGTTCCCGGCGCACTCGCTGACCAGCGTGCCGTCGAGGCGTGCCGCCACCGCCAGACACATCGCGGCCGTGAGGGCGAAGGCACGGTGGCAGGCGCCCATGGAGATCACCCGCGCGACGACGTCCACCCCCTCGCCCCCGTAGCGGGCGCCGTCGAGCGCCGTGAAGCTGGTGGGCGCGGCGACCATCGCGATCTTCGGAATAGCGGCGCTGCCGGGGATGCCCATACGCGCGGCGGCTTCGACGCGAAGCGCTTCCAGCCGGGCGGCGAGCGGACGGTCGGCGTCGATCGCCTGAGGGCTTTCGGTGCCGACGAGCCCCAGGTCCTTGGCGCGAACGAACACCATCGGGTTGGTGGCGTCGACGAGCGACGCCTCGGCGCCGCCGATCCACTCGCGCGGTCGGCCGGTGGGCAGGAGCCGGCCCGTGCCGGCGCCGCCCGGATCCTGGAAGTCGAGCGTGATCCTGGCGCCGCGCCCGGCCACGCCGGCCAGCTCGAAGTCGCCCTCGACCGCCGCCTCACCGTCCCTCACGGGGACGTGGGACACGATGAGCTTCCTCGTCGATCGCGAACGGCCCGACCGCGGACGAGCAGTTCCCGCAGTTGCCGCTGTAGTCCACCACCGGCGACTTCACGTCCACCTGGGCGAAGGTGTAGTCCACGTCCGCGTCCGGGCGTGTCGAGGGGCCGATGATGCACGCCTTCGAAAGCGAGGAGATGCCGCCCCCGAGGCCATCGAGCTGGCGACCGTACGGATCGGGGCTGCCGAGCGCGGTCAGCAAGATGCGGTCGCGCTCGGGTCCCGGGGCCGGAAGGTCTCGGGCGTGGAAGACGAGGCAGCGGCTCGTGCCGCCGCGCATGTAGACGGCGCGGATCTTCTTCTGGTTCACCGCTACCTCCGATTCACGCGCCGCCGCTCTTCGTGTGCGCCAGGATGCCGCCGTCCAGCAATATCTCGCGCTCGCGCGGCGTGAGCACGCACGAGGCCGTGAACGCGGCGCCCGTCCGCGCGTTCGCGACCGTCACGCGTTCGCCCGCCGTCAGCGCGGCGCGGAGCCCCGGCATGCGCAGGCGGTCGTCGCGCTCGATATCGGCCCAGGTCGCCGGGTCGTCGAACACGAGCGGCACGACGCCCCAGTTGATCAGGTTCGTCCGGTGGATGCGGGCGAAGGACTTGGCGATCACCGCGCGCACGCCGAGGTACATCGGCCCGGTGGCCGCCGCCTCGCGCGACGACCCCTGGCCGTAGGTCTCGCCGCCGACGATGATGCCGCGACCCGCGGCCTTCGCGCGCGCCACGAAGTCGGCGTCCACGTACTTGAAGCAGAACTCCGAGATCGCTGGAATGTTCGAGCGGAAGACGAGCACCGCGGCGCCGGCCGGCGAGATGTCGTCCGTGGAGACCTTGTCGCCCAGCTTCAGGAGCACCGGCGCCTCCAGGCTCGCGGCCACGGGCTCACCGAGGGGCACCGGCTTGATGTTCGGGCCGCGCAGGATCTCGCCCCCGCCGTCGGGCTCGACGAACCCTGCCGTCGAGGACGCGAAGCGCGGCGGCAGCGTCACCGCCGGCGGCGGGCCGAGCGTGCGCGGGTCCGTGATGACGCCGGTGAGCGCGGAGGCCGCGGCCACGACCGACGAGCAGAGATAGACCGCGTCGTCCTTCACGCCGCTCCGCCCGGAGAAGTTCCGGTTGAAGGCGCGGAGGCTCTTGGCGCCGGCGGCCGGCACGTGACCGATGCCGGCGCACGCGCCGCAGCTGGACTCCGAGACCGTGGCGCCCGCCGCGAGGAGATCGGCCAGGAGCCCCTCGCGGGCCATGGTCTCCAGGATCTTGTGGCTGCCGGGGAACAGGACGAACGAGATCGAAGGGTGGACGCGGCGCCCGCGGATCACCTCCGTGACCGACGCCATGTCGTGCCACGAGCCGTTGGTGCACGAGCCGACCATCACCTGCTCGACCGCCGTTCCCGCGACCTCCTCCACCGGCACCACGCGGTCGGGCGAGCCCGGCAGCGCGACGAGGGGCGTGAGCGAGGATAGATCGAGCTCGATCTGCGCGTCGTAGGTCGCGTCCTCGTCGGGAGCGGCCGGGCGCCAATCCCCGCCGCGGCCCAGACGCGTCAGGAACGAGCGCGTCTCCTCGTCCGACGGGAACACGCTCGTCGTCAATCCAAGCTCGGCGCCCATGTTGGCGATCGTCATGCGCTGAGCGGCGAGGAGGGTCCCGAGCCCCGGGCCACCGTACTCGAAGATCTTGCCGGTCCCGCCGCGCACCGTGAGGCGCCGAAGCAGCTCGAGGATCACGTCCTTCGCGGTCACCCAGGGCTGGAGCGCGCCCGTGAGATAGACGCGGACGACCTGCGGCATTTGGAAGAAGTACGGGCTGCCCCCCAGCGCCACCGCCACGTCGAGCCCACCCGCGCCGATCGCGAGCATCCCGGCCGCGCCGCAGAGCGGCGTGTGGCTGTCCGTGCCGAGCAACGTCTGGCCCGGGATGGAGAAGCTCTCCATGTGCACCTGGTGACAGATGCCGTTACCGGGCTTCGAGAAGACCGCGCCGTAGCGTCGCGAGACGGCCTGCATGTAGCGGTGATCGTCGGAGTTGCGCGAGTCCACCTGATAGACGTTGTGGTCGGCGTAGCTCACGATGCGGCCCGGCATGGCGCGCGGGAAGCCCATGGCCTCGAACTGGAGCCAGGACATCGTGCCGTTGGTGTCGGTCAGGAGGACCTGGTCGACGGCGATGCCGATCTCCTCGCCGGCCTCCGCCTTGCCGGCGACGAGGTGGCTTTCGATCAGCTTCCGCGTGAGGGATTTTCTGGACTGGGGGGGAGCGGGCGCCGCTCCTCCCCCAGGCCCCCCCACCGCTTCGAACGCGGCTGGTTCGGACGTCAGGGCTCTCATCGCTTGTCGAGCGGCATCCACGCGCGTCGGCCGGGGCCGATGTAGTCGCCGCGTGGCCGGATCAGGCGGTTGTCGTCGTGCTGCTCGATGATGTTCGCCGTCCAGCCCGCGATGCGGCCGGCGGCGATCACCGGCGTGAAGAGATCCACCGGGATGCCCAGCGAGTAGAAGAGCGGTGCCGAGTAGAAGTCGACGTTGGGAATGAGCTTCTTCGCCTCGTTGATGCGCGCGTGGAGCTTCACCGCCATCTCGTACCATTTGAACTCGCCGGACTGGCGGCACGCCTCCTCGGCCATCCCCTTGAGGATCGCGGCGCGCGGGTCGCCCGCCTTGTAGACGCGGTGGCCCATGCCCATGAACCGGCGCTTCGCGGCGATCGCCTTCTCGGTGAAGGCGTCGACCCGGGCGACCTCCCCGATCTCCATCAGCGTCCGCATGACCGCCTCACCGGCGCCGCCGTGGAGCGGGCCCTTCAGCGCGCCGACGCCGCCGGCGACCGCCGAGTGCATGTCGGACTGCGTCGAGACGATCACCCGCGTCGTGAAGGTCGAGGCGTTCAGCTCGTGCTCGGCGTAGAGCGTGAGGCTCGCGTCGAAGGCCTTGGCGACAACCCCGCTCGGCCGCTTGCCCGTGAGCATGTAGAGGAAGTTGGCGGCGTGCGAGAGATCGGAGGCCGGGCGGATCGGGTCCTGGCCGCTCCGGACGCGATGATGCGCGCAGATCGCCGTCGCCATCTGGCTCGTGAGCCGCACCGATTTCCGGAGATTCGCCTCGTGCGAGTTGTCCGTGGTGTCCGGATCGCTCATGCCGAGCACCGCCACGGCGGCCTGCAGCACGCGCATCGGATCGGTCGCCTTCGGCATGAGCCGGAAGGCCTGGACGAGGTCGCCGGGGATCTCGCGCGCCGCGATGAGCGCGAGCGTGGTCTTGTCGAGCTGCGCCGCGTTCGGCAGATCGCCGTGCCAGAGGAGGTGGCAGACCTCCTCGAAGCTCGCCCGTCGCGCCAGATCTTCGATGTCGTAGCCACCGTAGGCGAGGCGGCCGTTCTTGCCGTCGAGGTCGCAGAGCTTCGTCTCGGCGGCGACGACCCCCTCGAGCCCGCGGATCAGCTGGGTGCCTTCCTTGTCCATGGCCGTGCCTCTCAAGCCAGATTGCCTGGATGGTAACAGGAATCCGGCGCGCTCGTCCTCCCCTCCTCACCAGCACTCATAGATTGCGAAGCTGGGAACCTTAGGCTACTTTCCGTGGCACGGGAGACCCGAGACGGTTCGCCAAGGGGGAGGCTCGTGATGACCCAACGGTTCTTCGTCGCCTGGCTGGCAGTGTTCGTCGCCTGGATGGCGGGTAGCGTCATCATCCACGGCATGCTCCTCAACGCCGAGTACGCGAAGCTGGCGAATCTTTTCCGCTCGCACGAGGACGCGGGGAAGTACTTCGGGTTCATGATCGCGGGTCACGTGCTGATGGCGGGCGCGCTTGTCTGGATCTACCGGCAGGGCGTCGCCGACAAACCCTTCCTCGGACAGGGACTGCGCTTCGGGTGCGCCGTCGCGCTGCTCACGGTGGTGCCGATGTATCT
>QHSR01000227.1 GCA_003221635.1 Candidatus Rokuibacteriota bacterium | reverse complement strand
CCCTCCTTTCTGCTGGTCCTGATCGTGGCGCCGATCCTCGTCCGATACCGGACGAACACACACGTGCAGGGATTCATCAAGGGCGCCTACGCCGCCGCCATTGGGACGATCCTCGGTGCCTGCGTCCTACTCGGAAAGATCGCGATCGGCGACTGGCTGACCGCGCTCGTTGCGCTCGGGAGCCTCGTGGTCTTGTTCCGCTGGAAGGTCAGCAATCCCCTGCTCGTGGCCGCCACGGCGATCATCGGCCTGATCGCGTTCCCACTGCTCAAGCCGGAATGGGTCTTCGTGAAGTAGTAGGAAGAGGCAGGTGTGGCGATTGAAAACCGCGACCGACCGTGATGGAAAGGCGTCGCGGCGAGCTTTGGACACTGGCTCGGTGAATCACTGCGGCGAAGCGGGTTGTCGCCCCGCGTGGCCATTTCCCTCGCAGTTCAGGGGGAACGCCGGGAGTTCGCGAAGGGCCCTTAGCGCCCGCGTCCAAGAGGTGCACCCGTTGGAGACTCAAGCAGTGAGCGCCTGGGCTTCAAGAGGGGACCACAAGCGGCTTAACAGTCCTACGGGCGCTTCCCGTTGGGGCGGTGTTCGCTAGTGGCCACGCCGCGAATCGGGAAGGTGAGGTCTTGGCCCACCAGTGCACGAATCCCGTTCGCGGGACGCCGCTGTGACTGCAGTTATCCGGAACAGCCGGCGGCTCGGCCGACGCCACCACGGCCGCTGCGATCGATACGCACCCGATCGCAACGGCCAGGGCTCTGCGCATCGGCTCCTACACCATCTGGACGCCGTGATTCTTCAGCGGGAACGTGCGGATCCGCTTGCCGGTGGCGGCGAAGAACGCGTTGAGGACCGCCGGCGCGGCCACGCAAATCGTCGGCTCGCCGACGCCGCCCCAGAACCCGCCGGACGGCATGATGATCGACTCGACCTTCGGCATCTGCGCGATCCGCATCGAGTCGTAGGCGTGGAAGTTCGTCTGCTCGATGCGGCCGGCCTTGACCGTGCACTCCTCCATGAACAGCGCGGACAGGCCGTAAACAAACGACCCGGCGATCTGCCGCTCGATCTGCGCCGGGTTGACGGCGTACCCGGGATCGGTGGCGGCGACGATACGATGCACCTTCACCTTGTTTCCGGCGGTGACGGAGACCTCCGCGCACGCCGCCACGTAACTGTTGAACGACATCATCTGAGCCAGCCCGCGATACACACCTCGCGACGCCGGCTTGCCCCATCCTGCCCGGTCGGCCACGGCGTTCAGCACGGCGAGGTGCTTCGGATGCTTGCTCATCAGCTTGCGCCGGAACTCGAGAGCATCCTGGCCCGCGGCATGCGCGAGCTCGTCCACGAAGCATTCGAGGAAGATCGCATTCTGGTTGATGTTCACGCCGCGCCAGAAGCCCGGCGGGACGTGCGTGTTGCGCATCGCATGGTCGATCAACAAGTTCGGGATGGTGTATCCGATGGCGAAGTCCCCAGTCGCGTTGAGCCCCTGGAACGTGAGAGGGTCCTTGCCGTCCTGGAGGGCTGCCGGCCGTACGGCGCTGAGGATCGACTGCCCCGAAAGGCGCATGTGCAGGCCGGTGAGGTTGTTGCTGGCGTCAAAGGCGCCGACCAGCTTGCACTGCATGACCGGGTGATACCGGCCATGCAGCATGTCCTCCTCGCGCGTCCACAGAAGCTTCACCGGCGTGCCCGGGATCTGCTTGGCAATCAGGACGGCCTGGGTCACATAGTCTTGGTAGGCAACGCGCCGTCCGAACCCGCCACCGAGGTGCACCTTGTAGAACTCGCACTTGTCGGCCGGGAGGCCGGACGCGGCCAGGGTGGCCGCAAACGCGGCCTCGCCGTTCTGCGTCGGGCCCCAGACCTCGCAGCGATCCTCCGTGTACCGCGCGGTGGCGTTCATCGGCTCCATCGGCGCGTGGTTCTGGAACGGATAGGCGTACACCGCCTCGATCTTCTTCACCGCGCCGGCGATGGCGGCCTTCGCGTCGCCGTTCTGGTTGCCAACGAAAGCCTGCTCGGCGTCGAGGCCGGCTTTGAGCATCTCGGCGATCGTGGCGCTGGAGACCTGGGCGTTCGGGCCTTCGTCCCACACGATGGGCAGAGCGTCGAGCGCGGTCTTGGCCTGCCACCACGTGTCGGCCACGACGGCGACGGCGGAATCGCCGACCGGCACCACGTGCCGGACACCCGGCATGCCGGTGACCTTGGCGGCCTCGAAGCTCTTCACCTTGCCGCCGAACACCGGACAGTCCTTGATCGCGGCATTGAGCATCCCGGGCAGCTTCAGGTCCGCACCATAGACCTGCACGCCGGTCAGCTTGTCCATCGTGTCGAGGCGCTTCACAGACTTGCCGATGAGCTTCCAGTCCTTGGGGTCCTTGAGCGACACGTTTGCTGGAGGGGTCAGCTTCGCGGCGGCTTCTGCGACCTTGCCGTACGTGGTCGTGCGGCCGGAGGTCTTGTGCGTGATCACGCTGTTGGCGGCGCTGCACTCCGAGGCAGGCACCCCCCAGGTGTCGGCCGCGGCCTGGACCAGCATCACCCGCGCCGTGGCGCCGCCCTGGCGCACGTATTGATGCGAGTCGCGGATGCCACGGCTGCCACCCGTGGAGAAATCGCCCCACACGCGTTTGCGCGCGACGCTCTGGCCGGGCGTCGGATACTCGGTCGTCACCTTCGACCAGTCGCACTCAAGCTCCTCGGCCACCATCTGCGCGAGGCCGGTGAGCGTCCCCTGTCCCATCTCGGACCGCGCGATCCGGATCACGACCGTGTCGTCCGGGCGGATGACCACCCAGGCGGTGATCTCGGGCGAGCCGTCCTGGGCGCGGACGACGCTCGCGCCGAACGGGATCTTCAGGCCCAGAGCGAGCCCCGCGCCGACCGTGGCGGAGCCGATGATGAAGGAGCGGCGGCCGACCTTCGGAGTCTTGGTGATCATGGCCTCTCCCCTATGCCTTCGCCGCGGCGTGGATCGCTTCACGGACCTGCTGGAACGTGCCGCACCGGCAGATGTTCGTGATCGACGCGTCGATATCGGCGTCGGTCGGCCTCGGCTTGTCCTTCAGGAGAGCCGCCACCGCCATGATCATGCCGGACTGGCAGTAGCCGCACTGCGGCACCTCATGGTCGCCCCAGGCCTTCTGCACCTTGTGCAGGACGCCGTTCGCGGCCAGCCCCTCGATGGTAGTGACCTGCTTGCCTACCGCCGCGCTGACGGGCATCACGCAGGAGCGGATCGCCTTGCCGTCGATGTGCACCGTGCAAGCGCCGCACTGCGCGATGCCGCAGCCGTACTTGGTGCCGGTGAGGCCGACCTGCTCCCGGAGAGCCCACAGCAGGGGCGTGCTGGGGTTGACGTTGACCTCGAGCGATCTGCCGTTGATCGTCAAGCGCGTCATGGCCTTCCCTCCCGGGGTTGCGGTACTCGGAATATCCGCGATTAGGCCACCGAAGGCAAGCGGTCTTGCGGCGGCGACCGTGCGGCGTCTGGCGCCCGCGCAACGCAGCGAAGCTTGACCGCCTGGCAGCCCTCGCCGCGCTCTTGACGAACGCCCTCGCCGACCTCGTCACGCCCCGCCGTGCAGGTCGGCGGCTGAACGGACCTCGGCAACTCGTTACGAGGCCTAATCTTGCGCGGTGGTGGGCGCGTCGCCCGCCACGGCGGTGCGTCGAATGTAGCTGCGCACCCGGTTCCCTCGCTGAAGAGCGAGGACGGCGGGCTCGAGAAGGTCATGCGGCCACGGCCGGGCGCCAGCATTCGCCCGCCCCGCATCACGTAGTGCGGTCCTGCGACCCGAGATAGCAGCCGACCAGGATCAGCACGGCCAGCATGTCCACGGCGCCGCCGAGTCCCCACATGACGAGGCCGCCGAGAGACTGGTCCTCGGCGCTCGGGTAGGCTCGGTACCAGGGCTCGCGGCTCATCGCGAACAAGAGGCCGAGAAACGCGCCTTGCAGGGCGGTGAGGACCAGGTAGACCACGCGGACGCCGTAACCGGTCGGCGCCCGCAGTCGCGGCGCCGGCTGGACGATCGGCCACCAGAACAGAATCGCGGTGCCGAAGAAGACGAGGTGCTCCACGTCGTGAACAACGCGATCGGCGACGGCCGCGTCGTAGGCGCTCGGCAGGTGCCAGAGCCAGACCGCGGCGACGTGAACGAGCCAGGCCACCGACGCGGCGGTGAGCCCGCGCCAGAGCGCGCGCAACGGCGCCCCCGGCCGTAGCCGCCGGCCCGCGCGCGCGCGGACCGGCGCCGGCAGCGCCCAGCAGAGGGCCGCAAACGGATCGGCCAGGAGCAAGAGCGGAGCGGCGGCGACGATCAGTAGGAGGTGCTGCACCATGTGGGCCGCGAAGCTCGCGTGCGCCAGCCGGTCGAGCGGGGCCGAGAGCGCGACGAGCAGGCTCGAGAGGCCGCCTGCAGACGCGGCGACACGCCAGCCCGATACCGTCCCACCGCGACGACGCAGCCGCCACCAGCCGACCGCGTAGGCGCCCGCCACGATCAGGAGAGGCGCGGCGACCTCGGCTCGCACGATCCAGGAGCCCGGCGCCGACGTCGCGACCGACCAGATATTGCCCGACGTTCCGGCGCCGATTGCCTGAGCGGCTCCGTGGGCCACGCGGCGCCGGATCCTACTTGCGGATGGCCAGTACCGCCACCCAGACGAAGAAGGCGACCGTGCCCACGAGGAACAATCCGAACGCGACCTTCTCGACGGTGCTCATCGGGCTACGGGAGGGCCAGAAGACTCGCGAGGATGTTGTAGAGGATGCCGAGGATCAGGGCGGCCAGGTTCAGCAGCGCCAGCGGTATCAGGAAGCGTTCGGCGCGCATGCCGCGCTCCTACTGACCGGCGCCGAGGCCGGGTCCGAGCCCGCCCCAGAACTTGAAGAGATAGTAGACGCCCCAGACGGCCAGGATCGCGTACACGAGGAGCAGCCACTTGTTGATGATGCCGTGATAGGCGCGGATCTCACCCTGCGCGTACTCCTCCACCTTGCCGTACTTCGGGTGCCGCTCAGGCGTCCCTTCGCTCATCGACCCCCTCCACGCGAAGCACCTGTTGTTTGGCCGTCTCGAGGCCTCGAAACGCGCCGGTCGCGGCGCCCCAGACGAAGGCGCACAGCGCCGCCAGACTCATCAAGAGCGCGACCGTGAACTCTCCGAGCATCAGGTGCTCGATCATTCGCGGACTCCAGGATACAAGGTCCGTGGCATGGGTTTCTCCCGCACGACTCGGTCGTGCCGCGCCGGATCGAGGGCGAATCGTGGATGATCGGCGCCCGCCTCCGGGGAGTTGAGCGCCGCGCGCGCGGCGGCCGGTAGATTGAGGGGCTCGCCGGTCAACGGGTCCTTCCAGGCCGAGAGGGACAGCACGTAGTACGAGATCGCCCAGCGCTCCTCCTCGCTCATCGAGTCGGCGAACGAGGGCATGGGCGCGCCGTCGAGGCCAAGGGTCATGGTGCGGAAGATATCGCGCACGCTCGATCCGCCCTTGAACTGGCCGCGCGTGAAGTCGGCCGGGCGGATCGGAAACTTGAGGTCGTCGGTCAGGTCGGGCGCCGACACCCCGTCGCCCTTGCCGCTATCGCCGTGGCACTGGAAGCACTTGGCCTTCCGATAGAGATCCTTCCCGCGCGTGACGAGCTCGGCGGTCGCCTTGGGCGGATCGGCAATCGTGGCCGCCGGCTCGGGTTGCTCGTCCTTCCAGCGGCTCGAGAAGGTCTTGATGAACGTGACGACGGCGAGTCGCTCCTTGTCCGGGAGCTCATGCCACGTGGGCATTGCGGTCCACCGGACGCCGCGCGTGACCGTGCGGTAGAGATCGCCGTCGGTCGGCAAGGATCCCGACGGTGTCGTGCGGAACTTGAAGACCCCGAGCGTGAAGTTTCGGGGGCGTGGGGAGAGGAAGGTCGCGGCCGCACCATTGCCGTCTCCGCCCTTTCCGTGACAGCCGCTGCACCGGGCCTGATAGACCTCGCGCCCGAGCGCCAGAAGATCCTGGCTGCGTGGAATGTTCATGACCGAGACGCCCACGGCCTGCGGCTCGAACACTTCCCGCCACGCGCCGCGGTTGGTGCCGAGCTTCTGGATGTACCGGACCAGGCCGACCAGCTCGGCCGTGGGAAACACCAGGGTGACCGCCTCGAGCGTGGGCGGTCGATCGCCGAAGCCCTTGAGGTCGATCACCGGCGTGCCGTCGAGCGGCCACTGGGCGTTCGCCGGGGGCGACACGAACGCGAGACCCTCGGGATTCGGATAGAGAGGAATCGACGTCTCGGGCTTCATCGTGAAGTAAGGCTTGAGCTCCGCCGACGGTACCAGGCTCGGGCCCGCGTCGGTCCGTCGCAACGGGACGCGCACCTGGGTGTAGAGCCACTTGAAGCTCGGCATGATGGAGTCCGGCACCACCAGGCGGGGGTCCCAGTGGTGCGCGTAGTGCCAGTCGTCGCCGTACTTGAGCCCGACGCGCGTCAGGTCCGGGCCGATCCGGCGCGTCGAGAAGAGGTGGGGAAGATCGAACGCGTACTCGCCGGCCTCGGAGACGGGACCCCAGCGCAGGTCTTCACCGGCCACCGGCCGTACGTACTGGCTATGGCAGTACCAGCAGCCCTCGCGGATGTAGATGCCGCGGCCGACACGCTCGAGCGGCGTGTAGTCGGACGCGTCGTAGCGCACCCACTTCACGTCGCCCACATCGGTCCGGACCGCGCGACTCACTTGCCTGGACCGCGACTCCGGGATCATCGCCGGGAGAAAGCCCTGGATGAACATCGCCAGGGTCACGAAGAAGAAGCCGGCGCCCACCGCCAGCGAGCCGATCGATCTCATCGCATTCCGGGCGACGTCACGTCGCCCGCGCGGCGAGCGACGTCTTCATGAGGGCGTAGACCAGGAGCGACATGCCCAGGTCCATCGAGATGCCGGTGAACGTCCGCACCCACCAGTAAGGCCGGATTGCGTTGACCGAGTGGACCCACTCGGTACCGGCCATCAGCATGAAGCCCTGCTGCAGACCCTGCGCCGTCAGCACGAGGCCCATCGCCGAGATGCCGAGGGTGACGAGCCAGAATCCCCAGTTCCCGAGGCGGAAGCTCCACAGCTGGGCGTCGTGCGCCAGCCGCGGCCAGACGTACATCGTGCCGGCGATCGCCCACACCACAAAGGTGCCGAAGACGGTGAGGTGGGAGTGAGAGATGACGAAGTCGGTGAAGTGCGTCGGCTGCTGCAGCGAGCGGAGCGCCTCCAGCGAGCCCTGGAAGCAGCCGACCAGATACATGATCGAGCCCACGATCAGGAACTTCGCCGGCAGGTTCCGCGAGAACTCCGGCCAGCGCCCGATCATGGTCCCGAAGAAGTTCTGCAGGACGGTCCACACCGGGATGATCAGCATCATCGACGAGATGATCGCGATCGTCTCCGCCCAGTCGGCGATCGGCGAGTAGAGATAGTGGTGGATGCCGACGAAGGGATAGAAGAACGCGAGCGACCAGAACCCGATCAGCGAGAGCCGGTGGCTGTAAATCGGATTCTTCACGCTGGCCGGCAGGAAGTAGTAGATGAGCACGTAGCCCGCCGGCGTGATCCAGAGGCCGACGACGTAGTGGATGAAGAGCCCGTGCCACGCCGCGTTGTTGATACCCGGGATGTGGTAGGGGCCGATCATCAGGAGGACCAGGTTCACGTCGGTCCAGATGAACGCGGCGATCAGGTACCAGAGGGACACGTAGAGCGGCCGCTCCCGGCGCTGCTTGATCGTCATCAGGAACTGGACGGTGAGCAGCAGAAGCGCCAGGAACGTGACGACGACGTTGGGCAGCGCGAACTCGCCCGCCTCCCAGCCCCGGTTCCAGCCGAGCCCGAGCAGCACCACCGCCGCGACCAGGTTGAGGTTCCAGGCCCACAGGACACCGTAGCTCCAGCGCTCGCCCCAGAGACGCACTCCGGTGAGGCGAGGAACGATGTAGTGGCAGAGCCCGATGAAGAGCGTCGAGAAGGCACCCCAGATGACGCCGTTCACGTGGATCGGCCGTATCCGCCCGAACGTGAGCCACGACGTGTCGCCCAGGAAACCGGGATAGTTGAACTTGGTGGAGATCAGGACTCCGACGGTGGGGAAGAAGAGCAGCCAGGCGAGCCCCCAGGCCAGCCACGTCCGCACCAGGTCGGCGTTGATCAGCTCGTCATTTCGCGACGAGACCTCCCGCAACGCAGCTTCGGTGACAGTCATTCAGTCTCCGAGAGCGAGGATAGCGCGTTCGACCGATTAACCGAACCGAATGGGATGCGTGGCGTCCAGCTCCGCACCGCGGCTGTTCCGGAACACGACGCGCAGGAGTCCCTCGTCCCACGGCCGGAGCCGGAGGCTGATCAGGGGATCGTCGGCGAGGGCCGGCGTCAGCACGAAGCGACTCACGCGCGCACCCCCGTAGAACACGTCCATCCCGGTGAGGTAGAAGGGCTCGGCCACCGGCACGAACTGGCCGTCGCGCAGCGCGAGGCCGGTCTGCACGGGATGCTTGAGCTTGACCTGGACGTCGATGGTTTGCCCGGGCTCGATGGGTTGCCCGCGCAGGCGCTGCGGCAGGCGGATGACGGGCGGACGGATCTCGCTTTCCCCTCGGTCCGTGAGCGGCACGGGACCGACGCACCCGCCGCCGCCCGCGGCCACACGGATCTCGCGGGCGGTCGACCACCGTCGCCCGCGGTTGCAGTGGGCACTGACCTGCACGGTCGAGCGCCCGTCGTCGAGGCGCACCTGGAATGCGAGGTAGACGTGGCCGTTGGCCGGCGTGAAGTGGAACTCGCCCTTGGACGGGATCGGATCGCGATCGTTCACCACGCGGACCGACGTGACGTGGTGGCCTGGCTCCATCGGGTGGGTCATCTCGACGACGACCGGGACCTTCGCGCCGTTCTCGGTGAGCCGCGACAGCCTCAGAACCGGTGGCTCGCCCCCGTCGTCGGCAATGCCGGACGGGGGCCCCGCCGACTCCGCCGGGCTCCGCATCCCGAGCAGTCCGAGTCCTGCGACGACGCCGCTGTGCAGAAACGCTCGCCGTGGTAGCCGACTCGCCCTCGCGGTCACCGAAGCCTCCAACGATAGCTCGGGCGTCCGACCTCAGTGCCGACCGGCGTCGAGCCGCGAACCGCGGTTGGACCAGTAGATGTAGGCTTCCAGCGCCTTCATGGCGTCTGAGTCGTCGTTGATCTTGATGCCTTCGTTGGGCTTCTCGATACACCAGTTGATCATGTCCCGGAGCGTCGCGAACTTGTTCATCTGCTCCTGGAACTTGGGGAACTCGTGCGGATGGGTGTCCGAGGCGAAGGGATGGCACATGGCGCAGGCCATACCGGTCTTCGAGAGCTGCGCGTTCAGCTTCTTCTCGGTCGCGCCGTCACCGTGGAAGAGCAGGTCACCGAGCTTGACCTGCTCCATGAAGAGGTCCTCGAAGATCTTGAGCTGATCGGGTGTGTGCTTTTCCTTGTGCGCCAGGGCGCGATTCGCCCCCATCGTCATCAACGCCACCACCGCCAGGAGCACTGCGGAGACCGCGAGCGTGGAGCGCGTGAGCCTCATCGTAGCGTCCTCCCTCACTTGTAAGACCCGGGGTACACCCACTCGCGGTCAGCCAGGCGCGGGGTCAGGATCTGATTGCCGTTGTCACCACAGCCGGAATCCGGCTGAGCCTCACCGAGGATGTGATCCTTCTTCCGCCACATCATGTATTCGTTCTCCACCTTGCCGGCTGCGGCCACCGAGAGCTGCGCCCACCCCACGCCGTCGAAGTGGTCGCCCGGATCCGCACGCAGGTGGCACTTGGTGAGGGCCGGCACACCGTCCGGCGCGTACGGCCACGGCCAGGAGGTGGCCAGCATGCCGATGGAGCGCATCGTGCCGATCTCGTTGTAGAGCACCTGGTGCGTGTGCCCGTGGATGTTGGTCACGTTCTTGTAGGGCTTCAGGACCTCCTGGACCTCCCGCCAATCGCGCACCCAGAAGTTCCAGGGCGGGTAGTACTCGTAGAGCGGGTTGTGGGTGAAGACGATCACCGGCCGGTCCTTGGCCCAGCTCGACAAAGTCTTGTTCAGCCACTCGAGCTGGTCGCGGCCAACCCCCGCCCAGGCCCCGGCCACCGAACCGTCCAACGTGGCCATGTGCCCCATGCGCTCCGTGGGCGTCATTTTCTTGGCCGTCCAGTAGTCGGCGGCGCGGCTGACGGTGTCGAGACCGACGAAGCGCACCCCCTTGTGGTCGAAGGTCCAGGGCTGCTTCCCGAACAGCGCCTCCCACTTCTTCCCCATGTCCAGGTACCAGTCGTGCTCGCCCGGGATGAAGACCTTGCGGATCTTCACCTCCTTGAGGATGTCGTTGCCCAGGTCCAGCTCTACGGGGTCACCGAGCTGGGCCAGGTCGCCTCCGAAGATGAGAAAGTCGGCCGGCGGGTTCATGGCCTGAACCTCTTTCATCGCCCGCACGGCCTTCTCGACGAAGCGGGTGTTCACGTTCTTCGGGTAGAGATGAGTGTCCGAGACCCACGCGAACTTGAACGCGGTCTGGCCCCAGGCGAGGTCGACCGTGTTGATGAGCGGGAACCATCCGAAGGTCGCGGCGCCGGCGGCCACCCCGGCGGTGAGGAGCGACTTGTGGACAAAGGTCCGTCGCGTGATCTGCAGCGACGGATCCGGCCTGGCTCCGGGCGTCTTCAGCGCCCGGGCGATTTCACGTCGTTCGTCCTGGAGGTGATCCATCACTCTGCCTCCTTCCCGGGCCTCGCCCGCTACTTCTTCGTGAGCTCCACCGTGATCGACGTCGGCTCCTTGGCCTTGACCGGTGATGGTGAACGTCCCATCCTTGGAGGTGATCGCGTAGTAGGGGTTGTCGGCCACGTACGCCCACCCGAGCATCCAGCCGTGGGCGTCACACTCGATCCGCATGATGCCGGTGCGCTTGATCGAGCGCGTGATTCGCTGGCCTTGATTGGGCAGCGCCAGGTTGAAGACGGGCGTCCTGTCGAAGAAGCTCTTCGTGTTGTGCAGCACCGGATCCGAGTTGACGACCACCAGGTCGCCCGGGGGAATCACCTGCACGTGGGGAACGAAGTCGCACTTGAGGTTGTTCACTTCCGGCGTCTTGGCCGGCTTTGGCCACGCCTTGCCCTTATCGACCTTGGCCAGGTAGACGATCGCCTCCTGGACGCCCTTGTCCGGGCCGACCGTGATCTGGTCCACCTCGCGGATTCCGCTCCCGCACACCTCACGGTCCTTGGTGGGCACGATCTTGCGCTTCGACGGCAGCGGTCCGTTGAAGACGACCTTGCCCTTGACGCTGCCGCCGTCGGCGACGGCCGCCTCCTCGTAGGGGGCTGCCGGATCGGCGACGAGCACCAGGAAGAGCGCCGCACCCGCAAGCGCCATCAAGCCGTGAGTGGCCATCCGATTCATTCCTGCTTCTCCTCCAGAGACGTTCACCGATGAGCGGACAGGGTGGCGGCAGACTCGCGGATTTCCTCCGGCGAGTGGCACACGACGCAGGCGCGCCCCCCGATCTCCGAGACCAGGGCGTAGCCGACACCGTTTACCTGGGACCGCCAGACGATCACGTCGTAGCCGCGGCTGGTCACGAGCCTGAACCGCGGCGGCTCCTTGAGGCCGAGCTTGCGATAGGCTTCTCCGGGCACGATGAAGAGCGACACGTCGCTGCCCTCGACCTCGTAGCCAAGGGCAGCGGTCTCCACGCCGTTGAGATGCCAGATGCGGCCGCCGCGGAACTTCAGGCGCTCGCTCGGCAAGTCGGGGAGACTGATGTTGAAGTTCAGGCGCTTGCGGAACCAGTCCTCGGCGATTTTTGGCGACACCCCGTGGATGTCCGGGGGCAGCACGTCCCGCGTCAGGCGCTGGTGCTGCTCCACCGCGGCCTCAGCGAGGTCGACGAGCGATCCGCGGGAACGGAAGACCGATTCCGCCAGCAACGCCGCCCCAGCGCCCACCGCGACGAAAAGAGCGGCGACGGCCGCCACCGCCACCCGTTTGCGGAGCGCACGTCGCGGGCGAGCGCGGGTACCAGCCGTGAGGTCAGCCAGGACCCGGGTGAGCTTCTCCCGTATCTGAGAGGGGACCAGCTGGGGGCGTAGCCGGCGAGTGTAAGCGGCCTGGAAGCGGAGCTCGAGGTCGACCAACCGAGAGCAACCCTCGCAGCCCGTGAAGTGCGTCTCCATCTCTGCAAGGGCTTCGGCGCCAAGCTCCCCGTCGACATAGGAAAAGATCCGGGCCTTGACGTCGTTACAGTCCACGGTGACTCTCGGCGCTCTTGTCCTCCGCCTTCTGCTCGACGAGAGAGCTACGGAGGAGGTTCCGGCCCCGATACAGGCGTGACATGACCGTGCCCATGGGCCGCTTCACGATGACGGCGATCTCCCGATACGAGAGCCCTTCGATGTCTCGCAGCTCGATGACCTCCCGCATCTCAGCCGGCAGATGCCGGATGGCCTCCTGGAGACGCTCCACGCTCTCCCGGTGCGCCAGAATGGCTTCAGGGTCCAGGGGAATGGCGTAGAGCGGACTCTCACTGATCTCAGCGGCTCCCTCGGCGAGCCATTCTGGGGTCTCGGGCCGCAGGGCGTCGCTCTTGCGCAGATGGTCCACGTGGATGTGCCTGATGATCGTGAACATCCATGCCTTGAAGCTCAACGACCGGTCGAAGAGCTCGAAGCGCTCGAATCCTCTCGCGAGGGCGTCCTGGAGTAAGTCCTGCGCTTGATCCGATCGTCGGGTCAGGTTGAGCGCGTAGTTCCAGAGCGAATCGAGCTGCTCGAGCACCAACCGCTCGAAGTCGGACGGTTCCGTCATTGAACCCCGCATCGGTCGGTCTGCGGCTAACTAGTACTACGGAAGTGCTATCACGTTTATTCCCGGACTGCCGGCATTGGATTGCCGTCTGCTCGCCCGGTCCGATAGAATCGCCGCCAGCTTCCGGGGCATGCGCCGGGCGCGTTGGAGGCTGAGCCGGTCACGAACACCATCGCGACGCCGCTGGACCCGGTCCCGGCCGCTCCGCGGCTCCTACGCGCGGAGCACGTCGTCATGGCGGGCTCGGTCCTGGCCCTGGCCGTGCTAGGTCGTGCTGCCGCTGGCGTTCCTGGTATGGGGTAGCGTCACCGCCGACGGCCATCAGAGGAATCGGCGCAGATCCTCGGCGCCTCCGGCACTACCACTTCGTCCTTCTCGAATACGACGTTACGCGTCGCGCCATCTGGAATAGCTTGATCCTCGCGAGCGCGACCGCCACGCTCGCCGTCCTGCTCGGGAGCCTCGTCGGCTGGATCGATCTCCAGACCACGCTCCGGGGCCGGAAGCTCCTCGACTACGCCTCGCTGATCCCGCTGGGGCTGCCGGGGATCGTCGTCGCTGTCGCCCTGATCCAGTTCTGGCTCCGCGTTCGGCTCCCAATCTACGCGACGCTGTTCGACAGCCAGCAGAGCAGCGTGTTCGGCTAGAATCCGTTGTGCGAGCCGCAGGCCGTCGCGGGGCTGGGGCCCCGCCGGCCGAGGCGAGCGAGATGAAGATAGGCGAGCCGCAGGCCGTCGCGGGGCTGGGGGCCCCGCCGGCCGAGGCGAGCCCATGAAGTGGGGGGAGGCGACCATGGCGGTCCAGACGACGCGGACGGTCGAGGAGCTCGAGGAGTATTGCGCGCGGTTGAGAGCGGCAGGGCTCGACGCTCCGTGGTCCCGGCCGGGCCCGCTCATCCCGCCGAAGCCCACCGCGACCCAGCCGCGTCACTGGCGCTGGCGCGACATCGAGCCGTTGCTGCGGGAGAGCAGCGAGTTTCTCAGTCCTCATCGCGGCGCCGAGCGACGGGTCCTCCGGCTCCACAATCCGGGTGTCCCGGAGCGGACCGTGGCCCATAGTCTCGTCCTCGCGATCCAGTACCTGTTGCCCGGCGAGGTGGCGCCCGCGCATCGCCACTCGCCCACCGCGATCAGGTTCATGCTCCACGGCGATGGCGCTTTCACGACCGTCGACGGCCAGAAGTGCGCCATGAAGCCGGGGGACCTCGTGCTCACCCCCGGGATGGCCTGGCACGACCACGGTAACGAGGGAGGCGCGCCGGTCTACTGGATGGACATCCTGGACTGGCAGATCGTCCGCTTTCTCGAGAATCTGACATTCGAGCCGTATCCCGACGAGCAGCAGCCCGCGCTCCGGAGCCCGGGTCGCGACATCTATTTCCCGTGGACGGAATCCTACGCGGCCCTGCAGAGACGCGCTCAGCAGGATCCCGATCCCTTCGACGACGTCCTGCTCGAATACGTCGATCCGGTGAGCGGCTCCTCGCTACGCCCGACCGTTGCCTGTTACCTCCAGCTCCTCCGGCCGGGCATGCGGACCCGCGCCCACCGCGAAACAAGCTGCGCCGTCTACCGCGTGGTGCAGGGACGGGGCACCACGACCGTCGGCGACCAGACATTCACGTGGGAGCCGGGCGACTTCTTCGTCATTCCGCCTCAGGCGCGACACGCCCACACGAACCTCGGTGCCGAGCCGGCCGTGCTCTTCACCGCGCAGGATGTCCCACTGCTCAAGCTCCTGCGTCTCTACCGGATGGAGCCGGCTGACTGAAACATTAAACGAAACCGAGATTTGTAGCAGGGCAGCGAAGAAGATCCTCGACCTCCGAGGACGTGCCCCACTGATCGGCTCGGTTGTGCTAAGTTCTCGCCGAGAAGCTGTGAATCGACGCCCGCGGGAGGACCGCCTATGGCACGCGCCGGGTACCGCATCTTCGACGCCGACACTCACATCATCGAAGCCGCAGAACCCATCGAAGCCTACTTGTCGGCCGCCGACAAGGCCAGGCTGGCGGCGCTCGGACCGCTCGTCGGGCGCGCCCCGGGCAAGGGAGGGGTGTCCCGCTATCGCGTCGGCAAGCGCCCCGACCTCAACCGTCTCCTCGGCTCTCGCGAGCGCGTTCCTCCGGCCGACTCGGTCACCCGGGGCCTGAAGGACGGCGGCACGCCCTGGGACGTCCGCTGGCAGGGGCCACCCTTCCCCGACGACCGCGTCAACTTCGACTCGCACGCGCGGATCAAGGACATGGACATCGAGGGCGTCGACGTGAACATGGTCCTGCCCTCAGGAGGGCTGGCGGCATTCAGCGGCCTGGACGACGTCGGGATCGAGCTGATGATGTACCAGGCCTATCACCGCTTCCTCAAGGACTACTGCGCGCCGTACCCGGACCGCCTCACGAGCGTGCTCCACGTCTCGGTCCGCGACGTTCCGGCGTCCGTCGCCGAGATCCGTCGTTGCGGCAAGGAGACCTGGCCGGTCGGTGTCTTCCCGGTCTGCCCGCCCGGGATGACGCTCGACGATCCCGACTGGGAGCCCATCTGGGCGGCGGCCCAGGAGCACGACCTGACCGTGGTGATCCATTCGTTCACCATGTCGGTCCCGTACCCGCCGGGCATGTGGGACAACTGGGACAACATGTTCCTGGTTCGTTCCGCCAGCCACGTGTGGAATGCCCAGCGGAACATGGCGGCGCTGATCGGAAGCGGCGTGCTGGACCGCTATCCGGATCTGCGCCTGACGTCGCTCGAGTGTGGGCACGGGTGGCTCGCGTTCTGGGCCTCGCGCCTGGACGAGCAAGCCGAGATGAGCCAGCACGCGCTGCCGCGGCTCAAGCGGAAGCCGAGCGAATACATCCGGGGGCCGCAATACTTCCAGAGCATCCAGCTCCACGAAGGCGAGCTCTCGCTGCGCCAGGCCATCGAGGCCATCGGCGACGACACCTTGATGTTCGCGACGGACTACCCGCACTCGGAGAGCTGGTTTCCCAAGTCGGTGGACGCGGTGCTCAAGTGGACGTCGATTCCCGAAGCGGCCAGGCGGAAGCTCCTCTGGGAGAACGCCGTGCGCTGCTACCGGCGCTACAGCGGGCTTCCCGATAACGAGCGTGACGAGACTCAACCTCATGCTGGCGTGCGGCGACTACGACCGGACCCGCGCGATCCGGACGGGCGAGGTCCAGCCCGACGGCGTCGAGCTCAACGTCGTGACGCTCGCCCCGGAGGAAATGTTCCATCGCATGGCCCGGTTCCGCGAGTTCGACGTCTCGGAGCTCTCGCTCTCCACCTACACCGTGCTGCGAGGCCGCGGCGAGCCCCTCGTCGCCATTCCGGTCTTTCCGTCGTTCAGCTTCCGCCACTCGTCGATCTTCGTTGGGGCTCACGCCGGCATCAAGGAGCCGCGCGATCTGGTCGGCAAGCGTATGGGCGTGCCGAAGTACCACATGACCGCCGCAGTGTGGATCCGCGGGATGCTCGAAGAGGAGTACGGTGTCGCGCCGAAAGATCTTCTCTGGTTCGAAGGGGGCGAGGGATCGAAGGTGAAGGAGGTGGACGTGACGCTTCCGCCCGACGTCCGGCGGGAGTCCGTCCCGGCCGGCCGGAATCTCGGCGACATGGTGGCGACGGGCGAGCTCGACGCCTACATGGGTGCCCGGCGCCCGGCGGCATTCGGGGCGCGCGTGACACGGCTGTTCGAGGACTTTCGTCGCGTGGAGCGCGCCTACTACGAGAAGACCGGGATCTTCCCGATCATGCACACGCTGGTCGTGAAAGAGGAGCTGGCACGGCAACACCCGTGGCTCCCGCGCACCCTCTACGACGCG
This sequence comes from Candidatus Rokuibacteriota bacterium, assembly GCA_003221635.1. Classification (GTDB taxonomy): domain Bacteria; phylum Methylomirabilota; class Methylomirabilia; order Rokubacteriales; family CSP1-6; genus AR31. The sequence continues at coordinate 21,725 of QHSR01000227.1, read as the reverse complement.
TTCGTGGAGTCCAAGCGGTTGGCGTACGAGCGCCTGCAGTTCACCGCGGCGCTGCCGGTGAGTCTCCCATGGCTTGTGGCGGAGGCCGAGGAGACGCGGACGCTGATGGGCGACGATCCGTTTCCCTACGGCGTCGCCAGGAACCGGAAGACCCTGGAGACGCTGGCGGGCTACACCTACCGGCAGGGGCTGGCGCCCCGCCGGCTCAAGGTCGAGGAGATGTTCTGGGAGTCGACTCTGGCGCTCTGAGTCGCGCGGCGCGCGTTGCTTGGAACGGACGCCGCCTCATCGTGGACGATCGAAGATGCTACGGCGATGCAGGCTCTGGGGGCGTCCGGAGCCGTCGATCAAGGCGCCGTTGCGGATGACGAGCATCCGGTCGCCGCCGGCCGGCCTAGACATGGATCACGACCTTGAGGGCGTTGCCGATCCGTTCCGTGTACGTGTGGAACGCCTCGTGGATCTGATCGAGCCTGAAGTGGTGCGTGATGATCGGATCGGCCAGGATCTTGCCCGCGCTCATGAGCGCCAGCGAGCGACCGGAGTTCATCCCGCCCTCGCCGCGCGCGGCGTAGATGCGCACGTTGGAGCGCACGGCCAGGTTCATGTCGACCTCGACCGGGCCTGCGTACCAGGCGACCACGCCGATGCGCCCGCCCCGCTTGACGTTCTCGAGCGCCTCCTGCATCGAGGTGGGCCCCCCGGCGCACTCGAGCACGCAATCGGCGCCGCGCCCGCCCGTGATCTCGCGCACGCGCTCGACGAGGCTCTCCGTGCGGACGTTGATCGTGAAGTCCGCCCCCAGCCGCTTGCCGATCGTGAGCCGCGAGTCGCGGGTGCCGGTGAGGATGACGCGCGCGGCGCCGAGAGCCTTGCAGAGCTGAACGGCGATGAGCCCGATGGGCCCCGGGCCCTGCACGAGCACGGTCTCACCGGCGACGTAGCCGCCCATCAGGTCGATGGCCCAGAGGGGCGAGGCCGCTGTCGTCACCATGCAGGCTTGCTCGAAGCTCAGGTTCTCCGGCAGCCGGTAGAGGGTGTTGATGTGGTTGACCGCGTATTCGGCGAACCCGCCATCGCAGGTGAGGCCCTTCGCGCGGTGGCCCTTCGAGACGTCGCCGTAGTTCAGGCAGGAGGTGTACCAGCCCTTGATGCAGTTGTCACAGCGGTCGCAGCCCTTGTGCACCTCCACGGCCACCCGATCGCCCACCCGGAACTCGTCGACGCCCGGACCCAGACCGGCGACGGTGCCCGCGTACTCGTGCCCCATCACGAAGGGACCGGCGGGCTGCCCCATGAGGGTGCGGTGCAGCACCTTCACGTCGGTGCCGCAGATCGACGCCACCTCGACCTTCAGCAGCACCTCGCCCGGCCCCGGCTCGGGTCGCGGCCAGGCCTCGACGTGCATGTCGTCGGCGCCGTGGAGGACCACGGCCTTCATGGTGGCGGACGTCGGCATAGCTTCCCCCGGCCCGAGGTTCCACGGGCGGTAAGCCACGTTAACACAGGGAGTCCGGCGGGCAGGGGGTCAGGCCGCCGGGTGACGGGTGTTGCGCTCCTGCCGGCGGTCCTCCTGTGTGCTCAGGCGATCTTGATGATGCCCGGCTCGACCGGCTTGAACCGCTCGGCGACCTGCGGATCGTGACCCGCGACGATCAGCTTCGCGGAGCCCGCGAGGGTGTCGATCGTCTCGAAGGCCGTGAGCATCTCCGGCAGGCTCGTGATGATCTGAACGGGCTGGCGCGTCTCGACATTGTGGTAGAAGTGCGAGGCGTCCGACGTGAGGACGACGGTGCCTCGCCGGGTCTCGACGGTGACGATCTGGAGCCCGGCGGTGTGGCCGCCGACGCGGTGGACTCGGATTCCCGGCCACACTTCGTGGTCGCCGTCGACGATCCGGATCTTGTTCGCGTAGTTCAAGGTCACCAGTCGCGCCAGCGCGTCGACGTTGGCCGACCCCCGAAAGGCCGGGGTCCGGCCGAAGGGCCCGGTCCAGAACGCCACTTCTTCTCCCTGGATCCAGAACTCCGCATTCGGGAACAGGCTGTGGCCGGCCCAGTGGTCATAGTGAAGATGGGTAATGAGCGAAATCGGAATGTCGCTGGCCTTGATCCCCGCGCGCTCGACCATCGCCGCCGGGCTCACGTAGTTACGGATCCCCCGCGCGCGCGCGTCGTCGTCGAGGAACCCGGTGTCCACCAGGAGCGGGTGGGGACCGCCGAGGATCAGCCACACGAAATAGTCGAGGGTGAGTTTCTCGTGCGAGGACTCGCGATAGAAGAACTGGCATTTCGTCGTGTCCCGCTCCCCGTACTTGAGCGCAAAGACTTCGTACATGGCGGATCGCCCTCCTGGCGCGCAACTGTACTATGATCGGCTGACGTGAATCCGACGCTTTCGCTGCGCATCGCGTCGCGCGCTCCGGGAGGCTCAGCATGACCAGGCGCGAGCGCGTCATGGCGGCCGTACGGGGCGCGCCGGTGGACCGGGTGCCCGTGAGCCTCTGGCTGCACAACTTCGCCACCGAGAACTCGGCCGAGACTCTCGCCGCCGAGACGCTCCGGCTGGCGCGCCGCTTCGAGTGGGACTTCCTCAAGCCGCAGAGCCGAGCTCAGTGCTTCGCCGAGATGTGGGGGCTCCGCTACGCGCCCTCGCGCGAGCGGGCCACGCCTTACACGGTGACCCGGGCGCCGCTGGCGACCGCGGCGGACCTGCGCCGGCTCGAGCCCGCCGATGCCCGGACCGGCGCGCTCGGCGAGCAGCTCCAGGCGCTGCAGGCCATCCGGAAAGCGATGGGCGCCGAGACGCCCATCATCTGGACGGTGTTCTCACCGCTCATGGTCCTGCCCTATCTGCTGGTGGGAGGACGCACGACGGCGCTGCCGCTGATGCGTTCGGAGCCGGCGGCGATGGACCATGCTTTGGACGCGATGGCGGTGACGCTGGGAGACTATGCGCGCGCCGCCGTGGAGGCGGGCGCCGACGGGCTCTTCTACGCCACCAACATGGCGACGCGGGAGCTCTCCAGCGCCGCGGAATGTCGCCGCTTCCAGCGGCCGTACGATCTGCGCATCCTCCGGAGCGTCGAGACCGCGCCCTTCAACGTGCTCCATGTCTGCGGGCCGGAGGTTCTCTTCGACGAGTTCGCCGACTATCCGGCGACGGTACTGAGCTGGGCCACAGTCCCCGGCAACCCCTCGCTGGCCGACGGCCATCGGCGTACCGGCCGGGCCGTGCTCGGCGGGCTGCCCGCCAAGCCCGTCGTGGCCGGCCTGCCGCCGAGTGAGGTCGAGGCCCGCGGCCGCCGGGCCATCGCCGAGATGCGCGGGCGCTTCCTCTTACTGGGTCCCGACTGCTCCATCGACCCGGACACGCCCGAGGCGGTGATGGACGCCGCCAGCGCGGCGGCGCGCTGAGGGCCGAGGCCCTCAGCGCATCACCCCATGATCCTCCCTCCGGTCGTACCGTCGAACAGCAGGACTCTGTCCAGACGGAGCGTGAACGACCGGCGGTCACCGACGGCCAGCTTCTCCTCGGCATCCACTTTTGCGACGAGCGAGGCCGGCCCGCCGTAGTCGAGGAAGACGAGTGTCTCGTCGCCAAGCGGCTCGATCAGGCTGACCGTGGCCGGCCAGCTCTCACGCCCGTCGGCGAGCCGCACGTGCTCGGGTCGGATGCCCAGGCTGGCTGGACCAGCGACGATCGACTGTCCGGGGAGGGTCGCGCCAAGGGCCTGGGCCACGAAACGAGCGCCATTGGTATCCGGGCGGAGCTCGCCCTCCACGAAATTCATCGCCGGTACCCCGAAGAAGCCCGCCACGAAGCGATTCGCCGGATCGCCGTAGATCTCGAGCGGCCGCCCCACCTGCTGGATCCGCCCCTGGTGCATGACGACGATGCGGTCGGCCATCGTCATGGCCTCCGCCTGGTCGTGGGTGACGTAGACGAATGTCGACCGGAGCGCCGCGTGCAGGCGCTTGAGCTCGGTCCGCATCTCGACGCGAAGCTTGGCGTCGAGGCTGGAGAGCGGCTCGTCCATCAGGAAGACCGTGGGTTGCACGACCAGCGTGCGAGCCAGCGCCACCCGCTGCGCCTCGCCGCCCGACAGCGTGGCCGGGCGCTTGCCGAGCAGGTGTCCCACGTGGACGGTGTCGCTGACCGTACGGACCCGCCGGGCGATCTCCTCGGCAGCGACGCGCTTGATCCGGAGCGGAAAAGCGATGTTGTCGAAGACCGTCATGTGCGGAAAGAGCGCCAGGCTCTGGAAGACCATGCCCAGGCTGCGCTCACCGGGCTCCCAGTCGGTGACCCGGGCCGCGCCGATCCAGATATCCCCCGCGGTCGGCGCCTCCAGCCCCGCGATCATGTTGAGGGTCGTCGTCTTGCCGCAGCCCGAAGGCCCGACCAGGACGACGAACTCGCCGTCCGGGATCGTCAAGTCGATCCCGTCGACGGCGCGGGTGGCGCCGAACACCTTCGTCAGTCGCTCCAGCTGGATCCCGGCCACGTCTTATTTCCGGAGGAGCCCGAAGCTGAAGCCACGCAGCAGGTGCTTCTGGATGACGAAGCCCAGCACGATCACCGGCAGCGTGGCGATCGTGCCGATCGCGGCCTGCGGTCCATAGTCGCGGCCCTCGTTGGCGGACTGGAACTTGTTGAGCTGGATGGGGATCGTGGAGACCTCGGTGTTGGTGAGCGTCATGGCCAGCAGGAGCTCGCTCCAGTTCAGGATGAAGACGAAGAGGAAGGTCACCACGAGGCCGGAGGCGGTGAGCGGAAGCACGACCGAACGCAGCACTCTGAAGCGCGAGGCGCCCATGAGCCGGGCCGCGCGCTCGAGCTCCACCGGCACCTCCTCCACGAAGGCCAGCATCATCCAGATCACGTACGGCAGGCACGTGGCCACGTAGACGAGGATCAGCCCCGTGTAGGTGTCCAGGAGTCGTAGCGTGACGAAGTAGACGACGAACGGCACGGCGATGACGATCGGCGGCACCATCCGGATCGAGAGGATGTTGTACGGGTAGCTCCGCCCGCCGGTGCCGAAGCGGGCCCAGCTGTAGGCCAGAGCGCTGCCGAGGACGACCGCGAGCAGGGCGCCGACCCCGGAGACGATGAGGCTGTCCCCGATCGGTTTCAGGATCTTGAGCGTTTGCCGGCCCAGCTCGAACGTCGACGTGCCGGGGGTGAGGACCTTCACGTAGTTGACCAGCGTGGGCTCGTGAGGGAACCAGCGGGGCGGCCACGTCACCCATTCCCCCGCGTGCTTGAACGACGTCATCAGCATCCAGTAGATCGGGAAGAGCGTGACGGCCGTCCACGCCAGCAGGAGCGCATGACGAACGACCGGGAAGAGCCAGCGCCCTCGTCGCCTCACGCCGCGCCTTCCTCGGCGAGTCGCTGCCGCTCGCGACGGAGGATCCGGATGGCGACGAGGCTGTACAGGGCCACCGCCACGAGGAGGATGAGCGACATGGCGGCGGCGTCGGAGACGCGGGCGAACTCCCAGCCAACGCGCCAGAGGTAGACGGCGACCGTCTCGGTGGCGTTGCCGGGCCCGGCCTGGGTGAGCAGCATCGGGTAGTCGAAGATCTTGAGGGCCTCCATCGAGCGCAGGATCACCGCGATGGCGATGACCGGCTTCAGGAGGGGCAGCTCGACGTGCCAGAAGATCTGCCAGCGGCTCGCGCCCATCACGCGGGCAGCCCCGATCGGCTCCTCGGGCAACCCGGCGAGGCCGGACGTGAAGACGAGAAACGCGAGCGCGGTCCACTGCCAGACGTCGGCCCCGATCACGGCAAGCTGGGCGGGCGTGTACTCGGAGAGCCACCGCACCGTGATGGTGCGGCCGGTGAGCAGGCTCAGGAGCTGGTTGAACGGTCCCTGGTCGATGAGCAGCATCGACAGATCGTAGCCGACCACGGCGGGGACGATCATCATCGGCAGCAGGAACACGCTGGTGTAGAACCGACGACCATGGAAGGAGCGGCGGCAGAGCAAGGCCAGCCCGAAGCCCAGCAGCAGCTCGAGCGGCACCGCTGCCGCCGCGAAGGCGAAGGTACGGCCGAGCGCCCACAGAAAGCGCGTGTCCTCGAGAGCGCGCTGGAAAGCGTCGAGCCCGGTGAAGGCGGAGCTCCACCACGCCCCTCGCGTGATCCGCCAGGACAGGAGCGAGAGGTAGACCAGAAGCAGGAAGTTCGGGAGCAGGAGGAGGGCGAAGAGCCCTTGCACGGGGACGAACGGCACCCACTTGAAGACCCGCTCCCGCTCCAGCCAGCGGCGCAGACCGTCCGCGGCCGCCGGCGTCCCCGCCGCCGTCACCCCCTCACTCCGGGACGTTCTTGGTCGGGTAGGCGGGCTTCAGCGCCTTCCAGCCCTCGATCTGCTGGCGGCGGCCGATCTGGTTGGTGATCTTCTCCCAGGCGGCCGCCGTGGTCTTGAGCGCGTCCTCGGGCGTGATCTTTCCGAGGAGGGCCTCCTGGATGTTCTGGTCGAGCACGTCGTTGTACTCCACGGCGCCCTGGATCAGGATCATCGGCGCCATCACCTGCGCGTTCTTGAGGTGGGTCTCCACCATCTCCTTCGTCCGCGCCTTGATGACGCGCGCATCCGTGAGGTGCGACCACCGGTACGGGTCGTAAACCGAGTTGGGCCCGGCGACGAGTCGCGCGGAGACCTCTTTGCTGGTCATGTACTGGGCCAGCCAGTAGGCCGCCTCGGGGTGCTTGGCGTAGTTGGAGACATAAAAAATATTGCCGTACCCCTGCAGCGAGCGGCGGACGAGCTTGCCGCCCACCATGTAGCCCGGCACCAGGCAGTAGCGATTCCTGCCGACCACCTTCGAACGCTCGGGATGCTCGGCCGCGATCGCGATCGAGGGATAGGTCATGATCGAGAAGGCGTTGCCGCCCGCGTAGAACGGATAGGCCTGCGGTGTCGCCCACCCGAGGATGTCCTTGGGCATGAACTTGGTGAGCGCGATGTAGTCGCGGAGCGCCTCCACGCCTTCCTTGCCCGCGATCAGCGGCTTCATGCCGTCGTCGAACGGCACCCCGCCCTTGGCGTAGAACTGCTGCAGCCACCAGCGCCAGCCCCAGCCACGGGCCCGGTAACCCATCGCCCCGTACACCTCGGGCACCCCGGTCCCCTTCGGGTCGCGCGTGAAGAACTCCGCGAGCTGGTACCACTGCTCGTACGTGTCGGGGCAGCCGGGCTCCCAGCCGTACTTGGCCTTGAACTTCTCCCGCTCGCCGGGGGCGTCGATGAGGTCCTTGCGGATCGTCATGATGAAGTTGTCGCCGTCGGCGACGAGGCCGTAGGTCTTGGCTTTGTAGCGGGCCTGCTCCTGAAAGCCCGGAACGATGTCATCGAGATCGGCCTTGCCGCGGGCGACCAGGTCGTCGATGGGACGGGCCAGCCCGGCCTCCACCAGATCCGGCAGCGAGATCGGGTCGCCGATCCAGAAGTCGAAGCTCCCGCTCTTGGCGACCGCCTCGGACATGGCCTTGGCCTGGATCTGTAAGATGCCGACCTCGAAGTAGTTGACCCCGATGCCGGTCTCCTTCTCGAAAATCGCCATCTCCAGCGTGCTGCCGGCGGTGAAGATGGACGGCATCATCATGTTGAGCTTGAGCGATGTGAGGCCCTTCGCCTGCATGTACGCTTTGGCGCCGCTGATCGCCCGCACCTCTGCCGTCGCGCCCGGGGGCGTTTGCGCCGAGGCCACGGTGGCCCCGCCGATCAGCAGCGCGACTGTCCCGGCGATGGAAAGGAATCCGAACGCTCGCTTCATCACCATGCTCTCCTCGCGGACGCCGGGACGGATCCCGTCATGCGCGCATGCTGGCGACCTGGGGCATCTTCGAGTAGTCCTCGCCGCCCCAGTCCTGAACGTCTTTGAGCCCGAAGAAATTGAGCTCGATGGTGAGCCCGTTCGGGTCCTTGATGAAGATCTGGTACAGATCGAACTCCGGAAGAGAGCGCGGCTGGAACTCGAGACCTCGCGCCTTGAGTCGCCGGATGAAACCGCCGGGCTCGGTGGCGAGGAATGCGATGTGGTCGACCACGCCCGCGTGGTCCGTCACCGCGCCCTTCGGGGTGCCGAGATAATAGAGCTCGGCGTTGTCGATGCCGTCCGGCCCCATGTGGACCTGGATCTTGCCGTTCACCCCCAGCCAGTAGCCCGGGAAGGGGAAGCTCGGCCGCGGCATGACCTCGAAGCCCAGCACCTCGCAGTAGAAGTCCTTGGTCTTCTCGAGGTTGTTCGCCCGGATGAAATAGTGATTGAGCTCTGTCAGCGGCATGGGTTCCTCCTCGCGATGTGCCGTCTTGGGCCGATGGTACGCGAAACGGCTCCGGGTGCGCAAAGCCGTCGGGACTGCTGGACCAGGGCCGGCATCCGCCGTATCCTCCCGGGCGGGAGGAAGCCATGGACCCCAACGCGAAGAAGACCACGCTCCGGATGATTCCTTACGGCCTTTACGTCTTGACAGCGGCCCACGCGGACGGCCGTGTGGCCGCGGGCACCGTCAACTGGGTGACCCAGGCCTCATTCGAGCCGCCCCTGGTCGCGGTCGGCGTCAAGACCGACTCCCATGCCCACGCACTCATCAAGGACTCGAAAGCGTTTGCCTTGAACGTCCTGGGCAAGGGGCAGCAGGCGCTCGCCTTCACGTTCTTCAAGCCGGCCGAGCGGAAGGGCGACACGATCTCGGGCGAGCCCTTCCGTCCGGGCACGACGGGCGCGCCGATCCTGACCAGCACGCCGGCGTTCATCGAGTGCACGCTCGAGGCGACCGTCGAGAAGGGCGATCATTCCATCTTCGTCGGCAAGGTGGTCGAGGTGGGGCTCACGAAGACGCCCGACGGGCGGGCCGACGACGCGACGCTCTGGCTGAAGGATCTCGGCGACAAGGTCTTCTACGGAGGCTAGTGGCCTATCCCCCTGTGCAGCTCGACGAGCGGCACCATCCGGCCGTGGAGCGCCAGGATCTGGTCCACGCTCAGATTGAGCCGCTTGATGTTGTCCGCCAGGCTCACCCAGGTCGGGTTCACGGCCGTCGGCGGTGGCGCATTCGGGGCCAGCGGGGTGTAGACGTCGGCCTCGATCAGGAGCTTTTCCTTGGGGAGGTGCACCATGATGATTCCGGCATGGTGGATGTTGGCGGCAATGAGGTGGAGGTCCACCGTCCGGGTCCCGTCGGTCAGCGTGCGGCGATCCCTCATGCCTTCCACCGTTCCCTTGCGGCCGGACTTTGCCAGGCGATCAGGATTCACGGCGGCCGGAGCGCCCAGCGCCTTCTCGAGAAAGGCCTTGTTCGCGTCGTGAGCGATGACGGTCACGCCCTCCGCCGCGAAGGCCCGGAGCCCACCGGAGTGATCGAAGTGGTGATGGGTGGCGATCACGTACTTGATCGGCTTGGTCGAGAGCATCTTGATCTCTGCGAGCACAGCGGCGGCACGGTCGTCGTTGATCGGGCTTTCCACCACGATCAGGTGATCCTTCATCTCGATCACCGCGCTGTGGTGCGTGCCGCCGGTCAGGTACCAGACCCCGTCCGCCACCATCTGGGTCGTCACCCGTGCGTAGGGCGCGGGCGTCTGGAAAATCGGGTCGGGTATCGGGATGTTCACGGCGGCGTTGGGCTGGACATCGGTCACCGTCAGATCGAGGGCGGGGTGGCCGCCAATCGTCTGCCGGATCTTCGTCGGGAATTTCACTCCGGCGAAGTCCTTGTAGGCCGCATAGCGGATCTCGACCGGCATGTCGCCGAGCACGGCGTTCGAGACCACGGCGTCAATCTTTTCCACCAGGTCCATCTTGACGACGCCGTGGGGCGTGGTCCAGAGCTGGAGCTGCCGATCGAGCAGCGCGACTGGCGCCGGGTTGGTCGCATCACCGACCACGTTCCAGGCAAAATCGCCGCGCGCCACGAAGATCTGGCGCTGCTCCCCGCCGGGAGCCAGTCCGCCGGCGCCGCCGCCGCGCTGTGGGGTTTCGCCCAGCGTCCGCACCAGCTCGTCCCGGATGCTGGCGGTCTCGTAGCTCACCGCGCGCGTGTAGCTCTTGACGACGAACCGGGGCCAGGGCATATCCGGACTGTAGCTCTGGCCGACGAAGAAGTTCACGCCGCTGCCCGAGTACTGGATCGACTTGACGCCGCCGGCGCCCATCGCCTTCGCGACGGCCTCGAGGGCCGCGCGTCCGTCCTGCGCGTAGCCGGTGACCGGTGACAGGAGCACGAGGACGGCCATCAGCGCGATGGAGGCGAGCGTAGATGATCTGCGCATACGTGCCCTCCCGGGGCGTTCGGATTTGTGGTCGGGATGCTAGCAGCGCCCGTGACTGGCGTCAAACGCCGGAAGCGGGTAGAGTCCGAGCCGTAGCGCATTCCCCCGTGAACCCGAAAGGAGCAGACCGTGAGCACACAGCCCTCCGCACCAACCGCCCGTGACGTGGTCCGGCAAGTCGCGCCGAAGCTCATCGATCTCAGTGAGAAGGTGCTCTTCGGTGATGTCTGGGAGCGACCGGGACTCTCTAAGCGCGACCGCAGCCTGATCACCGTTGCGGCGCTGACCGCCATGTACCGCACCGATCAGCTTCCGGGGCACCTGGAGCGCGCGCTGACCAACGGCGTCACGCGCGAAGAGATCGGCGAGGTCATCACGCACCTCGCGTTCTACGCGGGCTGGCCCTCGGCCATGACCGCCGGCCAGATCGCTCGGCGGGTCTTCGACGCGAGGAAGCCATGAAGGTCGGGTTCATCGGGCTCGGCACCATGGGGCGCCACATGGCGTCCAACTTGATGAAGGCGGGACACCAGCTCGTGGTCAACGACGTGCGCCGCGAGGCGGCGGCGCCCCACCTGCAGGGCGGGGCCTCCTGGGCCGAAACGCCGCGCGCCGTGGCCGAGGCAGTAGAGGTCGTGTTCACGTCGCTGCCCGGTCCGCCGGAAGTCGAGGCGGTCGCCCTCGGCGAGCAAGGCCTCGTCGCGGGGCTCGCGGCGGGCAAGGTGTATTTCGATCTGTCGACCAACTCGCCAGCGCTCGTGCGGCGGATCCATGAGGTGTTCAAGCGCCGCGGCATCCACATGCTCGACGCGCCGGTGAGCGGCGGCCCGCGCGGCGCCGAGTCGCGGCGGCTGGCCCTCTGGGTCGGGGGAGACGAAGACGTCTTCAAGCGCTACCGGCCGGTGCTCGACGCGATCGGCGATCAACCCTACTATGTCGGCCCGATCGGCGCCGGCTCGGTGGCGAAGCTCGTCCACAATTGCGCCGGCTACATCATTCAGACGGCGCTGGCCGAGGTCTTCACGATGGGCGTCAAGGCGGGCGTCGAGCCCATCGCGCTGTGGAAGGCCGTACGCCAGGGCGCGGGCGGCCGACGGCGGACGTTCGACGGCCTGGCCGATCAGTTCCTGCCGGCCAAGTTCGAGCCGCCGTCGTTCGCGTTGCGGCTGGCCCACAAGGACGTCACCCTGGCGACCGCCCTCGGCCGCGAGCACAAGGTACCGATGCGACTCGCCAACATCACCCTCGAGGAGATGACCGAGGCGCTCAACCGCGGCTGGGCCGAGCGCGATTCGCGGGTCGCGATGCTCCTGCAGGAGGAGCGCGCCGGCGTCGAGATCCGGGTGCCCGAAGCGGCGATCCGGGAGGTGCTGGCGGACGACAAGAGCGGGCCGCGCTGAGCCCGTCCGGGGGCCCGTCGGGGCCCCCAAGGACTATCCGGAAATCGAGGAGCGCCACGGCTAGGCCGGGGTGCTTGCGAGCGCGGGGGGCTTGGGGGGTCACCTTCAGCACTTCGATCGCTGCCTCACGCTTCGTGATCTCATCAATGACGGCCGCACTCTTACTCCCGGTGGCGAGCGCAGCGACCAGCCGCTCGCGGTGCGCGTGCTTCCCGCCCCGGTGAACGAAGATCAGAGGCCCGCCGCACTCGAAGCATCGGCCGACACCGTTCATCAAGTGCTTCGAGACGAGCCCGGACTCGGGACGCCCGTGTAGCTGGCCCTGCTGATTGCGGACGAACGTCTGATTGGTTTTCCGCCGACGTCGCTCGACCCGGCCCCATAGCTCGTCCGAGATGATCCTGAGCCCGTCGTTCTGAACCACGAACCAGCCTTTCTGATCGACCGCCACGCGGCGCTCGGCCACGCCGCTCTTCGCGTCGTTCCGTGTCTTACCGAATGTCACGCGCCCGAGGTAGACATCACGCCGGAGAATGCTCTTGATCGCCGCCTTCGACCAGCCGCGAGCCGTAGGCGCGGGACACTCTCAGCGTTCAACGCCGTGACGATGCGACGGTTGCCGAAGCCAGCGGCGGACATCTCGAAGACGCGGACGACGGCCTTCGCCTGCTCGGCGTTCACGCTGCGTTCCTTATGGCCGTCCACGTCGATCAGGTTGTAGCCGAACACTGTCGCGCCTGCCGCATGACCGGCGCGGGCCTTCTGATGCAGCTTCGCCTTCGTGTCCCGCGCGATCTTCGCTTTCATCAGGCCCGCGCTGGAGAAAGCCCTCGCCTCCAGTTGCCCCGCTGTCGTCGAGGTCATCAGCGACGCCGAGGCGATGGCTCGACGGGCGTGGAGACCATAGGCCACCTGGGAAGCGTCGCCTTGCTCGCCGCGTCGCGTTACCGAAAATCAAACACTGTGTAAGGATTACTTCCTGTCGCGAGCCCCACCGCCAGAACTTCCGGAAATGGCGCGAAAAATCAACCTTTTCTCCGGCCAGTTACGACGGGTGGACGCAATCTTGTCGCTGGTACGCCGCTTGCTCAAACTCCCCTCAGCACAGCGTCAGACAGCTTGCCGTTCCGTGCAGAACAGGGAAAGAGAGGCTGCCTTCATGCGCGTGCTGGTGGTCGAAGACAATCGGGCCCTGTGCGAGGTCTTCGCCGAGTTCCTTCGCGAGGTGGGTCATCAGCCGGTCGTCGTCCATACCGCCGAAGCGGCGCTCGACGCGCTCCGTGCCGAGCGCCACGAAGCGATGCTGCTCGACATCTGCTTGCCCGGGATGAGCGGCAGCGATCTCTTGAAGCTTCAGGTGGTGCGCGAGCTGCGCGTCCCGACCGTGGTGATTTCCGGCAGGGCGACGGAGAGCCAAGCCCAGGACTGTCTACGGTCGGGCGCGTTCGACTTCATCGGAAAGCCGGTCGCCCTCCAACGCCTGGCCGAGGTGCTCGGATGTCTTGAATCGCGTCCCTTGGCTCGTCCCGACGCGCCGCTCGAGCGGCGGCGCGCCCCGCGCACGCCCGTCGCGCTGCCGGTCCGAGCCCGCGAGTCGAACGGGCGCGAATGGGAGTCGACATCGGTCAATCTCAGCACCACGGGGGTCAAGATCGGCGCGGGCGGCGTGACCCGACCCGGGCAGGAGGCGATGCTGACGCTGACGCTGCCCGACGGCGAGACGCGCCTGGACGTCGCGTCGGTTGTCGTGCGCGCCGACTTCGATGGATGCGCGTTCCATTTCCTCAATCTCTCCGACCGGCAGTGGTCGCAGCTCGATGATCTCGTCAGGCGGTCGGACGGCTTCCGGCGGCTGCACGTCGAGCCTCATCTCCGCATCGTGCACGTCATCGGTGAGGCGATCAGCGCGAGCCTCGACGTCGACGAGGTGCTGCGCATCGCGCTCGACGCGCTCACCCAGGTGACCGGTCACGAGATCTCGAGCCTGCATCTGCTGTCCGCAGACGGAGCGATGCTACACCTTCGCGGCGACCGGGGCCTGCGGCCCCGCCTGCGGGAACTCCTTCGGGTGCTGCCGGCCGGCCAGGGCGTCCTCGGTCGCGTTGCGGCGAGCGGTCACACGGTTGACCTGGCGGACGCGGGCGCGTCCATCGATCTCGGGCCGTCCACGCGGGCGGTGGTCGATGAAGAAGGGATCCGCGCGTTCGTCTGCGTCCCGGTCAAGAACCGCGGACGGCCGCTCGGTGTTCTGTCGCTTGGCCGTCGAGCCTCCGAGCCATTCACCCAGTCCGAGATCGCGCTCGTCGAAGCGAGCGCGAATCAGATCGGCCTCGCCCTCGCCAATGCGCAGCTCCATTCGGACACCCGGCGCCAGCGCGAGGACCTCCAGGTGGTCGAGGCCCAACTCATCGAAGGCGAGAAGCTCTCGACGGCCGGGAAGCTGGCGTCGGGGCTCGCGCACGAGATTCGAAATCGACTGACGACGATCCTCGGCCTCGCTGAGCTGTCGTTGATGAGGTCGGACGTTTCGGTGACCAGCCGGCAGTTCCTCCACACGATCGTCGAGGAGACGTCGGTTGCCGTGCGGCTGCTTCAGAACCTCCTGCAGTTCGCTGGGGGTCACTCGCTCGAGGGCGAACGATGTGATCTGCGAGAGCAAGTCGAGTGGGTGGTCGAGCTGAAGAGTCACGAGCTGCAGCGGGACGGGATCCAGGTCGTCACCGAGCTAGAACGCGTCCCCGCGGTCCTTGCGGACAAAACGCGGATCCAGCAAGTGCTGCTCAATCTGGTCCAGAACGCGCACCAGGCGATGGCGGCCCACGCCGGCCCGCGCGTGCTCACCCTCCGGCTCGTGGACGCCGAAGCGCACCACGTCCGGCTGGAAGTGCTCGATACCGGCCCTGGCATTCCGCCGAAGCTGCTCCTGCGAATCTTCGAGGCGTTCTCGACCACGAAGCCGGCGGGTGAAGGTACAGGCCTGGGTCTCTGGGTGTCGCACACCATCATCGAGCATCAACGAGGCACGCTCCGCGTCGAGAATCGCCCGGGCGGAGGTGCGCGGTTCGTCATCGAGCTGCCCGCCGCACCGCCGGACGCCTGAGCGGCTAAAAGCCAAGAAGGCCCTGGTCACGATTCACCGACGGCGGCGGGCAGTGGCGCCATGCCGAGGACAGGTCGGCCGCCAGGCAAACAGAAGGCCGAGTGCGAAGCCGACACGCGCTCACGGCGGAGTCGACTCGAGCATCCCGGACGCTCCCGTTCGGAAATCCAGGCAATTCTTTTGCGAAGGATTCACCGCCGTGTTTCCGAAGGCAGCGAAGGCGGACCTACCGGGAGTCAACCTCGAAGAAGTCTCCCGGTGGCTCGCTGACGCCATGTACGATGATGCCCGTTGCGGACTGTTTCATGAGTGGATCGCGCGACGCCGGATCGCGTTAACCGATGAACCCAGGAAGGTGACCCCGAGGCCCCGTGGCCTGTTGCAGAATCGAGGAGCGCCACGGCTTGCGCCGGGGCGCTTCCGAGCGCTGGGGGGCTTGGGGGGCCATTCGAGGCCCCCCATGTATGTCAGAGCGCGTCGGGCGCGGCGGCGATCCGGTCGAGCTCGGCGCGGCTGTAGGCGCCGAGACTCCGGAAGTTCAGCTCGGTGTAGTTCTTGATCCACCGCATGGCGATCTTGACCGCTTTGCGGTAGCGCGCGTGCGTCTCGGCGCCCTGGCGCCGCGCGAGGATATCCGCGAGCTCCTCGCCGAGGAGCCGCTTCACCAGCGCCGCGTCGTGCTCGGCGCCGGTTCGGGTCTCCCGCGCGCGATGAATGATGCGCTGGGCGATCTGAGCCACCGACATGCGGCCGGTCGCGAGATCCTCCATGAGCGCCGGATGAATCCCGGGCTTGCCCTCGAGGCTGTCGATGCCCTTGGCGCCGCGCCCGCCGAGCCAGCCCTCGACGTACTCGATCAGCATGCGGGCGTTGCGCCGCGTGCCTTCGACCGTGACGGGGCCCTCGGGCACCTTGATCGCGACGGGGTAGTTGTCGGGGTCCGCCATCTGCGCCGTCGGCTTCCAGCCGGAGCCGATCAGCTTCTTGAACGGGTCGCCGGCGGTCTTCATGTGGAAGATGTGCGCGACCCAGCCGCGGATGAAGCCCTGCTCGGCCTCCCACTGCTTGTCCGCGCGGATCGCCTCGGCGGCGGCGCGATTGATGTCGGGGTCGGGGCTCGGGAGCGCGGTGGCCATGCCGCCGATCGGGACCGCCCCGCGCTTGAGGCAGATCGCCACGAGCCGGCGGAAGACGTTCGCCAGGAACGGCGTCGTCTTGATGTCCACGCCGAACCGATCCGGCCACACCTGGTCGGGATCCGTCATGACGAACTCGAAGATCGAGGCCTTGAGGTCCCAGCGCGCGGCGTTGAGTCCCGCCGCGTAGGGACCGAGCTCGTACAGCATCTCCTCCATCTCGTACACGCACGGCAGCGACTCGACGAGCACGATCGCCCGGATCGTCGCCTCGCCGAGAAACGGCAGGTGCGTCTGGCTCAGGTCGAACAGGTCCCGGTACCAGCGGGTCTCGGCGGCGGCCTCGAGCTTCGGGAGGTAGAAGTAGATGCCCTGCCCCCGGCCGGCCTGGGCCCGCCCGGCGTAGAAGAGGGTGAGGGCGGTGCCGAGGAGCGCGGCGTTCACGGGCTTGCCGTCCACGGTGACGTCCGGCTCGTCGAGATGCAGCCCGCGCTCCCGGTGCATGAAGAACGGCAGTTCGCCGTCGGCGATCGAATAGCTCCGGTTACGCTCGCGGTCGACGAAGGACAGCTCTCGGTTCACGGCGGCCAGGCGGTTGTTGGCCGAGCGTACCGTGTCGATCAGGCGATGGCCGCCCGAGTCTTCGTCGTCGTCCAGATCGCCGGCGGCGCGCTCGCCCTCGGGCCCGGGATTCAGCGCGTTGATGAACATGGAGGTGATCGAGCACGGGCCCGAGATCTCGATCCCCGGCTTCTTCAGCTCGTCGGGCATCGGCGGGACCCGCCACGCGCCGACGGTCGCCTCGCTGGCCGGCGGGTGAGCCGGCAGCACGTGCTGCCGCAGCGCGCGCTCCAGCACCGCGACCCGGCGCTGGCGAAGGTCGTGGGCCCGCGCGTCCAGGTGCTCGTGGAGTCGCGTCAGATACTCGCAGAAGGCGGGCGTGAAGAGCGCCGCCGCCCCTTCGACCGGGGCGAATTTCACTCGCGTCGACATCAGCAATGAAACTTTTCGCATGGCGACGGCGCGCCTGTCAATGGCAGAATGCCCAACGGTTTTGGGGAATGAACAGGCGATTCCGCGGCATGGGCAAGGGGCGCAAGACCCGTCGCGCCCTCGAGCGCGGCGGCGCGGGCCCGGCGCAACGGCTCAACGAGACGCTGGCGCGCTGGCCGGGCGTCCGGATCACGCCGATGTTCGGGCGATGGGGCTACTTCGTCGGCGAGACGCTCTTCGCGTGCTTTCCCCTGCGCGAGAAGGAGCGCGATCTCTGGATCCGGCTCACCGGAGAGGATCAGGCCCGCGCCCTCGGCGACGCCCGGGTTCGCCCGCACCGGCGCTTTGCGCGGAAGGGATGGGTCGAGCTGGACGTGGAAGAAGTCGAGGACATGGAGCGAGCGCTGCGCTGGCTCCGGCGCGCCCACGCGGCGGCAACTCGCGGCGCGGTGAAAGAGCCAGAGACGGACGGCTAGGGCGCCGCCGCCTCTGCGTGGGCCGCCGCCTCCTCGCGGGCCTTCGCCTCGATGCGGTCGATTCTGACCAGCGGGACCAGGACCCAGGCGAGCGCCGTGATCGCCGCCGAGATGTACACGAGCTGTGTGAACCCGAGCGTGTCGTAGAGGCGTGCTCCGACGTTTTGTGAGAGCTGCTGCCCGAGGTTGAAGACGGACATGAGCGCGGCGAAGAACGTCGCCTCGACGTGGCGCGGGCACGCCTTGGCGGCGAGATCCAGGAACGCCAGCTGGGTGATCATGCCGACGGCGCCGAAGGTGATGTCGATGATCACGGCGGAGGTCGCGTCCCGATACAGGAGGTACGCCAGCGTGCCGACGGTGGCGACGCCGATCGAGAGGTTGACGATGTGCTTGAGCGGCATTCGCCGTGAGAGCGGCGCGTACACGATCGCTCCGACGACGCCGCCCAAGGCGGACAGCGCCGCCAGCCGGCCGATGAACTGCTGGCTGAACTTCAGCGTATCGGTCTGGTAGTAGAGAAACGCGGGGCCGAAGGACGGGCTGAACCAGAAGAAGAAGATGAAGCCCGCGACGACCCAGATCTCCCGGGCGCCCAGCGCCGCGCGGATCGCTCGCCATGTCTGGCCGAACGCGGCCGTGTCCGCGCGGACCGGCGTCTCGCGGACGAAGAAGACGCCCATGAACAGGGAGATCAGCGGAAAGCAGGCGGCCAGGAGGAAGGCCACGCGCAGGCTGCGGGCCTCCGCCAGGAACCCGCCGAGCTCGCCGACCAGCACCGACGCGACCGTGATGCACGCCCACTGGACGGACTGGAACGCGCCGGTGAGACCGCGCGGCCGACCGTTCTCCACCATCATCGCGTCCGTCAGCACGTCGGTGAACGCGAGGCCGAGCGCCATCGCGGTGAAGAGGCCGACTCCGGGCACGAGCGTGAAACGCGTGACCCCGAACAGATCGACCGTCCGGATCTCTCCATACGCGATCGCGTCGCCCCCCGCCAGGATCAGCCCGGCGGCCGCCGCCAGGGCGCAGGTGAGCAGGAAGTAGCTCTTCCGCCGCCGCCCGAAGAGCGGCACGAAGTCGGACAGGAGGCCATACGCGGGCTTGATCAGCCACGGAATGATCGTGATCAGGAAGAAGTCGGCGACCTGGCTCGCGGCGAGCCCGCGCTCCTTGAGGACGATCGTGATCGTTTGGTTGGGCAGGTACCACATGCCCTGGGCGAAGTAGACGACACCGAAGAGGACGGCGAGCCGCTTGGCGTCGGCGGTCTTGGACGGATTGAGCCGCGCGACGAGGGCGAGCATCGGCTGGCATGATACTTTATTGCTCACCGCTTCACGGGAAATCCGAGAGCCGACGCGAAGGAGCGCCGCGCTGCGGGAGGATTGACGGCACCGATGAGCGACGAAATGGCCGGCACGGTCGTCTCGCTCTGGCGCTACCCCGTCAAGTCGATGATGGGCGAGGAGCTCAACGCCTGCGAGACGACCGAGCGGGGATTCTGCGGCGATCGGGCGTACGGGCTCGTCGATGGGGAGACGGGAAAGCTCGCGAGCGCGAAACATCCGCGGAAGTGGGGCCGGCTCTTCGACTTTCGCGCGGATTTCGTCGAGCCGCCCGAGCTCGACGCGCCGGCGCCGCCCGTACGCATCACGTTCCCGGATGGCGCGATCGTGACGAGCGAAGAGCCGGGCCTGAGTCGCCGTCTCTCGGAAGCGCTCGGCCGCCGAGTCGCCCTCCTGGCGAGCGCGCCGGCGGGTACCTCCTTCGAGGAGGTCTGGCCCGCGGTCAAGGGCTCGCGGCTCTACGGCACCGTTCTCCCCGACAAGGAGGAGCAGGACCTTGTCACGGAGGTGCCGGCCGCCTTCCGCGCGCCGGCCGGGACCTTCTTCGACTTCTGCGCGATCCACCTCATCACGACCAACACCCTCGATCGACTTCGCGACCTCGCGCCCCAGCACCGCTTCGAGGCTCGCCGCTTCCGGCCGAACCTCGTCGTCGATTTCCCCGACCGCCAGGGCTTCGTCGAGAACGACTGGTCCCATCGCGTCGTCACCGTCGGGGAGGTACGCCTGAAAGTCATCATCCCCACGGCGCGCTGTGTGATGACCACGCTAGCGCAGGGTGACCTTCCGCGCGATCCGGGAGTCTTGCGCGCGATGGCCGAGCACAACAGGATCAAGGCCGGCGGCCTTGGAGTGCTCCCCTGCGCCGGTGTGTATGCCTTCGTCCTCACACCGGGGACGATCCGGCGCGGCGATTCCGTCAGCGTGGAGTGACCGCCGGGCGCCCCCGTTCGCCGACTCGCCCCTCAGCGGGCGCGGTCGATGTCGTGGCCGGCGGTGGCGAGCGGCGGACCTTCACTCACGATCGGGTGGGCGGTCGCGGTCGCCGTCCGTCCCGGCATCAACTTGAGCAGCACCGGGAGGACGACGAGCGACGCCACGAGGCTCGTGACGGTCCCCAGCGTGAGCAGCAGGCCGAGACCGAAGATGCCGCGGTGATCGGCGACCATCAGGCTGCCGAACCCGACGATCGTCGTGAGCCCGCTGATCAGCACCGCCATCATCGTCGAGCGCGCGATCAGGGGGCCGCCGTGATCGCGGCCCTCCATGAACCGGATCACGATGTTCAGACCGTACTCGGCCGCGGCGCCGAGGATCAGCGGGAGACCGAAGACGTTGCCCATGTTGAATTTGAGGTCGAAGAAGTACATGAGCCCGAACGCCCACATCAGACCGAGACCGAGCGGCAGGAGCGCCAGCATCGTCTCCCGGACGCGGCGCAGCGTGAGCGCCGTGACCAGGCTCACGAGCAGGATCGCGTAGACCGTGCCCTGCTGGTAGGCGCGCTCCATCAGGCGCAGCGCCTCGAATGTGATGATCGGCGTCCCGGTAACGTCGGGGTCGGCCGATCGAAGCTCGCTGACGAAGCGCCGCGCACCGTCGCGATCCCAGATGTCGACCGCCGGGTGAATCTGGAGGAGCAAGCGCCCGCGATCGCTGACGAACTTGGCCCGGAGCTCCGCGGGGACGTCGGCGAGGCCGATCGGCCGGGGTGCGAGGTTCCCCTGGAGGCGCTGGAAGCTCCGGACGAAGTCGCGATAGACCTGATTCTGTAGATGCGTCAGCGCCGGCTCGCTCGCCTGGGGATCCGCCTGGCCGATTCTGAGGATGAGTCGCGAGATGTCCTCGGTGATCAGTCTGAGCTTCGTCTTGGTCTCGCCCTCCGGCGCCTCGTTCGTGACGATGTCGAAGCGGCGCTTGAGCGTCTCGAGGGAGGCGACGAGCCGCCCCAGGTCCACCGATGTCGGCCGGCCCACCCGGACCGACGCGACCAGGGGGGCGAAGTCCCCGATGATCTTGAGCTTCGCCGGCTGGTCTTCGGGAATGAGCAGCAGCACCGAGTCGACTTCCGACACGCTCGGGAGTGCGCGGAAGGCCGCGTGCTTGCGTCGCAGCTCGTCGAGGGAGTCCGCGCTGGCGAGGGCCGCGAACCCGGAGCGCCCCGCCGTCGCCAGGATGCGCTTCTCCCAGGCGACGGATTCGGTGCCGGCGGCCTGTAGATTGAGCAGGTTGTAGTCGAACTGGATGTAACGGAGGCCCCACGCGGAGATGCCGGTCAGCGCGATCGCCATGATCGCCACGGTCTTCGGGTAGGCGACGAGCCGCTCGACGAGCGGCACGTGGATCCGCTCGAGCGCGATCGCGCGGGGGATCGTGCCGGCCGGGCGGCTGGCGTGGCGTCGATCCACGAGGACGAGGGCCGCCGGGAACACCGTCATCATCGCGAGCCAGGCGAGCAGGAGGGCGGTGCCCGCGATGAACCCCAGCTCGCGTACGCCGCGGAAGTCGGTGAGCCACAGGACGTAGAAGGTGCCGGCCGCCGTCACCGCGCCCAGCAACATGCCGGGTCCGCTGCGCGCGGCCGTGATCTCGATCGCTTCCCGGAGGTTGCGGCCGAGAAACAGCTCCTCCTCGTAGCGGAAGAGGAAGTAGATGCCGTAGTCGATGCCGATGCCGATCACGATCGAGATGAACATCACCGAGAAGAGCGAGAGGTGGCCGATCACCAGGGTGGCGATGCCGATCGACCAGCAGAGGCTCATGGTGAGGACGACGAGCATCAGCACGGGCTTCCCGACGCGCAGGAACGCGACGAGCAAGAGCCCGAGCGTGAGCGCGAAGGCGATGAGCGTCGCGCGCCCGCTGTCGCGAAACGCCGCGACCATCTCGTCGTTCTGGAGCGCGGGCTTGCCGGTCACGCCGACCGCGACGTCGGGGAAGTCACGCTTGAGCGCGGCGATCACGGCCCGGATCCCCTC
>QHSR01000226.1 GCA_003221635.1 Candidatus Rokuibacteriota bacterium | reverse complement strand
GTGCTGTGCGAACATATCGGGAATGATGTAGAGGTCGAGCACCTGCTGGGACGCTGCGGTCGTCGGGCCTGGCCAGGAGGGCGGGACCGACACCTTGGCGACCTCGGGAATGTACCGGTACTGCTTGTCGCTCTTGTACACGGGGTGTTTGGTCAGGTTCGCCAGGAACGGCATGTTGAATCCGCGGCCGGCCTCCACCCACTTCGAGAGGTTGTCGGGCTGGAAGTGGTAGCGCAGGAAGTCCTTGGCGAGATCCTGGTTCTTCGAGAAGTTCCAGACCCCGACGCACCAGTAGCCGGTCGTCGCCTTCCGGTCCACCGGACCGCGCGGCGTGTTGATGTGGTCGATGACCTCCGCGATCTCTTTCTGCGTCCCCGGCACCAGGATCTTGTCCTTCTTGGCCGACTCGTAGGCGCTGATCGGGTTGTGGATGCCGATGCACTTGCCGGCGTTCAGGCAACGGTTGTTACTGGCGTCGTCCCATGCCAGCACCTCCGGGTCCATGGCCTCGGCGTAGAGGCGCTTGACGAAGTCCATCGCCTGCCGCGTCTCTTTCGAGTTGATGGCGATCGTCTTGCCGTCCTTGGCGACGTAGGCGCCGCCGTAGGACCACAGGATCGAGAGCATGGTGACGTTGGCGTCGGCGCTGTGGCCCAGGGCGGTCCCGAAGGGATGCCCGATGGCCTTGCCCTTCTTGCCGACCCGTAGCCAGTCTTCCCAGGTATCGGGGTTCTTCTCGCCGATCTGCTCCAGCAGGTCCGTGCGCACCGCCATCGGGAAGGGCGGCATCCACCACGGCAGCAGCTTCCACTTGCCGCGGATGAGGTAATCGTTCGGATTGAGCCACCCACCGTTCTTGGGCGCGACGTCGGCCGCGACATCGTTCAGGTCGGCCAGATAGTCGAAGTAGAGGTCGGCGTCACCGAGGCCGGGACCCAGCGCGGTGAGGTCGTGACCCGAGCGCGCCTGCACCTCGGAGGCCTTCTTGGTCACGAGCTGCAGGTGCGCGATGATATCGAGGCGCACCTTCACTTTGTTCTTCGCTCCCCACTCGTCGAGCTGCCGCTTCAGCTCCTTGTCGGTCTCCGGCACGAAGCTCGCGACGGTCAGGAAGGTGAGCTCCCGAGTCTGGGCGAACGCCGGTGCCCTGCCCGCGGCGAGGACACCGGTGACGCCGGCGCCGGCCGCGGCGCCGAGGAACTGACGCCGGCTCACGCGACGTGAATCGAGGGCGGTCGGAGCACTGAGTCTCGCCATGTTGCGCCTCCTCTAATTTGTCTCGCGCCTCGGCCAGGACGGCCCGGCGGCGCGCACTCCTACTTGACGGCACCCGCCGTCAGGCCCGACACGTAGTAATCCAGAAAGAAGACGTACGCGATCACGATCGGGAGCGAGCCGATGCAGGCACCCGCCATGAGCCCACCCCAGTAATAGATATCGCCGCGGATCAGCTCGGAGAAGACGCCGACGGTCATGGTCTTCAGCTCGGCCGGCGAGACGAAGACCAGTGCGTACAGGAACTCGTTCCACGACAGCGTGAAGGCGAACAGGGCCGCGCAGATCACCCCGGGAACCGCCACCGGGAGCAGGATCCTCAGCATCGTCTGCAACCGGTTGCACCCGTCGAGCATGGCGCACTCCTCGATCTCCTTCGGCACCGTGCGGAAATAGCCCATGAGGAGCCAGGTGCAGAAGGGGACGAGAAACGTCGGGTACGTGACGACGAGCGCCCAGAGGCTGTCCGAGAGGCCCAGCCGGGCCACCACGGTGCTGAGCGGCAGGAACAGGAGCGACGGCGGTACCAGGTACGTGATGAAGATGGCCACGCCGAAGGAATCTCCGCCCGGAAACTTGAGGCGCGCCAGCGGGTAGGCCGCGAGCACGCCGAGGACCACGGAAATGACGGTCGCGGCCAGACTGACCATCAGGCTGTTCACGAACCAGCTCCAGAACAACGTGTCCTTCGAGAGCAGCTCGTAGTGCGCGAACGTGACGCCGCGGCCGATCAGGAACGGCACCGCGTTGATGTCGTAGAGCTCAGCGTTCTTCTTGAAGGACGTGATGAACATGAAGTAGAGGGGAAACAGCGCGAAGAGGACGAACGGCATGACGGGCAGGTAGAGGGTGAACAGGGGCCGGCTCCGCCGCGCCCAGCGCGCCACGCTATTCATACGTCGTCGCCCGGCGAACCATCCGGAGCTGGACGAAGACCACGAGCAGGAGGATCGGGAAGAGGAACAACGACACGGCGGCCCCCTGCCCGATCTGCCCGCCCTGCAGGCCGAGCGCGAACGAGTACGTGGCGAAGAGGTGCGTCATGTTCATCGGTCCGCCCTTGGTCAGGACGTAGACGATGTTGAAGTCGGCCAGCGTGAAGATCGTCGAGAACAGGATGACCACGGCCAGCACCGGCTTGAGGAGCGGGACCGTCACGTGCCAGAAGCGACCGACGGGGCCGGCGCCGTCCGACTCGGCCGCCTCGTAGAGTTCCCGCGGGATCGAGACCAGTCCGGCCAGCAGGGTGATCGCGAAGAATGGCAGGCCCCGCCAGGTGTTCACCAAAATCACGGTGAACATGGCGAGGTACGGGTCCGGCAGCCACGGGATGTCGTGGTTCACGATGTGCAGGCTCTTGAGGGTCCAGTTCACGACGCTGTAGAGCGGCTCGAACATCCACCACCAGACCAGCGTGCTGAGGGCGGTGGGTACGATGAACGGCAGCAACACGGCGCCCCGGATCAGGCGCTTGAACCTTCCGATCCGGAACAGCAACAAGGCCAGCGTCATTCCGAAGACGGTCTTGAATCCCAGCGCCAGCGTGGTGAACACCACGGAGTTCTGCAGGGTCTGCAAAAAGATCGCGCTCGTGAGGAGCCGTCGGAAGTTGTCGAGGCCGACGAAGGCGCCTGTCTCGCCGACGCGAGCGTCACTCAGGCTGAACCAGACGGAAAGGACGAAGGGGTAGGCGACCAGGAAGAGCAGCAGGAAGAACGCCGGGCCGATGAAGGCGTAGGCGACCGGAGTGTCGCGCGCCAGGACGTCGGCCAGGGTCGGAGCGTGGGTCTCGCCCCGCGCGACGACCTTTGCCACATCCCCGTTGAGCGTCTTGAGCTGCATGACACGTTCCCATCGAGGACACGCGGCCACTCGGCCGTCTCACCGTCGGGCGATGCGGCGGCCCACCGATGTCGAGCGGGGCGCCCACTGCGCCTCCCCGGACCTCGGCATCAACCGGCGCTACACCGTAGTGCGAGCCAACGCGAGTGTCAACCGCGCTCCGCGGCGGGTGTCACCGTCTTGACGGGAGCGCCGCCCGACATGTACACCCGGGTCACGCGCGGCCCGACGGTGGTGGCCACGTGGTGGAGCCCGAGGCCGTGCCGCCGCGCCACCTCGGCGGCAGTGATCTCGGCGTCGCCCTGGCGGCCGATGATCACGACCTCGTCGCCGACGCGAGCATCCGGCACCTCGGTCAGGTCGATCCGCGTGTGCTCGAGCGAGGGGCCGGCGACGATGGGGGCGACGCGCCCGCGCACGAGCACGCGGCCGGCGTGGAGCCAGGCGACGCCGTCGGCCGAGCCGATCGGGATCACGCCGAGCCGCATGGGCGCCGTCAGGGGGAACGGCGCCAGCTCGGCGAAGCGCTCGCGCGGTGTCAGCTCCTTGAGCGCGATGACACGTGTGGTGAGGGCTCGGAGCGTCCGCCGCAGCGGGACCGGCGACGTCTCACCCGGGAACGTGATGCCGTAGAGCATCCGTCGGGGATCGACCGCGTTGAGGTATGTCTGGGGGAACCTCAGCACGAAGGGCGAGGCGGCGAGCAATCGGGTGGGCACCGGCACACCCCGCGCCTCCAGCTCGTCGACCACCGCGGTGAATCGTCCGAGCTGCCACTCGGCGTAGGCGGGGTCGGCGCCGTCGGGCGCGTGAGGATGGGCGCAGAGCCCGGCCAGACGCAGGCGCGGTGGCTCCAGCATGGCTGTGACGGTCTTCACCGCCTGCTCGGCCGGCACACCCAACCGGTCGAGACCGACGTCGACCTTGACGAACACGTCACAGGGCCCCGTGGCCGCCTCGGCGTACGCGCGCGCGCCGTCGAGGTCGACGAGCGTCGGGATGAGGGCGTGGGCGACGGCGTCCGGCGCGGCCTCGGGCAGCGAGTTGGGATATACAAGGACGGGCGTGACGATCCCGCGCCGGCGGAGGCGGATACCCTCCCCGAGATCCGCCACCGCCAGGGCGTCGGCCCCGTTGGCGACGAAGACGGCTCCGAGCTCAGCGGCGCCGTGGCCGTAGCCGTCGGCCTTGACCACGGCGAAGATCTTCCGGCCCGGGCCCACGAGCTGGCGGACGGCGCGGACGTTCGCGGCGGCGGCATCGAGGTCGATTTCAAGCGTGGTCGGCCGGAGCAGGCGGGATGGCGTCGTGGCAGTCATTGGCGGCTCCTCATCAGGGAGGATACTCGGATGCTTCGACTGGGCATAGCCTGCGTGGGCCTGTTCGTGCTAACGTCCGGCGCCATGGCCACTGAAATCACTCCCGCCGTGCGATCCGAGCTGGCCCCGACGGGCAAGCTCCGGATCGGGCTCAACCATGGAAACTTTCTGCTCGTCACCCCTGGCTCGTCGGGAACGGACCCGCGCGGCGTCGCATCGGATGTCGGGCGGGAGCTCGGTCGGCGGCTGGGCGTGCCGGTGGAGTTCATCCGCTTCGACACCGCCGGCAAGCTGGGCGACGCGGTGCGGACCGGCGCCTGGGACGTCGCGTTCCTCGGCGCCGAGCCGCAGCGCGCGGCCGACATCGCGTTCACCGCCGCCTACCTGGAGATTCCGGCGACGTACATCGTCCCCGCCGGATCGCCGATCCGCTCGGTCGCCGACGTGGACCGGGAGGGCGTGCGCATCGCGGTGACCGAGCAGAGCGCCTATGGCCTGTTCCTGAGTCGCAGCGTGAAGCACGCCCGTCTGGTGCTCACCAAAGGCCCCGCGCTCGAGGTGTTCGTCGCCGAGAAGCTCGAAGCGTTGGCCGGGCTCAGGCCGGCGCTTCTCGCCGACGTCAAGAAGTTTCCGGGCGCCCGGGTGCTCGACGGTCAGTTCACCGCGGTCCAGCAGGCGATCGGCACCCCGAAGGCGCGTGACGCCGGCGCGAAGTTCCTGCGCGCGTTCGTCGAGGAGGTGAAGGCCTCGGGCCTGGTGGCCGAGGCGATCTCGAGGAACGGCGTCCAGGGCGTCTCGGTCGCGCCGCCCGCGCCGCAATAGGCTCCAGGCGCTCGGAGGCGGACGCCTTCGATCACGCCGGGCGCGGGAGGCGATAGACGCGGGCAGCCGTGTCGTGGAACAGCTTCGCCCTCTCCGCCGCCGAAAAGCCCGATGTCAGGCGCTTGAACGAGTTCCACAGCACCGTGTAACTACAGCTCGCCTTGTCCACCGGGAAGTTCGACTCGAACATACAGCGGTCGACGCCGAACTTTTCAATGGTGAACTCGTAGTAGTGCCGAGTGGCGTCGGCGAGCTCCTGACTTCCGGGCGGGCGCGGCCGCTCGTGCCAGCCGAAGCCGTTGATCTCCATGTTGATCCCGCCGAGCTTGGCCACGACGTTGGGGCAGGTGGCGAGCTCGCTGATGTACTTGCGCCACTCCGCGTAGATGTCCTGAGCCTTGCCGGCATACGGGCCGATGCCGAGCGGCCCCCCGAAATGGTTGAGGATGATCGTGGTGGCGGGAAACGCCCGCGCCAGCGCGGTCACGTCGGGGATCTGGTGGTGGTAAAGCCAGGCCTCGAACGTCAGCTTGCGCGGCGCCAGGTGCGCGAAGCCCGCACGGAAATCGTCGCGCAGGAGGAGGCCCGGCCCGGGCCTGGTGCGGTGACTGGGCACGGACTCATCCGGGTCCCAGGCCGCTCCCAGTCGAATGCCGCGAAACCGGCCGCCGCCCGCGGCGATCTGCGCGTCGAGCACGGGGGCCACGGCATCGCCGAGACGCAGACTGGCCGTGCCGATGATCCCGGCGGCGATCCGCGTCGTACCGTAGAGGCCGGACGCGCTCATCGCCGCGATGCCGTTCACGAACTCGGTCTCGCCGACGGGGCGCAGCGACTCCGGGCCGTCACTCTTGAACATGGCCCCGCACTCGATGAAGACCGTGGAGACGACGTTGTGGCCGGCGCCGACGTCGGCCAGGACTTCGTCGAGCAGGTAGCGCGGCACGGTGCGCCCGGTCTGGAAATCCCAGAGGTGGTGGTGCGGATCGCAGATCGGCAGGCCGGCGTCGATCGGCGCTTCCTCCGTCAGCGCGAGCCAGTCGTGGTTCTTCGATCGTGCCGTCATGGCGGGCCTTCTCTCTGCGTTGCGTCCTGCTCCTTGCGGGCGGCGCACGCGCGCCGATGATGCGCCAGGGGCTCGCCCACCGCAAGATCCTGTAGCCAGCCGTGGTCACGATCGATGATCGGCGACAGGGCTGCTCCCGCGTATAATCCCTTCCAGCGCGCGGTCGGGGCGCGCGGGAGGCCTCCCATGGCGCTCGGGACGACATCGCAGGAGCGAATTCGACCGGTGACGGGGACGCACGTGGTCCGCGTGCAGCACGAAGGCATCGTGACGGCCGACGCGGAGCGGTCGAAGGATTTCTACTGCCGCGTGCTGGGATTCCAGGTGCTGCCGCGCCCGGCGCTCTTGGCCGGCGGTTACTGGCTCGGCACGCCGGGCATCTTTCCGCAGATCCACATCATCCAGTCGGAGCTGGTGCCGCCCGGGCCGGGCGCGCCGATCAGCCCGCGCGCCCGTCACACCTGCTTCGAGGTGGCCGACTACGACGCGATGAAGACCACGCTGGAGCGCGAAGGGATCACGTACGTCGAGAACACCCAACCGGGCGGGCGCGTCCAGATGCTGTGTAACGACCCCGACGGCAACACGCTGGAGTTCCAGCCGACGACCGTCTGATCCCGACGACCGCGACGGCCCTGGTCAGATCTCTTCGGCCCGCTGGCCTGGTCAAGGTTGAGAGGTCAGCGGTCGCGCGATCCTCGTTGCGCCTCGCCGAGCACCGATCCAGCGGACGATGAGATCCGCCAGCTCGCGCTCGCGGTTCTGAAAGCCGTGGCGCGCCCCGGGCACGACGGCACCGGTGAACGAGGGGGCGCGCGACGCGTTCCGCCGAAAGGCGTCGATCAGGTCCTGCGGCCGGCGGTCGAGAAACTCGTCTCGACTCCCGACGAGCGCGGCCATGGGCAGTCGCACCGATCGGAAGGCCGTCCACCGGGCGCCCGGCCGATAGTACGGGAAGACGTCCTCGCGTTCACCGGGCCGGTAGAGGCTGATGTAGCGCCGGGCGCTCCAGAAGCCCCAGGCCCGCGGCACCAGACCTTGGGGATCGCGGCTGGCGATCCGCTCGGCGGCGGCCACGCGGCGTCGAAGCTCGCGCGCGCCGATTCGCTTCGCCTCGGCCGCCACGTCGGAGATCGGGCCGAGCAGGATGAGTCCGCTGACGCTTCGATCACGGACGCGAGCCGCGTAGTGGAGCACTTTGTTGGCGCCGGTGGAGTGCCCGGCCAGGATGACGCGGCGGTATCCGCGCTTGCGGGCGAACGCGACCATCGCGCGGATGTCCTCGACGCTCTGCCCGAAGCGCTCGAAGGCCGCGCCCGCCAGGTGCCTGCCGCGGCCGGCGACGACATCGTGGCCGCGGTTGTTGAACTTGAAGTACCCGATGCCGGCGGCGTTGAGCCGCGTCGACAGCTCACGGATCAACGGCTGCGCCGAGGAGAACATCGACCCGAGACCGTGCACCCAGATGAGCGCCGTGCGCCGGCCCCTCCTCGGCTCCGCGATGAGGCCGTCGAGCCAGACGCCATCGCGAGTCCTCAGGCGCGCAAGCGACACCGGGATACCCGACGACCTGGTCATGGCCTGATCATAGTCCACAGTCGCGCCCCCGCCGGCGGGGCCCCAGCCCCGCGACGCCGGCGGCGCGCACCAGGGCCGGATTCGCAGAGGCGGTCCAGCCGGCGCTACCCCGCGGCACGACCGTCCGCAGTATAATCGGCCGGAGCTCTGGTGGGCGCCGTGCAGCGAAGCGTTCAGCGGGGAGGGTGACCATGCTCACACACGAGGACAACGAACTCATCACGCGCATTGGCGCCGGCACGCCGATGGGAAGCACCCTGCGCCGGTACTGGATCCCGGCGCTGCTCGCGTCGGAGTTGCCGGAACCCGACTGTCCGCCCGTACGGGTCAGGCTCCTGAGTGAAGACCTGGTGGCCTTTCGCGACACCGAGGGTCGCGTCGGCCTCCTCGACGAGCTCTGCCCGCATCGACGCGCCTCGCTGTTCTTCGGCCGCAACGAGGAGTGTGGGCTGCGGTGCGTCTATCACGGCTGGAAGTTCGACGTCAGCGGCCGTTGCGTGGACATGATGAACGAGCCGGAGGAGCTCACCTTCAAGAACAAGATCCGCCAGCCGTCGTATCCCACGGTCGAGCTGGGCGGCCTCATCTGGGCCTACATGGGGCCGCCGGAGCTCGAGCCGCCTCACCCCAAGTTCGCCTGGACGCAGTCGCCGGCGACACACCGGCATGTGTCGAAGGTGATCGAGGAGTGCAACTGGCTACAGGCGCTGGAAGGCGGCATCGACACCTCGCATGCCCCTATCCTGCACCGGCTCATCACGACCAACTCCAAGCGCTCGGGTATCAGCCCGGCGAACCCGTTCGTTCGCGGGAAAGCGCCGGCGCTCGTCGTCGACCTGACGGACTGGGGCTACCAGTACGCCGGCATCCGGCCTCTCGACAAGGCCGACATGCACATCCGCACCTACCACTTCGTCATGCCGTTCCATCAGATCCGTCCGTACCAGACGAGCACGGGCTTTCCGGCGGTGGCCGGCCACATCTGGGTGCCGATGGATGACGGGACCACGATGGTCTACAACTGGCACCACAGCACGACCGAGGAGCCGCTCAACGATGATGATCGCGCCGAGCGTCGCTCGGGGAACGGCCCGGACCACGTGGACCAGACGACGTTCCGTTCAAGGGCCAATCGAGGGAACAACTACCTCCTGGATCGGCGGGTGCAGAAGACGGAGACGTTCACCGGGATCGACGGGATCAACACCCAGGATCGGGGTATCCAGGAAAGCATGGGGCGCGTCGTCGATCGCAGCAAGGAGCATCTCGGGCCGGCCGACAAGGCCATCATCCAGGCCCGCCGCCTGCTCCTCGGGGCCATCAAGACGGTCCAGGAGGGCGGCACGCCGCGTGGCATCAAGCCGAGCTACTACACGCTCCGGGCCTCTGAAGGCGTGCTGCCACGCGACGCTGATTGGCGGGAAGTCCTGACTCCCGAGATGGCAACGGCCGAGATCTTACAGACGGTCTAGATCCGTCACGTCTGGACGGGTCGGAGGTGAGCCCGGGCGGCATCGAGGCCCATTCGGCCAGAATCGAGCTGGTGCTGCGGGTGAGTCTGCGCTGTCGCCTCGCGCTCAGTTCCAGATCGACTGGAGCTCGCTGACCGAATCGGGTGAGAGCGTGAGCGGGGGCATCCTGACGCTCCCCGCCTTCAACTTATCTCCGGCGGCGTCGTCCCCCATCTCCTTATCATCGGTTCGTCCCTACGAGGTGTTCACGATCGAGCTGCCGTGAGACCGCCATGTCATTCTTGAGCTCGCGCACTCGCTCGGCGCGTGAAGGATTCGGTAAGCCGGTCTTGCGCAAGGAAGACGCGCGCCTGCTCGTCGGTGGGGGTTGCTACAGCGACGACGTCAACCTGCTCGGCCAGGCGTATGCATGCTTCGTGCGGTCGCCGCACGCTCACGCGCGCATCGGACGCATCGAGATGCCGGGGAATCCCCACGAGGAGATGTTCGGGAGTCGCAACGTGACCTTCATCGCCCCGCATCCGCCGATGCCGGCCAACCGCGTGCGTTTCGTCGGCGGAATCGTGGCCATGGTCGTCGCCGAGACGCCCGCGGTGGCGCGTGACGGCGCCGAGCGCGTCGTCGTGGAGTGGACGACGCTGCCCGCGGTGACGGCCAGCCGGAGCGCCGCCGGCGCCGACGCGCCGATCTTCTACGACGGAGCCGCGTCGAACGTGTGCGTGGATTCGGCGGTCGGCGATGCCGCCGCCGTGGACCGCGCATTTTCACGCGCCGCCCACGTGGTGCGGTTCGAGACGTGGGTGCATCGCGTTACCGGCGTCACGCTGGAGCCGCGCGCGGCGATCGGCGTCTGGGACCCGGCCAGTGGTCGCTACACGATCCACGCCGGCGCGGGGGGCCTCGGACGGACGCGGACCGGGGTGGCCGGCGCCCTCGGCGTCCCGGAGAGCGCGGTGCGCGTGGTGGCGCGCGACGTGGGCGGCAATTTCGGGACTCGGAACAGCTGCTATCCCGAGTTCGCGCTGGTCGGCTGGGCGGCACGGCGCCTCGACCGGCCGGTGAAATGGACCGGCGAGAGGCGGGAAGCGTTCCTGGCCGACTACCAGGGCCGCGACCTCGCGTCGCACGCCGAGCTGGCGCTCGACGCCGACGGCACGTTTCTCGGCTTTCGCGCCGTCAATACCAGCAACGTCGGCGCTCACGTCGTATCGTTCCATCCGCTCAACAAGGGCATGGCGATCGCGACCACCGTCTATCGCATTCCGGCCGTGGCGCTGCATGGGCGCGCCGTCCTCACGAACACGTCGCCGACCACGCCGTACCGCAGTGCGGGACGCCCGGAGGTCATGTTCGTGATGGAGCGGCTGATCGATCTCGCCGCGCGCCGTCACGGCTTCGATCGCGTCGAGCTCCGACGGAAGAACCTCGTGCCCGCGAGCGCGATGCCGTACCGCAACGGCGTCGGCATCGTCTACGACAGCGGCGACTATCTGGCCGCGCTGGACCGGGCGGTGGCCCTCGCGGACTGGGCCGGGTTCGAGGCCCGCCGCGCCGAGGCGCGCCGGCGCGGACGCTATCGCGGGATCGGCGTGGCGAACTATCTCGAGCTCAACACCGGAGACCCGCGCGAGCGCGCGCAGGTCACGGTGCACCCGGAAGGGCGGATCGACCTGGTGCTGGGCACGCTCTCGTCCGGTCAGGGCCACGCGACGAGCTTTGCGCAGCTCCTGGTCGAGTGGTTCGGCGTGGAGCTGTCCGAGGTGCGGCTGATCACCGGTGATACCGACGTCACCGTCGTCGGGGGCGGGGCGCACTCCGCGCGCGCGCTGCGGCTCGCCGCGGTGGTCATGGCCAAGGCGTCGGACCAGATCGTGGAGAAGGGCCGGCGGATCGCCGCGTGGGTGCTGGAGGCCGCGGCGGCCGACATCGAATTCGCCGCGCGGCGGTTCGCCGTGAGAGGCACCGACCGCTCGGTCGACCTGTTCGAGGTGGCGGCCGCCGCGCAGCGCGCCGACGCGCCCGAGGATTGCCGAGGGCCGCTGGCCGCGACGAGCGACGAAACCATGCCGGTGCCGTCCTTTCCCTACGGCTGTGCGGTGTGTGAGGTCGAGGTCGACCCCGAGACCGGCGTGGTCGAGCTCGCGCGCTACACCACCGTGGACGACTGCGGCCGCGCCGTGAATCCGATGATCCTGCACGGCCAGACTCACGGCGGCATCGCGCAGGGCGTGGGGCAGGCGCTGTGGGAGTCCTGCGCGTACGACGCCGAGACCGGCCAGCTGCTGTCGTCGACGCTGATGGATTACGCGCTACCCCGCGCCGACGCGCTTCCCGCGTTCACGACGGAAATCAGCGAGGTGCCCTCGACGTCGCATCCGCTCGGCTTGCGCGGCGGCGGCGAGGGCGGGACGACCCCGGCGCTCGGCGCCGTGGTGAACGCGATCGTCGATGCGCTGGCCGAGCTGGGCGTCGAGCACATCGAGATGCCGGCGACCTCCGAACGCGTCTGGCGCGCGATTCGAGACGCGCGCCGAGAGCCAACCGCGCTCGAGTAGAGAGTAAGGGAAGGCCGGGGGGAGCGCGCCCGGGCGGACCTGTCAGTCGATGGAGCCTGCCGGCACCACCCACTCGCAGGGCTGGCCCGTGACCCGAGTGATCAGATCGAAATCCGCGTCGTAGTGAAGGACGGCAAGGCCGCTTTCCTCTGCCGCCGCCGCGATCAACAGGTCCGGAACCTTCCGCCCACGAAGGCCGCGGGAGGCAAGCAGGCGCTGCACCTGGCGAGCCCGCCGTACGTGCACGGCGTCCGTCTCGATCAGGGGGAAGGCGGCGAGCGCCGCCACCAGGCGAGTCCATTCGCCGAGGTTTCGGGCCGAGAAACCGACTTCGAGGTCCGCGATGCCTGCCCGAGCGACCTGGCCGCTGGCCGCGAGGGGCTCGAGCGCCGCGCGCACCGCCCGAAACCTCGCCTTCGCCAGCGTATCGAGCGCCCGGGCGACGCGGCGGTTCCGCGTCGGCGCGGCACGGCGGAGGGCCTCGTTGACGGTGTCCTTCAGCGTCTTCGTGCCGAGCTCGGCTCTTGCGGCCGCGAGGGCTTTCTCGTCGATGTCCACCAGGCGCTTGGCCATGGCCGAAAGTATATCACCACCGCTCGCTGTATATCCTGGACGCGTCGCTCCGCCGCGCTCACTCCTCGAGCAGCACGAAATGGCGTGGCTCGGCGCTGAGGAAGACCTCGTCGCCCTCGGCCATCGCCTCCGACGCGGCCGAGCGCACGATGAGCCGCCGGCCATCCCAGTCCAGGTGGTATTGAGTGAAGTCGCCCTGGAAGACGCGCTGCCGGATCCTGGCGGGCCATACGTTGACGGATGCCAGCGGGCGCGCCCGATCGAGGCGGAGGTGGACGGTGCGAACGGCCATGAGCACCTCGGTCCCCACCTCGAGACGGCCGAGCGAGCTGCCGTGGACGACCGCGCCTCCCTCCGTCTCCAGGACGACCTTCCCGTCGCTCTCGAGGTCGGGGCGGCGCCGGCCCCGGATCAGGTTGGCCGACCCCACGAAGTCGGCGACGAACGTGTTGCGCGGCCGGTCATAGATCTCGGCCGGGGTGCCCACCTGCTCGATGACGCCGTCGCGCATCACCACGATCCGGTCGGAGATGGCCAGCGCCTCCTCGAGATCGTGCGTGACGTACACCGAGGTGATGTCGAGACGGCGCTGGAGCTCCTTCAGCTCGACCCGCATCTCGGCGCGCAGCTTGGCGTCGAGATTCGACAGCGGCTCGTCGAAGAGGAGCACGGAGGGCGAGAACACGAACGCCCGCGCCAGGGCCACCCGCTGCTGCTGGCCGCCGGAGAGCTTGGAGGCGCTGCGCGTGCCGAGGGCGCCGAGCTGGACCAGGTCGAGGGCCTCGCGCACGCGCGTGGTCACCTCGGCCTCCGGCCGCTTGCGCACGCGGAGGCCGTACGCCACGTTGTCGAACACGCTCATGTGGGGCCAGATTGCGTACGACTGAAAGACCATCGACAGCCCGCGACGCTCGGCCGGGACGTTCACGCGCGGCGAGGACGAGAAGACCGCGCTGCCGCCGATCCGGATCTCGCCCGACGTCGGCCGCTCCAGCCCGGCGATCGCCCGGAGTGTGGTCGTCTTGCCGCACCCCGAGGGGCCAAGCAATGTGAGGTGCTCGCCCGCGCCGACGCTGAACGTCACGCCGCCGACCGCGACGACCGCGCCATAGCGCACGACCAGGTCGCGCACCTCGATCGCCGCCTGGCTCACGCTCACTCGCCTCCGGCCTGGACGGCGCGGCGAGCCACCGCGAACATGATCGCCAGGGCCGCGGCCACCGCCAGCGTCTGCAAGAGCGCCAGGGCCGCCGTGAGCTCCGAGCTGGTCGAGAACCACGACTCGACGATGGCCGGGGTGATGACCTTGGACTTGGGCCCCATCAGCAAGATCGACGCGCCGAGCTCGCGGACGCTGGCGATGAAGAGCAGGAGCCACGCCGCGACCAGGCCGGGCTTGAGCAGCGGCATGGTGACCGTGCGCAGGCGGTAGCCCCACGTCGCCCCGCACATCTGGGCGGACTCCTCGAGCGCGCGGTCGATCTGGAGGATGACGCCGGAGATCGTCCGGAGCCCCAGCGGCAGGAACACCGTGAGGTACGCGATCAGCAGGAGCCACAGCGTGCCGTAGATCGGGATCGGGAAGACCAGCCACGCCCACAGCATCCCGAAGGCGAAGACGAGGCGCGGGACCGCCTGAGGAAACATCAGGAGGTACTCGATGAGGCCGGCGCCAGGCAGGCGCGAGCGGTAGATCAGCCAGGAGAGGAATCCCATCAGGACGACGCCAACGCTGGCGGTGGCCAGACCGAGGAGCAGGCTGTTCCAGAGCGCCGAGCGCACGGCGTCGAGCGACAGCGCGGTCGCGTAGTTGGCGAGCGTGAAGTTGTCGCGCCGGGGAAACGCGGTGGTCAGGCGCTGGAACGAGGCGTACACGATCGTCAGCACGGGCAGGATCACCGCGACGCCCAGATAGCCCAGGCAGAGGCCGAGGAACGGCCAGCGCAGTCGCCCGACGTCCATGACGCGAGGCCGGAACGCCTTGCCGGTGATGGTGGCGTAGC
Source organism: Candidatus Rokuibacteriota bacterium (assembly GCA_003221635.1). Lineage (GTDB taxonomy): Bacteria > Methylomirabilota > Methylomirabilia > Rokubacteriales > CSP1-6 > AR31. Next base: position 32,025 of record QHSR01000226.1, on the reverse strand, counting down.
TGCCGCCGCTCACGATGCGGCGGTAGATCCACACCATCGCGAACATCACGGCGAACAGCGACACGCCCATGGCCGCCGCCGTCGGGAAGCGCGGCGGGTACTGCGAGACGAGCTGGTACATGGCCGTGGTCACGACGTAGAAGCGGTTGGGCAGACCGAGGACCAGCGCGGCCGAAAACGAGCCCAGCATCTCGGCGAAGACGAAGATGGCCGCCCCCAGCACCCCGGGCAGGACCAGCGGCAGGGTGATGCGCAGCATCGTCCGCAGACGGCTGGCGCCGAGGACCTGGGAGGCTTCCTCCAGCGCGGGGTCCATCGATTTCATCACCGCCCCGATCATCACGAAGGCGACCGCGCCCTCGAAGAGGGCCATCACCCAGGCGATCCCCCACGGCGTGTTGATGTCGATGAGGTGGCCGTCTCCCCCGAGCGCCCGCCAGACCTGATTGACGAACCCGCTCGTCGGCGAGCCGATGAGCGCCCAGGCGAGCGCGCCCATCAGCGGCGTCACGTAGTACGGCAGGGCCATGAGCTGCTCGAACACCGCACGACCGGGGACGTTCGCGCGCGAGAGGATCCACCCCATAGTGAACCCGAAGACGACGGCCAGCACCGTCGCCATCGCGGCGACGAGCAGCGTGTTGCCGAAGATGTGGGCGTAGCGGCCGAGGTCCGTGTAGTTCGAGAGCCCATAGGCCTCCGGCGGGCGCGCTTGCGGATCCCCGACGCTCAGCGAGGCCTGGATGAGGTACGCGATCGGATAGAGGACAAGGACCGCGGCGCCCCCACCGACGAGCAGGCTGACAAGGCGCGGGCCCGGCCGCCAGGACCGGGCCCGCTCCAGGTGCGTCACGCGGTGGTCACAACCCCATGATCGAGTTCCACTCCTTCACGAACACGGGGTGGCTCGCCACGTAGTCGTTCCAGTCCGTGGGAAAGAGGAGCTTGAAGTCCGACAGCCGCTTGCCCGTGGGCATCGGCGGGGCGTCGCTCCGCAGCGAGCCGTAGAGGAGGATCTTCTGGTTCTGGTAGACCGCCTGGCCGCGCTTGGACAGCGCCCAGTCCACGAAGAGCTTGGCCGCCTCGGGATGGGGGGCGCGATTGACGACGCCGATGAAGAACGCCGTGGCCGGCAATCCATCGGCCGGCGCCACGAACTCGATGTCCGCGCCCTTCTCCTGGAAGAGCGTGTAGCCGGCGTACTCGGCGAGCACGCACATGCGGTCGTCGCCCTTGGACAGCCGGTCGAAGAGCTGGGCGCGGGCGTCGAATCCCTTCGGCCGCTGCTTGGCGAACTCCTGCCAGAAGTCGTTGCCGTAGAGCTTGCGCAGCGTGTACCACTGGGCGTGCTGCATGCCGGAGGTGGCGAGCTTCGCGCTGATCCCGTCCTTGAAAGCCGGATTGAGGATGTCCTTCCACGTCTTCGGCGCCTGCTCGGGCTTCACCTTGGCGCGGTTGTAGGAGATGCCGGCGAAGCTGACGCCGCCCCAGGTGTAGTGACCGGCGGGGCCCGACTGGTGCTCGGCCTTGTACGCGGCGAGCTCCGGTGAGACGTGCACCTCCCAGCCGCCCCTCTTCTGGAAGTCGATGGCCGGCGAGATGTCGGAGAGCTGCAGCACGTCGACGCCGAAGCGGCCGGCCGACCGCTCCGCGGTGATCTTCGCGTAGAGCGCGCCGGTCTGCAGCCGGACGTAGCTGGTCTTGATCTTCGGGAAGTCTTTCTTGAACGAGTCGAGCAGGACGCCGATGCCGGCCTCGCCGTCGTGGCTGTAGTAGACGACCTCGCCTTCCTGCTCGGCCTTGGCGACGTCGGCGAGGGTCTGGAAGTCCAGAACCTTGGCGGCGGTGCGCGCCTGGGCCGAGGCGGACATCGCGCGGGCCAGGGGTACGGCCGCGGTGGTGAGCGCTGCGGTTCTCAGGAAGCCCCGTCGGGTGACGGCGGTCCGTGGATGATCGGTCATGCAGAGATCTCCTCTTCGTTGGGGATGGGGTGACGTCTCACCCGCCGTAGCATAAGCCACCCGGCCCTCCGGGGCCATCGGCGGTGGTATCCTAGCGCCGGTTCAAATCCTCGTGGTGAGGTGCGTCATGCTCTACGAACTGCGCCGCTACGATGTCGCCGCCAGCAAGCTACCCGCGCTCGTCGACCGCTTCGGGAGCTTCACCGTGCACAAGTGGAAGGAGTACGGCTTCCGCTTGATCGGCTTCTGGACGCCCATCGTGAGCGAGAAGAGCAACCAGGTGGTGTACATCTGGGGCTGGGAAAGCTACGAGGAGCGCACCAAGAAGAACGCCGCCTGGCGCGCCGATCCCGAGCGCGCCAAGAAGTGGGCGGAGACCGAGAAGGACGGGCCGCTGGTGAACCGCGTGTACAACCAGCTCATGGAGCCGACCTCGTATTCCCAGCTCGACCGGGGCGAGCCCTACGGACCGGACGCGGCGGCCCGCAGTCCGTACATCTTCGAGCTGCGCGAGTACCAGGCGATGCCCGGAAAGATCACCAACATCACCGACCGGTTCGGCAACTTCACGTGTGGAGCCTTCAAGAAGCACGGCTTCCGCCAGGTCGGCTACTGGCTGAACCGCATGGGCGGCAACGATCACCAGCTGGTCTACCTGCTGGCCTGGGAAAGCCTGGACGAGCGCATGAGCAAGTTCGACGGGTTCGCCAAGGACCCCGAGCGGGCCCGCGTGTTCGCCGAGAGCGAAAAGAACGGGCCGATTGTGCAGCAGGTGGCCAACACGATCCTGCGTCCCACCGCGTTCTCCCCGATGAAGTAAGAGAGGCGAAGGCGGCCATGAAGGTCTCGTTCTTCGAAACCGCGCGCTATTGCGCGCCTCAGGCGCTGCCGTCCGAGTGGCCGGTGCCGTCGGGCGCGTACGACCGTGACGCCGGCGCCCGGGCCTATGGGAGCATGATCGAGCGGCTCGAATACGTCGAGGAGCTAGGCTTCGACTGGGTCAGCGTCTCCGAGCACCACTACTCCCCGCGGATCCTGACCCCGGCGCCGATCGTCTCGGCCTCCTACATCGCCGCACGCCTGCGGAAGATCAAGATCGCCCTGCTCGGCCCGATCGTCCCGCAGAGCAATCCGGTGCGGGTGGCCGAAGAGCTGGCGATGCTCGACACGCTGGCCCAGGGGCGCCTGGTCGTCGGGCTGCTGCGGGGAACGACGAACGAGTACCTGACCTACGACCTCAACCCGGCGGAGGCGCGGGAGCGAACCGACGAGGGTATGGAGCTCATCCTCCGAGCGTGGACGGAGCCGCAACCGTTCGGCTGGCAGGGCCGCCACTTCCAGTACCGCACCGTCTCCATCTGGCCGCGTCCGCAGCAGCAGCCCCATCCGCCCACCTACGCGCTCGGGACGAGCCGGGAGTCCTGCGAGTTCGCCGCGCGGAACCACCTGGGTTGCGGCGTCTCCTACGGCTCGTTCGAGGCCGTGGGCAAGGCCACGCGATACTACCGCGAGCAGTGCGCGCGCCACGGCTGGCAGCCGGCACCGGAGCAAATCATCTATCGGGCCAACATGCTCCTGGCCGAGACCGATGAGGACGCCCAGGCGTTACTGCGCGAGCAGCCGAACCAGAGGCCGTTCTCCATGCGGCCGGGCGTCAGCGACGCCCTCATGAAGCTCGATTCCCGCAACATCGCGGGAGAGGCGCGGGCACCGATCGTGAGCGGCGCGCTCCCGACGACATTCATCGGTAGCCCGGACACGGTCGTGGAGCAGGTCCGGCGCTGTCGCGACGTGGTCGGAGCGGGCGTGCTCGACCTGTCCCTGCACCCGCCGGGGTCGGGCGATCTGGAGCCCCTCATGCGCGCGCTCGAGCTGTTCGGCAAGAAGGTGCTCCCGCGCATTCGCGATATCTGATGAGGGAAGAGAGAATCCCGATGCCGAGCGCTCCCGGTGCGGCCTTCAGCGAACGCTACGTCGAGGCGGACGGCTTTCGGATCCGGTACATGGAAGCCGGGCAGGGTGCCCCGCTGGTGCATCTGCACGGCGCGGGCGGGCTACGCCTCACGCCCGGGCACGACCTGCTGTCTCGCCGTTTCCGCGTGGTGGCCTTCGAGATGCCCGGGTTCGGTCAATCACCCGAAAACAACGGGACGCGCAGCATGCCCGAGCTGGCATCGACGATGGCCCAGGCGATCAAGAATCTCGGCCTCGACACCTTCAACCTCATGGGCACGTCCTTCGGTGGAAAGACGGCCCTGTGGCTGGCTCTGCAAGCGCCGGAGCGGGTGCTTGCCCTCGTCCTGGAGGCCCCCGCCGCGATTCGTCAGGAGGGCGCCGAATCTCCCTCCGGCTCCCCGGAAGAGATCGTGCGCCGCCTGTACGCTCACCCCGAGCGGCTCGGTGCCATCCCGATGCCCGACCCGGCCATCCGGGCGAAAACGCAGCCGCTGGTCCAGCGACTGCGCGGACCCGACCGCGACGCCGATCTCGAGAGTCGGCTCCCGAGCCTGGGAGCGCCGACCCTGGTGCTGTTCGGCACCCTGGACAGCGTGATCGCGCCGGCGATGGGACGCGTCTACAAGGACCTGATGCCCGGCTGCCACCTCGTGTTCGTCTACGATGCCGGACACGGGATCAGCACGGATCGCCCGGAGGCGTTCGCCGAGGTCGTGGTCGACTTCCTCGAGCGCCACGAGGCGTTCGTCATCAGCCGCACGGAAACGGTGATCCACCCCTAGGCGTCAGCACGTTCAGACGCCGGTGCCGAACCCGCCCGCGGTGCGGACGGTCACCGCCTCGCCCATGTGGCCCGCGGAATGAAAGAGGGCGATGCCGCTCAGCACCGCCGTGCGCGGCCGCCCCGGGAAGGCCTTCACCAGCTGCTCGGTCCGGGCGCCGAAGGCCCCCTGGGCGGCGGCCCGCTCGACGGCCTCGGCCGCAACCACGCCTTCCCAGTCGTGGGGCTTGAAGCCTCCGACCAGCTCGCGCGTGCGGAGCCCGACCGCGTCGCGGTATGCGCGGAGCGCGCCCGGGTCGACCTGCCCCGTCAACTGCGTGACCTCGGCGCTGGTCATGCCGATGCCGAAATCGGGACGGCTGATGCCGAGCCGCTTCTTCCACGGGTCGTCGAAGACCTGGGGACGCCCGGCCAGCACCGTGTTGACGAGGATGTCCTCGGCCCGGGCGATGTGCCACATGAGCCACGCCAGCGAGTTGAGGTCCTCGCGCGGACGGACGCGCATCTGCTCGTCGGTCAGGCCGGTGAAGGCGCGCTCCGCCGCCGACATCTTGTTGCCGCCGACGGCCGCCGAGTGCATGGCGGCGTGCTGGTCCAGGAACAGGTCACGAACGTCCATGGGGGTCCTCCCGGTGCATGAGCCCTAGCTCGGGTATGGGTCGCCAACGCTTCTCAGGGCGCGAAGCCCGGCATCAACGATCGGGGGCCCTGCGGCCGCTTTGATGCCGCCGTCGTAGGCGTAGTAGTGCGTGATTGCGCCGTCATCGAGCCGCGCGAGCAACTGCGCCCCGCCTTCACGGATGAGGAGCAGTACCCGGCGCGTCCGGCAGGCATCCGGAGCGCAGCCGGTGACCGAGACGTAGTTCGCCTCGCCTATGCTGACCATCCGGATCGGTCCCCCTTTTCCAAAGAACGCGGCGGCGCCGGGCGCGATCTGCCCGCGACCCTGTGATGCGGGCGCCCAGTCTCTTCCGAACAGCGCGGGGATCTTGTCCCGAAGCTCCGCATTCTGGAGCACCTCGTCGGTCGTGCGACCATACGCGAGCGCGCGCGCGTCGGCCGGCAGCACCCGAGCCGGTGGCATCGACGAGTCCGACGCCGCGGGGATCGTGCACGCGGCGGCCGCGACGAAGGACAGGGCACAGAGACACACGGTAAGCAGGCGGTGGCGCATTGAACCCTCCTGATGCACTATGATGCCCACCGGAGTCAATAACCCGCGGGGTCAACTACATGAAGGTCACTGCCCTCGAAACCTACCTTCTGTCGGCGCCCTTGCCCCAGGCGGTGCGCACGTCGACCAGCACGATCACCCGGGTGAGCGAGGTCATCGTCAAGATCACGACGGACGCGGGCCTCGTGGGCATCGGCGAGGCGCATGGTCCGTTCCTGTTCCTGCAGGGCCCGGACGGCCTGCGGAGCGTGAAGGACATCCTGAACACGATCACGCCGCTCGTCGTCGGCGGGGATCCGTTCGACGTCGAGCGGATCTGGCAAGACCTGTTCGCGCTGACCTACACCAGCGTGCGCGGCATTCCGGCACTGACGCGGCAGCAGCGCCCCCTGATCACGGCCATCAGCGCCATCGACATCGCCCTCTGGGATCTCAAGGGCAAGGCGATCGGCCGCCCGGTCTACGCCCTGCTGGGCGGCGCGCTCCGTCGGCGGGTCCCCGCGTACGTGACGGGCTTCTATTACCGGGACGGTGAGCGCCCGGACGATCTCGTACGCGAGGCGGCGATGTACGTGGAGCAGGGCTATCGCACGCTGAAGGTGAAGGTCGGCGGACTGACGCCGGAGGCGGATGCCGAGCGCGTGGGCGTGATCCGAAAGGCGGTGGGGAACGACGTCGCGCTCATGCTCGACGCGAACCAGGGGTGGAATTTGCCGACCGCGGTCCGCGCGGCGACGCTCTGCGCTCCGCACGACATCTTCTGGCTCGAGGACCCGATGCCCTGGTACGACGAACGCCACACGTTGCAACGGCTGAAGGCCGAGGTCGATATCCCGCTCGCCGCCGGAGAGACCGAGTACAGCCCGTTCGGCCTGCGTACGATGGTGGCGGAGGGGCTGGTCGACTATTTGATCATCGACTCGACCTGGGCCGGCGGGCTGACGACCTGGCGCAAGGCGGCCGTGATGGCCGAGCTGTACCAGATCCCGCTCGCCGCGCATCACGATCCTCAGATCCATGTGCATGCGGTCGCGGCGAGCCCGACCGGGTTCATCCTGGAAAGCTTCGCGGACCCGACCCGTGATCCGCTGTGGTTCGAGCTGTTTCGCGAGCGCCCGCCCATCATCGACGGATTCATGACGCTGCCCGAGGCGCCGGGGCTCGGGCTCGAGCTGCGGGACGACACGCTGGAGAAATACGGCGTGAAGATCGGCTGAGCGGCGATGCATCGAACCGCGAACCCTGAGAACCTGTCCATCGAGAAAGGAGCTCATCATGCCGCGCATCACTCCAGTCGCCGGTAAATCCGACGTGCCCGCCGAGCACCACGCCGTCGTCGACGCGGTGGTGAAGGTGTTCGGAGGCGTGCGTGGTCCGTTCAGCATGCTTCTCCACAGCCCGAAGCTGGCGGAACGGATGCTCCCCCTGGTCACCTTTTTCCGCGACGACAGCGTCGTCGACGCGAAGCTCCGCTCGATTGCCATCCTGAGCGCCGTGCGCGAGCGTGAGGCGGCGTATGTCTGGGCGGCGCAAGTCGCCGCGGCGCGCCGCAACGGGGTGGGCGACGAGGTCATCGACCTCATACCTACACCCGGCAGCTCATGCGCACCAACCGCGTCGACCAGGGGGCCTTCGACGCGCTCAGGAAGCGACACAACGAACAGTGGCTGGTCGAGCTGACGGCGGCCGCGAATTACTTCGCGCTCCTGTCCGGCGTCGTCAACGCGTTCGAGGTCGCGGCCCCGCCGGACGGCGACAAGCTGCCCGCGTAGTTTTCCGGAGAGGCGATGCCGCCTCGGCGTCGCCGGCTCCGGCCGTTCGATGCCGCGTCGCTCGGGGTGCCGTCACGACGCGGATGCGCCTTGTCCCGCGGCGCCCGAGGCGGTAGATTCGCACTAGCGCACGCTTCGTGTCGAGTCGCGGAGCCCGCGAGGAGGCTGACCATGCTGGGAATGGGGATGGCGTCGTCACATGCGCCGATGATGTTCCAGAAGGCCCAGTACTGGCCGCGGGTGCTGGAGCGAATACCCGCCGAGGCCCGGGAGCACCTGCCGCACAGCGCCCGGGTCGAGATCGCGACGCCGGCCATCATCGACGGGCACATCCAGCGGATCGAGGCCGCGTTCGCCACCTTGCGCGACCAGCTGAAGGCGTTTCAGCCGGACGCTCTGCTCATGATCGGCGACGACCAGGGCGATATGTTCGACATGGCCAACAACCCCACGTTTTCCATCTACACCGGCGACGAGCCCCTGTGGGGACGAAGCGCCCGCGATCCGTTCGGCATCGCGCCGCAGGAGCGCACGAAGGTCGTCTTCCGCCAGCACGGCGAGCTGGCCCGTCATCTTCTGCGCGGGCTGGTCAAGCGTGGATTCGACGTCGCCAACATCGCGCGGTTCGATCCGCGAGGCAACCCCGCGCGCGGGGTGTCGCACATGGTCTCCAACCTCGTGCCCGAGGTCGACCCCGGTCTGAAGATTCCCCTCGTCTGCGTCTTCCTCAACGAGTACTATCCGCCGCTGCCCAGCGCCGCGCGGTGCGCGCACCTTGGCGAGGCGATCGCGGACGCCCTTCGCGACCGGCCGGAGCGCGTGGCGATCTACGCGTCGGGCGGCCTGTCCCACTACCCGGGCATGTTCAACGCCGGCTGGATCGACCAGCCCCTCGACCACTGGATTCTCGAGCGGCTCGAGCGAAATGATCTCGAAGCCCTGCAGCACCTCTTCACCTTCGACTCGGACCACATGCGGTCGGGCACGGGCGAGGTGCGGGCGTGGATCAGCGCGGCCGCGGCGATGAAGCGGCCGGCGAAGGTGGTCGAATACGTGCCGGCGCACTGTACCCAGACGGGCTGTGGCTTCGTCTACTGGCCATCGGTCGCGTAGGATCGCCACCCCATGGACTTCGGCGCGGCGATCTTTTTCACGGACTATTCGATGGGACCGGCCGAGCTCGGCCGGGCGCTCGAGGAGCGCGGGTTCGGCTCCCTCTGGGCCCCGGAGCACTCGCACATCCCGCTCTCGCGCCGCTCGCCGTTTCCGCAGGGCGGTGATCTGCCGAAGAAATACTACGACGTGATGGACCCGTTCGTGACGCTGGCGGCCGCCGCGGCGGCCACCACGCGGCTGCAGGTCGGGACCGGGGTGTGCCTTGTCGTGCAGCGCGATCCGATCCAGACCGCCAAGCAGGTCGCGAGCCTCGACCAGATCTCGGGCGGGCGGTTCCTCTTCGGGATCGGCGCGGGATGGAACGCCGAAGAGATGGCCGACCACGGCACGGAGTTCAAGTCGCGCTTCAAGGTCATGCGGGAGCGCGTCGAGGCGATGAAGGCGATCTGGACGAAGTCGAAGCCGGAATACAGGGGTGAGTTCGTCACATTCCCGCCGATGATGACCTGGCCGAAGCCGGTGCAGAAGCCGCATCCCCCGGTGATCGTGGGCGGGGCCTTCCCCTACGGGGCGCGCCGGGCGATCGCCTTTGGCGACGGCTGGATGCCGCACGCGCGCCGGCCCGAGTACGGCGACGTGCTCGGTCTCCTGCCGGATTTCCGAAAGCTCCTGGCCGAAGCCGGTCGTGACCCCGCGACGCTGCCGATCACGATCTTCGGCGTGCCGGAGGACGGGGAGCTCATCAAGCGCTATCGCGGCGCCGGCGTCGCGCGGCTCGTGTTCAACCTGTCCCCGGCGAGGGCCGACGAGGTCTTGCCGGCGCTGGACCGGTGCGCAGGGTTGATGCGTCAAGCGCGCGTCTGAGCTCGCCCCGGCCCCCGCCCGGGCGGGATCGCGCCTTCCCTTGTCGCGGGCGGGCCCTTCGTATATGGTAGCGGCCATTCTCGAGGCAGGGGTCGGGCGCGCGGCGTGGCGGCCTTCGAATTCCACCTGCGTGACTTCGGGATCTTGGTCCCGCTCGTCCGTCGCTCGCTCAGCGAAAGGGGAGAGGCCAATGTGGCGCTCCATGTGGCGTGCCGTCGCCCTCGTGCTCCTGTCGGTGTTCGGCGTCGTCGGTCTCGTCGAGCCGCCGGTCGCGGAGGCGCAGAAGAAGGTGGTGAACATCGCCGCCAAGGAGCCCGACACTCTCGATCCTCACTCGAGCACCCTCGGGCAGAGCCAGGCGATCTCGCGCTTCATGTTCAGGGGGCTCACGCGCTTCGCCATCAAGGACGGCAAGGTCACGACCGCCGAGGTGGAGCCCGACCTGGCCGAGAGCTGGACGCTCTCGCCCGACGGCACGGTGTGGACGCTCAAGCTCAAGAAGGGCGTGCAGTTCCACAAGGGCTTCGGTGAGCTGACGGCCGAGGACGTCAAGTTCAGCTTCGAGCGCCAGATCAACAAGGCGCCGGGCACGCGCTACGGCGTCAACCTGGACGTGATCAAGTCCATCGAGGTCGTCAACCCGCACACCGTGCAGATCGCCCTCAAGTCCTTCGACCCGATCTTCCTGCTCCGCATGGTGGGTTACCAGCAGGGCTATATCCTGTCGAAGAAAGCCGTCGAGAAGTACGGAGAGCAGTTCAAGTGGAGCCCCGTTGGCACCGGGCCCTTCTACTTCGAGCGGCACTCCCCGCGCGAGAAAATCGTTCTCAAGGCCTTCGACAAGTACCATGCCGGCCGTCCGCAGATCGACGAGGTGCACTGGTTCGACGTGCCGGAGGACGCGACGAAGCTGATCGGCCTCGAGAAGGGGACGTTCGACCTGCTCTATCCGGAGGCGGTCACCGCCGACTTCGCCGACCAGGTGAAGAAGATGGGCGCCGTCATCGACCGCCGGGGCCCGGGCGGCCAGGAGCGCTTCTACATCAACATGACCAAGCCGCCCTTCGACGACATCCGCGTCCGGAAGGCGTTCATGCATGCCATCGACCGTAAGGCCATCAAGGAGACCATGTATCCCGGTGGTCTGGCGCGCGTGGCGACGAGCTGTCTGCCGTCCGGCTACTTCGGCCATATCCCGATGGAGTTCCCGGAGCACAACCCGGAGCTGGCGAAGAAGCTCCTGGCCGAGGCGGGCCATCCCAACGGCTTCACGATCAAAAACTACTTCATCAGCAAGTCCTTCTTCTACCCGAAGGTGCTGACGCTGGCCCAGGAGCAGCTCCGGAAGGTCGGGATCATCGTGGAGCTCCAGGTCGTCGAGCACGCGACGTTCCACGAGAACATCCGGAAGAACCTGGATCCCTTCGTGCTCTATGGCGGCACTCGCATCACCGACGCCGACCCCTGGCTCTCGCTGTTCTTCGACTCCAAGGAGATTCCCGATCCGGCCACCGGCAACAAGGGCACCAACTTCGCCCACTATCGCGCGATCGACGACCTGCTGGTGGCGGGCCGGGTCGAGCGCGACGTGAAGAAGCGGGCCGGGATCTACCACGAGGCCCAGAAGCGCATGCAGCGGGACCTGGTGTGCCTGCCCATCAGCGACGTGCCGGGGCAGTGGGCGCGCAATCCCAAGCGGGTGAGCACGCCCTTCGATCCCGAGTACGGGGAGTTCTCGCTGCACTACAGCTACAACTACCCGGAGATGCTCAAGGTGCTCAACTGAGCAAGCGCCTGATGACACCCACGTAGGCCATGTTCCAGTACGTACTGCGCCGTCTCATCGTCGCGGTGCCCATGCTGCTCGGGGCCATGAGCATCGTCTTCCTCGCGATGCGTATCCTGCCCGGCGACCCGTGCGTCGCGATGATGGGCGACCAGGCGACCACCGAGGCGCTCGCCGACTGCACCAAGAACCTCGGGCTGAACCGGCCGCTGGCGGTGCAGTACGTGGACTACCTCTGGCGCTCGATCCGGTTCGACTTCGGCAGCTCGTTTCGCCAGGGCTACCCGGTCAGCGAGTACATCGCCCGCATGTTTCCCCACACGTTCGTGCTGGTCATGGCGAGCGCCATCGTGGCGGCCCTGGTCGGGATCCCGATCGGGATCGTCTCGGCGCTCAAGCGCCGCAATCCGCTCGTCGACTATCCGCTGCGCATCATCGCGCTCCTGGGACTCTCCATGCCCGTCTTCTGGCTGGGCATCCTGCTGCTCATCGCGTTCTCGCTCCACTTGAATCTCTTCCCGCTGATCGGCGGCGGCGATCTGGACGGTGTCCTCGCCATGATCCGCTCCGGCGAAGTCTTCTCGCAGCCGCGGGACTTCCTGGCGGGGGTGGGAGACGTGCTGCACCACCTGACGCTTCCGGCGCTGGCGCTCGGATTCACGCTGGCGGCCACGGTGAGCCGGCTGTCGCGCTCGGCCATGCTGGAGGTCATCAGCCAGGACTACATTCGTACCGCCCGCGCCAAGGGCCAGCGCGAGCGCCTGGTCGTCTACAAGCACGCGCTCCGCAACATGATGGTCCCGCTGCTCACCATCATCGGCATCTTCGTCGCCATCGCCCTCACGGGCACCGTCCTCACCGAGACGGTCTTCACGCGGCCGGGGCTGGGCAAGATGCTCGTCGACGCCATCGGCGCCCGCGATTACCCGCTGGCCCAGGGGGCCATCACCGTCTTCACCATGATCATCATCGTGGTCAACCTGATCGTCGACATGCTCTACGCCGTCGTGGACCCACGGATCACGTACCGGTAGGCGAGGATCGGGATGGCCGTCGTTCGCCGGGCTGATCCAGTCGACCTGCCCTTCCCCCGTGCCGCCGAGGGCGCGCGCGGCGCGACGCGCGGCCGCCTGCGCCGGTGGCTCCCCATCGGGATCGGACTTGCGATGGCGGCGGTCATGGTCGTTGTCGCCGCCGCCGCGCCGTTGATCGCTCCGCTGAGCCCGTCGGCGCAGTTTTCCGACGCGGTGCTCAAGGGGCCGGGCGCGGTCGAGCGTCACCTGCTGGGAACGGACGAGTTCGGGCGGGACATCCTGAGCCGCATCATCTGGGGCGCGCGTGTCTCGCTCGAAGTCGGCCTCGCGTCGGTGATATTCGGCTTCGTCCTCGGCGTGCCGCTGGGTATCCTCGCCGGCGTTCGCGGCGGCCGGGTCGAGACCCTCGTCATGCGGTGCGCCGACATGCTCATGGCGTTTCCAACGCTGCTGCTGGCGCTGATCATCGTGACGGCGCTGGGTGGCTCGCTGGGGAACGAGATTCTGGCCATCGGCGTGGCGCTGACGCCGAACTTCGTGCGGCTGGCGCGGAGCCTGGCCTTGACCATCCGGGGCCAGGACTACATCCTGGCCGCGCGCGCCCTCGGCGGCGGGCAGCTCCGCATCATGGCCCGCCACGTGTTCCCCAACGCCCTGTACGCGCTGGTCGTCGTGGCCACGCTCTACATCGCCACCGCGATTCGCACCGAGGCGGGCCTGTCGTTCCTCGGGCTCGGCATCCCGCCACCGACGCCGAGCTGGGGGAACATCCTCAGCGAGGGACGGCAGTACATCAAGTGCTGCCCGTGGATCACGACGTTCTCGGGGCTCGCGATCATGGTGGCGGTGCTGGCCTTCAATCTGGTGGGTGACGCCCTGCGCGACCTGCTCGACCCCCGCCTCAAGGGCGAATAGCGCGATCGTGGCGCGCTGCGGATGCGTCAGATCGCGCAGCGACTCCGTCACGGCGCCGCGACGGCCAGGGCCGCGCGGCTGATCCGCCCGACATGGCCGAGCTGACCCCGTACGTCATCGCGTATGGTCTGCCGCTCATCTTCGGCATCGTTCTGCTCGAGCAGCTCGGTGCCCCGATCCCGGCGCTTCCCGTCCTCATCGTCGCGGGAGCGCTCGCCGTCGATCGGGAGCTTTCGGCCGTCCGGGTCCTCGCCGTCGCGGTCGTCGCCTCCTTGCTGGCGGATTCGGTCTGGTACGTCCTCGGGCGCCTGCAGGGACCGCGTGTCCTCAAGACGCTCTGCCGGATCTCTCTGTCGCCCGACTCCTGCGTGCGGCAGACGGAGTCGATCTTCGAGCGATGGGGGATGCCCGCGCTGCTCATCGCGAAATTCATTCCTGGCTTCTCGACCGTCGCCCCGCCTCTGGCGGGAGCGATGCGCGGCCGCAGCGCGTCCTTCTTGCTCTATGACGCGGGCGGAGCCCTCCTGTGGGCGGGCGCTGGCGTGGCCGGCGGAATGTTGTTCCATCGGGCGATCGACCGGGTCCTCGCGGCCCTGGCCTCATTCGGCGGATGGGCGCTCGTCCTGCTGGCCGCGGGACTGGCGGTCTTCGTCGCCTTCAAGTGGTGGCAGCGGCGCCGGTTCTACAAGTTCCTCCGGATGGCCCGGATCTCCGTCGAGGAGCTGCGCGGCTTGATGGACGAGGGGAAGAGCCCGCTGGTGCTCGACGTGCGGACCAGCCCGGGGCGCGCCCTCGATCCCCGGCGCATCAAGGGCGCGGCGGTGCTCGACGTCGAAAACCTCGACGCGGAGCTCAAAGCGCTCGAGCGAGGCCAGGAGATCATCCTCTACTGCACGTGACCCAACGAGGCCTCGTCGGCCCGTGTGGCCCGCATGCTGATGGACAGAGGATATCGGCCGGTGCGGCCGCTCGCCGGAGGACTCGAGGCCTGGATCGAGGCGGGCTACGCCGTCGAGCCCGACCCGATCGTCACGACGTCAGCAGCCGTTCGTGAAGGGCGCTGAGTCCAGTCGACGCGCGGACGGACCAGGCTGAACCGCCGGATGTCGAACCCTTCGCGGCCGAGGTTCTCGGGCGAGCCGGTGAACTTCACGTAGTCTTCGAAGGTCATCCCCTTGGCGAAGCGCTCGGGCGTCATGCGCGAAGTCTAGGGGGCCGCCGCCGGGCGGTCAAGGCGAGGCCGGACCGCGTCGCGTACGTCGGGATAGACTGCTCGTCTGGGTCCGGAGCGAGCCGCTAGAGCTTCAGCAGCGACTCGAGATTGCGCCAGAGGATCTTCTCTTTCTCGTCCTGGGTCACGGTCTTCATGCCCTGGAGCCAGGTGACGGGCGAGGGATGCCACGGCACGAAGGGCCAGTCGCTGCCGAGCACCACGCGGTCGGCGCCGACCTCGTCGAGCAGGAAGCGAAGCGCCTTCTCGCTGCCGACCACGCTGTCGTAGTAGAGGCGGCGCTGGTACGTGCTCGGCGCCTGCTTGATGATGCGGAGCGCGTCGGTGGTGCCCTGCCAGCCGCGGTCGAGGCGCCCCATCGCGAAGCACGCCGGCCCGCCACCGTGGGCGATGCACACCTTCAGGTCGGGGCACGCGTCGAGGACGCCGCCGAAGATCAGCACCGCGACGACGATCGCGTCCTCGACGATGACGCCGAGGCTGTTGAAGAGCCCGTAGCGGGTCGTGCGCTGCATCATGAAGTTGTGCTGCGGCTGCGGATGGAAGAAGAGCACGGCGCCCATGGCCTCGGCCGCCTTGAACAACGGCAGGAACCTGGGCGCGTCCCAGTTCTCGCCGTTGACCACCGTGTCGAGCTCGGCGCCTTTCAGGCCGAGGACGGTCACCGCGCGCTCGAGCTCATCGATCGCCGCCTTGACGTCCTGCACCGGCAGCGTGGCCAGGCCCGCGAATCGCTGGGGCCACTGCCGAGCCATCGCGGCGATCTCGTCGTTCACGTCGCGCGCCAGCGCCTGCCCCTGCGCCGGATCGAGATGGTAGCCGAAGAACGGCGTGTGGATGGAGATCACCTGCACGTCCACGCCTTGCGCGTCCATGTCCTTCAGCCGCTCTTCCGGCGTGAAGCGGACCTTGGGCGAGGTGAAGGCCGTGCGCTTGCCGCCGCCCATCACCGTACCGATCCCGTCGCCGGGCTCGTGGCGGAAGCCGTGCCAATCCCGGTGGGCCTCGGCGGCCTGCCACAGGGACCGCGGCACCAGATGCGCGTGGATGTCGATGGTCTTCATGAACGCCTCCTGTCTAGAGGTCGAGGAGCCGGCGGGTCGTCGCCTCGATCCATTTCTGCTGCGGGTCCTCGTCGAACACGAGCCGCTCGTCGGCGGGGGCGACGCCCCAGGCGCCCGTCGCCAGCTCGGCGTCGAGCTGTCCCGGTGCCCATCCGGCGTAGCCCAGGAGGAACAACGCCCGTCGTGGGCCGGTACCCTGGGCCATCGCTTGAAGCACCTTGGGGTCCTCGGTGACCGCGAAGCGACCGTCCACGACGATCGTGCTTTCGCCTGTCCAGTCCGGGGTGTGCAGGACGAAGCCGCGTCGCTCCTGGACTGGCCCGCCGTAGTGGACTCGGACGTCGCCACTGCCGGGCGGCACCTCGAGGCCGAGCGGCCGCAGGGCCCGCTCGAACGGAACCTCGGCGATGGGCAAGTTGACGACGAGCCCGAAGGCCCCCTCCGCGTCGTGCCGCACGAGGTAGATCACCGTGCGGGCGAACCGTTGGTCGCGGAGCGCGTCGGTCGCGACGAGCAGGCGTCCGGTGAGCGAGCGGCGGCTGGACGTCGCGGCGCGCTCGTCGGCCGCTGCAGTCGCCACGAGGACCACGGCGAGGAGGAGCGCGGTCACGCCCCGATCTTAGTCCCGCCCCCGGCGGGAAACCAGATCCGGGACTACTTCTTGAAGAGGTTATCGAACCCGCGGCGGATGTCGCCGGGGCGCGTCGAGTCTGGCGAGGCATCGCGCTCGACCGTCACGCGGAGCGAGAACGAGGCGCAGTCGTTGCGCGCGTTCTTGTCGGCCAGCCGCTCGGCGATAGGCTGCGCGCACTCGAAGCGCCGGCTCGTGTCGAAATGGGTGCACTGGCGGCACGCCCGGATGGCGGCCCGGCAGTTCGGGCACTGCTCGAGCGACGCAGTGGCGATCGGCAGCACCGCGCCGCACGCCCCACACCGGGAGACGGTGTGCTTGGCGAGCATCCCGCCGCCGCTTCGCGGAGCTTCTGCGGCCGGAGGCTCTCGTCGGCCGGACCCGGCACCCTGATTTCTGTAGCCTTGCTGGCGATATTTGCGATCGGCCATGCCCGTGGTCCTTTCCGCTCCCTACTCTAGCCCTCATGGGGCCCCTCGACAAACGCCAAGGCCCTTGACTTCGCCCTCCGCCCGCGCCATCTTTTGCCCTCACCGATCCCATGACCAGCTTCAACCCGATGGACCCCGAGTTCCTGGCGGATCCCTATCCGACCTACCACCGCCTGCGTAGCGATGATCCCGTCCATCACAGTCCCCTCGACTTCTGGGTGCTCACCCGGTACGAGGACGTGGTGGCGGTGCTTCGCGATCCGCGCTTCGTCAAGGAGCCGCTCGCGGCCTTCGTGGCGGCCCGCTTCGGTGTCGCGCCACCGCCGGGCGTCGGGCTCTCGATGCTCGACCGCGATCCGCCGGACCACACGCGGCTGCGCGGCCTCGTGAGCAAGGCGTTCACCCCGCGCGTCGTGGAGGGGCTGCGGGCGCGCATCCAGCAGGTGGTCGACAGCCTGATCGCTCGCGCCGAGGCGGCCGGCTCGATGGATCTGATCGAGGAGTTCGCCTACCCGCTCCCGGTCAACGTCATCTGCGAGATGCTGGGCGTTCCCGTCGAAGATCACGAGCGGTTCAAGGGATGGAGCCTCGATATCACGCGCGGGCTCGACTCGAGCTTGCTGCCGCCGGAGTCCGAGGTGCCGCGGCAGAGCGGCGCTGCCCGCCACGCCATGAGCGACTACTTCCGAGGACTCGTCGCGGAGCGTCGGGCCTCACCGCGCGGCGATCTCCTGTCCGCGCTCATCGCCGCCGAAGAGGCGGGCGACAAGCTGAGCGAGGACGAGCTGCTCGCGACGTGCATCCTCCTGCTCGTCGCCGGCCACGAGACGACGGTCAACCTGATCGGTAACGGGACCCTGGCACTCCTGCGCCATCCAGGAGAGCTCCGTCGGCTGCGCGAGACGCCCGGGCTCATCGCGAGCGCCGTCGAGGAGCTGCTGCGTTACGATGGTCCCGTGCAGCGCACCGCGCGCATCCCGAGCACGGACGTCACGATCGGCGGCCGGACGATCGGCAAGGGTGAGATGGTGATGCCCTTCATCGGCGCCGCGGATCGCGATCCCGCCCAGTTTCCCGACCCTGATCGTCTCGACCTCACCCGTACCGACAACCGCCACATCGCCTTCGGCTGGGGCATTCACTTCTGCCTCGGCGCTCCACTCGCGCGCGTGGAAGGGCAGATCGCCATCGACACGCTCGTGCGGCGGCTCCCGAAGCTCGAGCTCGTCACGGACGAGCCGGAGTACCGCCAGAGCCTCACGCTGAGGGGACTGAAGACGCTCCCGGTGAAATTCTGACGCGGCCCGGAGCGAGACCGACATGATCGAGCGGGAGCGCCGGCGCGAGGATCACGGTCGGGGTAACGGGGCCCCCCATGAGAGCGCCGCGACACCGCCCCATCCCGTCCTCGGGCAGTACTATACGCGCGCCGCTGACCGGCAATCGTTCGTCGGCGCGCTGTTCGACGGCGCGGCGCGACACTACAACCGTATCGGCAAGATGCTCGACTTTGGCTCCGGCCCGTGGTATCGCCGCGACGCCCTTCGGCGCGCCGGTCTGCGTCCCGGGATGCGGCTTCTCGATGTCGCGGCCGGCACAGGTCTGGTGGCACGCGGCGCGGCAGACATTCTCCGCGAGCCCGGTGGAGTCATCGGCGTCGATCCGAGCCGCGGGATGCTGCAGGAGGCGCGGAAGGCGCTCTCCGGACCCCTCGTGCAGGGCAGGGCGGAGGCGCTGCCATTCCGCAATGATCGCTTCGACATGCTCAGCATGGGCTTTGCCTTGCGCCACGTGGCGGACCTCGAGGTGGCGTTCCGGGAGTACTGGCGTGTCCTGAAGCCCGGCGGCCGCATCCTCCTTCTCGAGGTCGTCCGCCCGTCCTCGTCTGTATCCCGCTGGCTTGTCCGGACCCATTTCCAGCGCATCCTGCCCCTGATGGCGCGCATCAGTACCAGGAGCGAGCCGGCCCAGCTCCTCATGAAGTTCTACTGGGACACGATCGATCAGTGTGTGCCACCGGAGGCAATTCTCGAAGCGTTACGGCGGACTGGCTTCGTCGCAGTCGATCGGCACGCGTTCTACGGGCTCATCAACGAGTACGTGGCGGCGAAGCCGCCGCGGTAGACGCCTCTATTCTATAGCCGCGCCTCGGCCGGCGGGGCCCCAGCCCCGCGACGGCCTGCGGCGCGCACTACGCCTGCCGCCTTCACCGGATGGCGAGCTGCGCCGGGTCCACGCCCCGCAGCGTGTGGCGGCTCAAGAAGCGGAGCAGGCCGCGGCTGTAGCGGGACGTCGTCCGAGCTCCGCTGGCCAGCACGCCAACGTGGCGCGCGAGATATTGCTCCAGAGCATTCTTGAGGAAGCCCGGCCCCGGTCCCGCCATCCAGGTGCGTCCGACCCGGACCATCGTCGCCAGCCGCCCATCGTAGAGATAGGCCACCAGCTCGAACCAGGCGGACAGCATCTCGTTCTGGGTCTCAGCGTACGCGGCCAGTACCGAATGCATCTCGGCTGGCGAAGGCGCCGACCCCCGTTTCAGCCACGGGGCCAGGCCATCGGCCAAGAGCTCGGCCGAGCGGAGCGCCAGGAAAACCCCGGGTGAGAGCATGGGGTCGATGAAGCCGAAGGCGTCTCCCACCATGACCCAGCCGCGCCCGTAGCCGCGCTACGGAAGAGAGCCAGGGGTCGGTCGCGATGGCGCGCTCGAGCCGGTCTTCTGGAGTGCGCCCGAGGCGGGCCGCGTCATCCTGCCCCAGCACGATGCCAACCGAGAGCCGCTCCTGGAGCGGGATGCTCCAGCTCCAGCCGCCGGCCTCACCGCGCGCGATCAGCACCTGCCCGGGCGCGTCGTCCCAGCTGAAGCCCTCGAAATGAGCGAAATGCGCCACATCCTTTCGCGGTCCCAGACGGGCCGGAATCCCCAGCACGCGGGCCGCGTGGCGGGCCCGCCCCGTGGCATCAACGATGAGGTGGGGCGGACGGCCCTCCATCACTGGCGCTGCGGCCAGTGTCTCGGGAGCGAGTGCCAGCTCCGCCCCCGCCTCCTGCTCGCTGACCGGTTGTAGCCGGGCTCGGACCGGCACGTGTCGTACTCCGGCGGCGATCGCCTTGGTGAACAAGGCCTCGTCAAATTGCGGGCGCGGGATGTTGTAGGCGTACGGGAAGACGGCGGGGGCGAAGCGCTTGAACGTCACGCTGAGACGATCGGCGGGCGACCAGATGAAGGACACGCCGGGCTTGACGCGGCTGAAGCTCGCGGTCTCCTCTTCGAATCCGAGACGTCGCAGAATCGGGACCACGGCAGGGACGAGCGATTCCCCGACGAGCAGCTCCGCACGACGGCCATCGTCGAAGAGCGTGACGTCGCTCCCCTGGCGGGCGAGCAGGATCGCCAAGGCGGATCCCGCGGGCCCCGCCCCGACAATGGCGACCCGTAAACGTTCGGGCTGCTCGGTGTTGGAATTCATGGTGTCCTGGTCCATCCCATGCCGTCGCGGATCACCTCGATGATCCGCGCCGCCTCGGCGTCGCCCACGACGCCCTCGAGCCACGATACGACGAGGTTGTTTCGGCTCTCGCAGCGGTTGAAGAATACCCCGATCCCGGGCCTCGGAGGAACAACGGGGACGTGATAGGCGTTCAGGACTCGGCGCCCGAAGCATTTCTCGAGGGCCGGCGGCCAGTCCGCGAGGTCCGCACAGTTGAAGGAGAACAGCTCGCCGCCTGCCGTCCACGGCAGCACGCGCAGCATCATCGAGAGCGGGCGGTAGTGGAGGAACTCCAGGGACACCGCGTTGGCGTCGATCTGCCCGTCGCGGACGGCATCGGCCATCTGGCGGCGCAGCGCTCGAGCCAACACCGGCACGTCGGCCGTGTCGGAGGGCAGGAACCGCGCGAAGTGAAATCCGAGCTGGTTCCCGAAGGTCGCGCCCAGACCTCCCTTCGGCCGCAAGTCCACCGAAATGGGAAGCAGATAGGGAACAGCGGCGAGACCCTTCCGCTCCCACAGCTCGGCCATCGCCTTGCCGACCACGGCCAGGCGCCAGGTGATCTCCCGGGTGGCGCGCTGGCCCGCGGTCGGGCCCGAATCGACGAAGCTCTCTTGCCTGAAGCACGTTCGCGCCGGCGGCACCAGCCCGCTCCCTGGCGAGACCGGTGGGACGGAAGCGACGGTGCGGATGTACTTCAAGCTCCCTCGGGCGATACGACTGCGCTCCCTGAACGACCGCGGATCGCGCTCGGGTGCGAAGGCCGGAGGGGTGCCGCCCCAGGGCGCCTCGCCCGCGTGCCGGTCCAGATGGTCCAGGTGCGCCACGAGGTTCTGCCCGCCTCGTGCGTCCATGAGGGGATGGAACCACGTCAGCACGAGGAAGCTCGGCGCCTCGCGTTCGCTGTCGAGGAGCAGGATGCGGATCGGCGCCTCCCGTCGAGGGTCGATGATCGCATCGAGCTCGGTCACCAGGGCCTGCTGGAGCTGTTCTCTCGTGGCGAGCGTCGCCCGCCGTACCGGCGGACGGATCAGCGCCGTGCGCGCGCCCTCGGCCCACCAGTGGAACTTCCCCCATGGGAACGACCGCCGCAGCCGCGCCGCGGGCCACGGGCACACGTCGAGGAATCGATCGAGGGCGCGGCTGACCCGCTCGGAAGCGATGGGGCCATCGCACTCGACCACCAGGAGTGTGTTGTGGCTCTGCCCGATGCCCTTCCAGCGTGGGTGCCGTGCCATCAGGACGAGATCGGCGCCACGCAGGGGGAGTCGGCGCATGCCCGGTCGCAGCACGCTCAGGAGCTCGCCGAGGAGGCTCAGGATCAGCTCGCCGTTGACATCCCATGGGGGCCAGCGGAGCATAGCCGATCGGAGGAGCGAATGAAGCTGCAGTACATCAGCCAGAAGGTCCCGTGAGCTCGACCTCGACCCGTAGGAGCGCGAGATGACTGGGTGCGGTGAACGCGGCATCGGCAAACTGCGCGTGCTGATGGGATTGCTGCTGATCGTGGCGCTGGTCGCAGCCTATTTCTGGGTCACGTTGACCTGGAGCTACGCGGCCGGCGAGCGCGCCGGGTGGGTGCAGAAGTTTTCCCGCAAGGGCTGGATCTGCAAGACATGGGAGGGCGAGCTGGCGATGGTCTCGATGCCCGGCGCCGCCACCGAGCAGTTCGCCTTCACGGTGTGGGAGGACGCCGTCGGGGAGCAGATCAACAGGCTGATGGGCCGACGCGTCGCGCTGCACTACGAGCAGAAGGTCGGGCTCCCGACGAGCTGCTTCGGCGAGACCCGCTATTACGTCACGAAAGTGACCCTCGTGGAGGAGATCCCCCTGGCTCCCGGCATCGTGGTGCCGACGCCGGCTCCGGGCGCGCCCGCGAAGTAGGCCGAAGTCGGAGGCGAATGTGACGAAGGCGCTGCCGTCCGCGACGGCGAAGCTCACCGATCCGTTCGCGGCGTTGAGGAGCGCGGTGTCCAGGCTGGCCGCAGCCCCGAGGGCCCAGGACGGCGACGCGGAGTCGGTGTCCCAGGCGCCGCCGGCGGTTCGGCGCAACTCGAGGCGCGTGACAGTGCGGGCACCGCTGCCGGTCTGGACGGTCACCCGGAAGGTGCCGTCGAGGGCGCCGTCCGAGCTGAAGGCCGCAGAGCCTTGCCCCACCTTGTCGCGCAGCTTGCCGAGGAACACGAGGCTGAGCACGGGGGGTGGCAGGGCGACCGTGAAGCCGCCCGCGCGGATCGCGGTCTGGCCGCCCGTCGCGACGGTCACGTCACGTGGGCCCAGCGCCGCCGTGGGCGCGATGGCGAGGGCGACCGAGAGCTGAGTGGACGAGACGACCGTCGTCGAGGTGACGGCGATGTCGGCACCGAAGGAAGCGCTCGCGCCCGCCTGGAAGTTCGTGCCGGTCACGGTCACGGTGGGGTTGGCTCCGGGCGCCCCGGAGCTGGGTGACACGCTGGAGATCGTCGGCACGACCGGCAAGGTGACCGTCGCGCTGGCTGTCGTCCCGTCCGCGAAGTTAGCGGTGACCGTGAGGCTGGCCCCGCTACTGAACGGCGTCGGGGTGAAGTCGGACGCGAACACGAAGAAGGCCCCGCCGTCGGCGAGTCCGAAGCTCACCGATCCGTTCGCGGCGTTGAGGAGCGCGGCGTCCAGGCTGGCCGCAGCCCCGAGGGCCCAGGACGGCGTCGCGGAGTCGGTGTCCCAGGTGCCGCCGCTGGCGGGATGGCGGAGCTCGAGCCGTGTCACCATGCGGGCGCCGCTGCCGGCCTGGACGGTCACCCGGAAGGTGCCGTCGAGGGCGCCGTCCGAGCTGAAGGCTGCGGAGCCTTGCCCCACCTTGTCGCGCGGCTTGCCGAGGAACGCGAGGCTGAGCACGGGAGGTGGCAGGGCGACCGTGAAGCCGCCGGCGCGAACCGCAGACTGCCCGTCGGGATTCGCAACGGTCACATCACGTGGGCCCAGCGCCGCCGCGGGCGCGATGGCGAGCGCAACCGAGAGCTGAGTGGACGAGACGCGCGTCGTCGAGGTGACGGCGATGTCGGCGCCGAAGGAAGCGCTCGCACCCGCCTGGAAGTTCGTGCCGGTCACGGTCACGGTGGGGTTGGCTCCGGGCGCCCCGGAGCTGGGTGACACGCTGGAGATCGTCGGCACGACCGGCAAGGTGACCGTTGCGCTGGCTGTCGTCCCGTCCGCGAAGTTAGCGGTGACCGTGAGGCTGGCCCCGCTACTGAACGGCGTCGGAGTGAAGTCGGACGCGAACACGAAGAAGGCCCCGCCGTCGGCGACTCCGAAGCTCACCGATCCGTTCGCGGCGTTGAGGAGCGCGGCGTCCAGGCTGGCCGCAGCCCCGAGGGCCCAGGACGGCGTCGCGGAGTCGGTGTCCCAGGTGCCGCCGCTGGCGGGATGGCGGAGCTCGAGCCGCGTCACCGTGCGGGCGCCGCTGCCGGCCTGGACGGTCACCCGGAAGGTGCCGTCGAGGGCGCCGTCCGAGCTGAAGGCCGCAGAGCCTTGCCCCACCTTGTCGCGCAGCTTGCCGAGGAGCGCCAGGCTGATCGTTGGCGGCGGCGGCAGAACCGTGAAGCCGCCCGCGCGGGTCGCGGTCTGGCCGCCGGGGTTCGTCACCGTGACGTCGCGCGGACCCAGCGCCGCCGTGGGCGCGATGGCGAGAGCGACCGAGAGCTGAGTGGACGAGACGACCGTCGTCGACGTCACCGTGATGCCATCGCCGAAGGAGGCGCTCGCCCCGGGCTGGAAGTTGATCCCGCTGACTGTCACGGTGGGGCTTGTGCCAATCGTCCCCTGCTTGGGAGAGATGTTGGCGATGATCGGCGTCCCAGGGTTGAGGAGCGCGCTCAGCGCGAGGTCCACCTGGATCCTTGGCCGGGTGGTGCCCGTTCCGGCGACAGTGTCCTCGATCATGACCCCGGTGACGCTGAGGGCCTGGAGGATCTCGTCGACGCTCGCGGTCGGCTTGGCCTGCTTGAGCACCGCCCAGGTGCCGGTGACGTGCGGGGCCGCCATCGACGTGCCGCTCGCGATCGAAAACACGCCGCCGGGGTACGACGAGGTGATGCTGACGCCGGGGGCGAACAGGGATAGGAAGGGGGCCACGTTCGAGAAGTACGCGACCTGGTCGTCCTTGGTCGTGGCGGCGACGCTCACGGCGGTGGAGACGCACGCCGGCGCGCTGAGCTGGTCGACGGCCCCGTTGTTTCCGGAGGCCACGACGGTCGCGATGCCGGCTGCGCGCAGGTTGTCGATGAACGGTTTGTAGGGTTGCTCGTCACAGGTCGAGCTGAAGAGCCCGCCGCCCAGGCTCATGTTGACCGCGGCAAAGGGGTGAGCGGTACGCAGGGCGTAGACACGCTCGAGGGCGGCGAGGATATCGGACGTGTACGCCCCGATGCACGGTGGCGAGTCGCCGCAGGCGGAGCCGTCGAACCGTGAGAAGACCTGGATCGACATGATGCTGGCGCCCCGCCCGACACCCCAGATCGGCACGCCGGACGGCGTCCCGCTCCCAGCGGCGATGCCCGCCACGTGGGTGCCGTGCCAGCAGCCTCCGAGTTCGAGCGGACAGTACACCCCGGCCCCGGGACCGATCTGCTCGTCGGCACCGTTCGGGCAGAGCGTCGTGCTCTGCTGCGCGGACGTGGTGGAGTAGCAGGCCTCTTCCACGACCTTGCCGGCGAGGAACGGATGAGCCGAGTCGACACCGGTATCGAGCACCGCCACCACGAGGCCGGTGCCGTCGAAGCCCTGAGCCCAGGCCTGGTCGGCGCCGATGAGCGGGATACTGTCCCGCAGGACCGGCTCGTGAATCATGTCCTCCGTCACCCGCTTGACCAGGGCGCGCGACGCGTCCAGCTGTTGCAACGCCGTCGGGCCAACCACGAGCGCGATCAGTGGCACGGTCACGTATCGGCGAAGGACACGGTGCGGGTGCTGTGTCAGCCGGCTCAGCAGACGTGAGGCGGTGTCGGTGATCTCCTGGCGGTAGGCAGCCCTCGCGTGACTCGGGACGGCGCCCTCGGCAACGCGGCTCGAGGGAAGCGCGAGCTCGACCAGCACGCGCACCTCGCCTTCAGCCCGCGCGCGGTCGTGGATCTTCGTTGGTACCACGCGACTGTCGTCGTCACGAGGCGCCGCAACCACGCTCGTGGGGAGGATGGCGCCGAGCAGCAACAGGCTCGCGGCGAGCAGCCGATACGGCCGGGCTGGCCATGACATGGCCCCTTATAGTGCGCAACGGGCGTGCCAACCGCAAGACCCTGAAGAGACACACTTTAGCGGGTGGGGGGTGACGGTTTGGCAGCCCGGGTGACGCAGGCCGTCACCGGGAGTGGGTGATCAGCGACGCGGCGCGGGCCCCTCGTAGGGCGGCGAGATCCGATCCGCTCGTACGCGCGTCACGAGATCGCGCATTTCCTCGAGCCGTGCGAGCGCCGCGGCATCGATTTCGAGCGCGAGAAGCGGCGCCGTCTCGTAGCGGCGCGCGAGGCGGGTGCCGGTGCCGGTCAAGCGGCCCAAGACAGCGTCCTGGGCGTTCCTGAGGGCGGAGGGATCGGACGGAGGAACTCGAAGCTCCACGAGGACGCGGACCATGCCCCCGTGGGTCACGGCGCGAACGTCGGAGTCGATCACCGGCCGATCATCCATACCGCTCGCCGTGCTCCAGACACCGGCCACGGCGACCACCAGTGTCGCGATCGTCGGCGTCCACCTCATCCGATTTCCACCCTGCGTCAAGTATCCCTCGAATTTCCCGGAGCCAGGGGCCTTTGGCGTCGAGCGGGAGCGTCGTCTTGCTCCGCAGACTCCCTCACGCTACAGTCTCGTCGTGAGCCGCCGCACGGACCGGGTACGCTTGGCGATCGTCGGTTGCGGCAACATCTCTCAGCTCAACGCGCCCGGATATCTCCAGCACCCCCGCTGCGATGTGGTGGCCTTGTGCGACACCGATCCCGAGAGAGCCAAGCGGCGCGGCCGGGAGTGGGGCATCACGCCCCGGGTCTACTCGGACCTCGCACAGGTGCTGGACGACGCCTCGGTCGACGCCGTCGAGCTTCTCACGCCTACCTGGTTGCATGCCGACCAGATCGTGGCGGCCCTCGAGGCGGGCAAGCACGTCTCCTGTCAGAAGCCGCTGGCGACCACCGTCGCCGAGGCCGATCGCATCGCCGCTGCGGTGGCGCGCGCGCGGACGACGTTCCGCGTCACCGAGAACTTCCTTTATTACCCGCCGATCTTGAAGGCCAAGGAGCTGCTCGATGCGGGCGCGATCGGCGAGCCGTCGCTGGTGCGGATCCACACCACGCGTGCCGAGCACATCACGGGGCAGGCGATGGAGCTCGATCCCGATGCCCTGGTGTGGCGCCGCGATCCCCGGCGGAATCCGGGCGGCCCGCTCTATGACGATGGCGTGCACAAGTACGCCACCGCCGCTCTCTGGATCGGCGAGATCGGTGACATCTCAGCGATCGTGACCCGGGGCACGGACCTCCTCACGGAGACGCCCGCGGCGGCCATGTGGCGCTTCAAGGGACGCGACTGCCTGGGCATCGTCGATTACACCTCGGCGCCCGAGATGACCATCCGCTCCCGCTACTACCGCGCGGACGAGTTCTTCGAGATCCACGGCAGCCGCGGCATCATCTGGGTGACCCGATGCACCGGCGAGATGCTCGATCTGCCCGCCGTGGTCTTGATCCGTGGCGCGGAGACCGTCGGCTATCAGGTGCCGACCGACTGGCGCCTCGGCTTCGATGGGGCGGCAGTGGACTTCATCGACGGCCTGCTTGCCGGGCGCCAGCCGGCCCAGGACATCCGGACCGCGAAGCACATCCTCCAGGTACCGCTGGCGATCTACGAGGCCGCGCGCCTCGGACGCGCGGTGGCGCCGGAGTCGGTCACGTAGGCCGTCTACCCTGTTCAGAGTCGCGCCTCGGCCGGCGGGGCCCCAGCCCCCGCGACGGCATGCAGCGCGAACAGCGGAGGAGATGATGGCGACAGCACGACCCGGACCCGGAGGCCGGCCGCCCGGCTGGCAGCAGGAGCACGCGCGCCGCTACATCGAGAGCGGCGGACGCGACGGACACATCTGGGAGGGCGTCACGACGCTGCTCCTGACGACGACGGGCCGGCGCTCGGGCCAGTCACGCACGACGCCACTGATCTACGGGCGAGCCGGAGACCGCTGGTCATGGCGGACCGTTTCAAGGCGCGCGCCCGTACGGCCACGGTGGCGGAAAAGCCGGCGCTGTGGAAGACGATGACCGCGATCTGGCCGCCGTACGATGATTACCAGAAGCGGACGGCGCGCGAGATTCCGCTGGTCATCCTCGAGCGTATCTGAGGCGGCGACGACCGGGGGGGCGTTGACACGAGCGGAGGCATCGTCGATGCTGCTTCGGCAAGCCTTATAAAGGTCGAGTCAGACCACGAAAGGCGAGACCAGCCCATATGCGATACGAGGCACCGGAGTCGTTGGAGGGGGCGGTGGCCCTGCTCGCGGGAGCGACGGGCGAGGCGCGGGTGCTGGCCGGGGGCACCGACCTCCTGGTCCAGATGCGCGCCGACATCGTCGACCCCGAGCTGATCGTCGACATCAAGAAGATCGCCGAGACTCGCGCCGTCACTCCGGAACCGGGCGGCTGGCGCATCGGCGCGGCGGTCACGGGGGCCGAGCTCAAGGAGCACGCCCGGCTCAAGCAGGCATGGCCCGGCGTGGTCGAGGCTGCGAACCTCATCGGCTCGACGCAGGTGCAGGGGCGCGCCACCCTGGGGGGCAACCTGTGCAACGGCTCGCCGGCGGCCGATAGCGTCCCCGCGCTCATCGCCGCGGGGGCTGTCGCCACCCTCGCCGGCCCAGGGGGCCAGCGCGACCTCCCGGTCGAAGACATCATGCTCGGACCCCGCAAGCTCGCCCTCCGCAGGGGCGAGATCGTCGTCTCCTTCCTGTTGCCGCCGCGCCCATCGCGCTCGAGCGATGCCTATCTGCGTTTCATCCCGCGCACCGAGATGGACATCGCCGTGGTGGGCGCGGGCGTGAGCGTGACGGTCGACGGCGCCGGGACGATCACCGCGGCGCGTGTGTCGCTGGGCGCGGTGGCCGCGCGCGTGTTGCTGGTCCCGGAGGCGGCGCAGGCCATCGTTGGGAGCCGTCTCGAGGTGGCCGCGCAGCAACGGCTCGAGGCGGCGGCGCGGGCGGCCTGCCGACCGATCGACGACAAGCGAGGGACCACGGAGTTCCGCATCGACGTCGCGGGCGTGTTGACGCGCCGGGCGGCGCTGATCGCGCTGGATCGAGCGAGGGCGAACTAATGGCCAAGCACCACATCGAGACGACGGTGAACGGGGACGAGGTCGAGTTCCTGTGCGAGACGGAAGAGACGCTGCTCGACGTGCTCCGCGACACGCTCCATCTGACCGGGAGCAAGGAAGGCTGCGCCTCCGGCGACTGTGGCGCCTGCAGCGTCATGCTGGACGGCCGGCTGGTCTGCTCATGCCTCGTGCTGGGCTGCGAGGTCGGTGGGCGACGGATCGAGACGATCGAGGGCATGGCCACGGGTGAGAAGCTCCATCCGCTGCAGCAACGGTTTCTGGAGCACGCGGCCCTTCAATGCGGCATCTGCACGCCGGGCTTCCTCGTGGCCAGCAAGGCCCTGCTCGAACGGACGCCCGACCCGACGGAGCACGAGATCCGCTACTGGCTGGCCGGCAACCTCTGCCGGTGCACCGGGTACGACAAGATCGTGAGCGCGGTGATGGATGCCGCCGCGACGCTGAGAAGGGGATAGCCATGGCCGAGACGATGACGAACGGGCAGTCGCAGACGTACGTCGGAACTCGCACGATACGCCCGGATGGCGTCGACAAAGTGACCGGGCGCGCCCGCTTCGGGGCCGACTTCAACCTGCCCGGCCAGCTCATCGGCCGCGTGCTGCGCAGCCCGCATCCGCACGCGCGCATCATCTCGATCGACACGTCCAGGGCCGAGGCCCTGCCCGGCGTCAAGGCCGTGATCACCCGGGACGATTTCGCCGACCAGCCCTCGGAGTTCATCCCGGCCGGCGAGATGATGATGAACTACAAGGACGTCGTCCGGAACGTGATGGCCCGCGAGAAGGCCTTGTACGAGGGCCACGCGGTGGCCGCGGTGGCCGCCACGAGCGTGGCGATCGCGCGGCGGGCGCTGAAGCTCATCGACGTGAAGTACGAGGCGCTGCCGCACGTGATCGACGTGGTCGAGGCCATGCGCCCGGACGCGCCGCTCCTGCACGACGATCTCTACACCGCCGGCGTCGAGCCCAAGCCCGAGAAGCCCTCCAATATCGCGAAGCGTGTCGAGATCGTTCTGGGTGATATCGAGGCCGGCTTCCGGAAGGCCGACGTCATCGTCGAACGAGAATTCAAGACCGCGCCGGTCCACCAGGGGTACATCGAGCCGCACGCGGCGCTGGCCAGCGTCTCCGAGGACGGGGCGACCGAGCTCTGGTGCTCGACGCAGGGTCACTTCATCGTGCGCGCCCACTGCGCGCGGCTGCTGGGCCTGGACATCGGCAAGGTCCGCGTCACCGCCTCCGAGATCGGCGGCGGCTTCGGCGGAAAGACGGTCGTCTATCTGGAGCCGCTCGCCATCGCGCTCTCGCGCAAGGCCAAGCGCCCGGTGAAGATGGTCATGTCGCGCGAGGAGGTGTTCAAGGCCTCGGGTCCGACATCCGGCGCCACCGTGCGGGTCAAGATGGGCGCGACCAAGGACGGAAGGTTCGTCGCCGGCTTCGCCGAGCTGAAGTACCAGGCGGGCGCCTTCCAGGGCTCGCCCGTCCAGCCCGGCGTCATGTGCGCGTACGCGCCCTACGACATCGAGAACGTGAAGGTCATCGGTTACGACGTCGTCTCCAACCGCCCGAAGGTGGCGGCCTACCGGGCGCCCGGCGCCCCGATCTCCGAGTTCGCTGTCGAGAGCGTCGTGGACGAGATCGCCAAGAAGCTCGACATCGATCCGATCGATCTCCGCATGCAGAACGCGGCGCGCGAAGGCACGAAGGCGGCCTATGGCCCGAAGCTCGGGCCCATCGGGATGGAGGAGACGCTCAACGCCGTCAAGAAGACCGAGCACTGGAACACCCCGCTGCGGAAGTGGCAGGGCCGCGGTGTGGCCTCGGGCTTCTGGTTCAACATCGGTGGCGAGACCTGCGCGTCGCTCACGGTGAACGAGGACGGCACGGTGTCGCTGATGGCCGGGACGCCCGACATCGGCGGTCTGCGCGCCTCGCTGGCCATGGTCGCCGCCGACGAGCTGGGGGTGCCCTACGACAAGGTGCGCCCGATCATCGGCGACACCGGCTCGCTCGGGTTCAACTTCCTCACCGGCGGCAGCCGCTCCGCCTTCTCGGGCTCCATGGCGATCGTGGAGGCCGCGAAGCAGATCAAGACCGAGCTGTGCGCGCGCGCGTGCAAGCTGTGGGACCTCAAGCCTGATCAGGTCGAGTTCTCGGGCGGACAGGTGAAGGCGCTCGGCGCGGCCGCCGAGAAGTTCAAGCCGATGTCCATCGCGGATTTCGCGAAGGTCGCCGGCAAGACCGGCGGCCCCATCGGCGGCTACGGCCGGATCAATGCCCAGGGCGCGGGGCCGAGCCTGGGTACGCACCTCGTCGACCTCGAGGTCGATCCCGAGACCGGACGCGTGACCATCCTGCGCTATACCGTCGCCCAGGACGCCGGCCGGGCGATCCACCCGAGCTACGTCGAGGGACAGTTCCAGGGCGGGGCGGTGCAGGGCATCGGCTGGGCCCTGAACGAGGAGTACATCTACGGCGATGACGGCAAGCTGCAGAACGCGGGCTTCCTCGACTACCGCATGCCGGTGGCCTCCGACGTGCCGATGATCGACGCGATCCTCGTCGAGGTCGCGAACCCGAAGCATCCGTACGGCGTGCGCGGGGTCGGCGAGACACCGATCGTCCCGCCGCTCGGGGCGATCGCCAACGCCATGGAAGCCGCGACAGGCATCCGCTTCACGGAGCTGCCGATGTCGCCGCCCAAAGTCCTCAAGGCCCTCAAGGCGCGCGGTCTCACCAAGGCCTGACGCACGTGGTGCGACATCGAGGAGCGCCCCGGGTTCCCCCGGGCGTGACGAGCGCTGGGGGTGTGGGGGCCATGTCTGGGCCCCCACAAGGAATGTCGCGACCTCGAGGAGCGCCCCGGGTTCCCCGGGGCGTGACGAGCGCTGGGGGTGTGGGGGCCATTTCGGGGCCCCCACTATAAATGGCGCGGGTGGTGCTGGTCGGCAACCTCGCGCAGCTCACGGGGGGCGTCGCCGAGTTCGAGCTCTCGGCGACGTCCGTGAAGCAGCTCTACCAGCAGCTCACCGAGCTTCACCCGGCGATTGGACCCCATCTCGAGACCGGCGTGGCCGTGGCCATCGACGGCCAGATCTTCCAGGACGCCCTGCTCGAGCCGATCGGTCAGGACAGCGAGGTGTTCCTCCTCCCGCAGATCGCGGGCGGACGCTCGAACAGGTTGCGATCGGTGCCTCCAGAGGGCCCCAGGGCCTCGGGCCTAGCTCCGCTCGAGCAGCTCGATCCGGACGTTGTCGGGTGCTTCGACGAAGGCGATCCTGACGCCTGGACGGATGGTGCGTGGCTCCAGCGTGAAGCGGGCGCCCCGACGCTTGAGCTCGGCCACGGCCTCGTCCATGTTCTCCACGCGCAGCCCGAAATGATCCAGACCGACGTAGGGCTCGGTCGGAGCGGACGGGATCGCGGCCTCCGGCGAGACCGGGGCGATGAAGATCGTCAGCCCGTTCAGATCGAGATCG
>QHSR01000225.1 GCA_003221635.1 Candidatus Rokuibacteriota bacterium | reverse complement strand
TCAAGATCGACGACAAGGAATACCTCATCCTGCGCGAGGAAGACGTCCTCGCCATTCTCGAGTAAGGAGGGACGCGAGCGATGCCAAAGCAGCTCAAGTTCGACGAGGACGCTCGGGCGGCGCTGCTCCGAGGCGTCAACATCATGGCGGCGGCCGTGAAGGCAACGCTGGGCCCGAAGGGCCGCAACGTCGTCATCGACAAGAAGTTCGGCAGCCCGACGATCACCAAGGACGGCGTCGCCGTCGCCAAAGAGATCGAGCTGAAGGACCCCTACGAGAACATGGGCGCCCAGATGCTGAAG
>QHSR01000224.1:20003-21159 GCA_003221635.1 Candidatus Rokuibacteriota bacterium | reverse complement strand
CTCTCCAAGTCCACCAAGGACAAGAAGGAGATCGCTCAGGTCGCGACGATCGCCTCGAACAACGACAAGACGATCGGCAACCTGATCGCCGAGGCGATGGAGAAGGTCGGCAAGGACGGCGTCATCACGGTCGAGGAGTCAAAGTCGGCGGACACGGTTCTGGATTTGGTCGAGGGCATGCAGTTCGACCGCGGCTACCTCTCGCCGTACTTCGTGACGGACGCCGAGCGCATGGAGGTCGTGTTCGAGGATGCGTTCGTCCTCATCTACGAGAAGAAGATCAGCGTGATGAAGGACATGCTCCCACTGCTGGAGCAGGTCGCCCGGGCCGGCAAGCCCTTCCTCATCATCGCCGAGGACATCGAGGGTGAGGCGCTAGCGACCCTGGTCGTGAACAAGCTCCGCGGGACGTTAAACTGCGCCGCGGTGAAGGCGCCGGGCTTCGGCGACCGTCGCAAGGCCATGCTCGAGGACATCGCCACTCTGACCGGCGGCAAGGCGATCACGGAGGACCTCGGGATCAAGTTCGAGAACATCAAGCTCGAGGACCTCGGGAAGGCCAAGAAGGTGGTCCTCGACAAAGACAACACCACGATCGTCGAGGGCGGGGGCAAGTCCAGCGCGATCGAGGGGCGCATCAAGCAGATCCGCGCCCAGATCGAGGAGACGACCTCCGACTACGACCGCGAGAAGCTGCAGGAGCGGCTGGCGAAGCTGGCCGGCGGGGTGGCGGTGATCAAGGTCGGCGCGGCCACCGAGACGGCGATGAAGGAGAAGAAGGCCCGCGTCGAGGATGCGCTCAACGCCACGCGGGCGGCCGTCGAGGAGGGCATCGTGCCCGGCGGGGGCGTCGCGCTGCTCCGCGCCGCGAAGGCGATCGACGGCCTCAAACTCTCGGGCGACGAGAAGGTGGGCGCGATGATCGTCAAGCGGGCGCTCGAGGAGCCGATCCGCCAGATCGTCGAGAACGCGGGCGCCGAGGGCAGCGTGATCGTCGAGAAGGTGAAGAGCGAGACGGTGCCGAACCGCGGCTACGACGCGGAGAGCATGGACTACGTCGACATGATGCAGGCCGGCATCATCGATCCGGCGAAGGTCGAGCGCGTGGCGCTGCAGAACGCGGCGTCGATCGCGTCGCTGCTGCTGACGACCGAGG
>QHSR01000224.1:532-19978 GCA_003221635.1 Candidatus Rokuibacteriota bacterium | reverse complement strand
GGCGACATGTATTAGCGAGGAGAGAGACCCCCCTCAGATCCCCCGTAACCCTCCGGTGGGGGTCTTCCCTGCGGCCCGGGTCGAGTCGTGACCCGGGCCGCTTCACCGTCCGGCGCCGCCGCGGCGCAGAGTTTCGCCACCGAGATCTTGGCGCGGATCCCCTCCAAGAGTGGCTCTCTCATGGTCCATCTCGTCGAGATGCACCTGCTTGACACCGACCTTCTCGGGGACCGTGGCGACGGCGCGTTGCCTCGATGGCATGTCTGACATGCGACCCCGTTCGTGCTGAGTTTGGAGTGCTCCCCGATCTTCTGCTCAGGTGCGTCGGCAGCGCGCTCCGAACGACGTGCGCATCGAATACATCTTGCCCACATTTCCACAGTCATCCACAAGTCTAGATTTGCACCATGTGATGCGGTCTCGCGGCTCTAGTCGCCAAAAGTGACGGCCTAATCGTCCACCGCGAGCACCGAAGCAATATTTGGCCACTCGATGGGGTCGCGGCCGTCTCAGGGCTCACGCATCAGCATTTGACGCGGGCAAACCAAGCATTGACATCCCCGATGGCGTGGTTCCTAGGCTTGTGTAGCTCGATCGAATCGCTCCGAAGGATTCACCGATCCTCCTCGGGACGCTAAAGCCTTCTGGCGAGGGACCGGAGCCTTATGGAAACGAGCCGGAAGCCGCTGGCAAAAACCGAAGGGCGCCGTCGTATGCCGCTCAGCGGGCTCACCATTGCCTGGCGGGGCACGCCGAGCCTGGACGACTGGGTGGCCTACATCGTCAGGACGAAGTCGAAGAAATTCATCCTGGCCGATCACGCGTCTGAGCGGAAGGTGAAAACCCTTTTGTCGCGGCTGAAGACGATGTCGAAGAAGGAAGTCGGGCAGCTCGCGAAGGGCTAGGGCACAGAACTCCACACGAACCGAGACACCACCTCCGGCACCCCTTCTCAACGCCACACAAGCCGACTGGCAGGAGCCTCGGCAAGAGATGTAGAATCCACTCGGGCTGGACGCTCCACGTAGTAGCCGGCGGTACCCCGGCTCGCTTCGGTAGACGAGTTGCCGCGCATGTGGCAAGGGTTCTTTGACGCCGCCTTCATGGGCCGTCGGGAACCGCAGTCACTGAAGGCGTGGTCACCGTCCAGCTCCACCGCATCCTCCACACTGCCCGGTCTAGCGCTTTTTGCAGTCCTCGTCGTTCTTGTGAACCAGCACCTTTCCGGAGACGACGCCTGGGTTGGGCAACCGCCCCGGGACGATTGCTGTCGTAAAGGGCTGACCCTTGAGAATCGGCTGGTCGCACCTTGCACAGGTCCAAGGCTGACGCATGTTGTACCTCTCCCCAATCAGCCCATACTACCCCTCGGGAGAGGACGAGGGAGTCGAAGAGACTAGGAGGATGAAGTGGACAGAGGGGCGGCGATGCTGGCGGTCGTTCTGGACATATACGAAGGTGGTAAGGCCTTGATCCAGGGCTGGAAGCTGAAGGAGCACGCGGAAAGCGCGCTCGCGACAGGTGGCATCGAAGGGCTCAGGCAGTACTACGAGGCGTGCCTGACTGGTTCGGGCCACCGAGTGAAGACAACTCTCGAACGTGACAGACGAAAGACTTTGGAATCGGAGCGCGAGCGTTTCATATCGATTTACCTGGGTGCTGTCGCCCGATCGCTGATGACTCGATCTGTCCGAGGGTTCGCGTTGCTCAACGCGGGGACGTTGTTGACCGGGCCGAACACGGGCGCCTGGCTACTACTCTAGCTCGTGCGCAGCTTGTCGAGCAGCCGCGGGTCGGGGTCCACGCCGAGGCCGGGGCCCTGGGGCACCCCGATGCGGCCGCGCTTCGGGTGGATCGCCTCGCCCAGCGGATTGTCCGCGAAGTCACAATAGAAGCGCTCGACCCAGGACTCGGTCGGCATCGCGGCGATGCAATGGATCGACGCGAGGAGCCCCGGCCCGAAGTACGCCGAGTGCGGGACGACCTGGACCCCGAACGTCTCGGCCAGGGTCATGACCCGGCGCATCTCGGTCACGCCGCCGATCTTGGTCACGCTCGGCTGGGCATAGGTGATGGCGCCGGCCTCGAACGCGCGACGAAATTCCCAGATCGTGCCGTAGTTCTCGCCGGCAGCGGTCGGGAGCCCGCCGCGAGCGCGCACCTCGGCGAGCCCGGCGAGATTCTCGGGCGGCCACACCGGCTCCTCGATCCAGTGGGGGTCGAGCGGCGCCAGCCGGCGCGCCATCTCGACCGCCTGCTGCACCGTCCACGGACAATTCGTGTCGATCATGATCGGGACCCCCGCGCCGGCGACGTCGCGTGCGGCCTTCACCTCGGGCACCGTGATCTCGTGCAGCTTGATCAGCCGATAGCCCCGGGCCAGGGCCTGCGTGGTGTAGTGGGCGACGGCCTCGACGGTGCCGTAGCGGAGCAGGCTCGCGTACGCGGGCAGGTCCGCGCGGGGGCTTCCGCCGAGCAGGCGGTAGAGCGGGACGCCGGCGGCCTTGCCCGCGATGTCCCAAAGCGCGATGTCGATGCCCGAAAGCGCGTAGATCGCGGGCCCGCTCCGGCCGATCCCGTGCAGCAGGCGCTGGACCTCGTCGTTGATCGCGGCGATCTGGCTCGGGTCGCGGCCGATGCACATCGGCCCGAGGATCGTGTCGAGGACGGCGCGAGTCGCCGGAAAGATGCGGTGGCCGAATGCTTCGCCCCATCCGGTGATCCCGGCATCGGTGTCGATGCGGACGAGCAGCATGTCGATGCTGGTCCGGGGTCGCCCGCCGAGCATCGGCGTGGCGCCGTCGATCTGCATCGGCAGGGTGAGGACGATCGTTTCGACTCGCGTGATCTTCATGCGTGCACCTCGCGACCGATCACCGCGGAAAACGCGGTCATGAATCGCCGCATGTGCGCCTCTGTCCCGATGGTGAGACGGAAGCTGCCGTCGATGACGGGCTTGCGCGCCATGCTCCGGA
Source organism: Candidatus Rokuibacteriota bacterium (assembly GCA_003221635.1). Classification (GTDB taxonomy): domain Bacteria; phylum Methylomirabilota; class Methylomirabilia; order Rokubacteriales; family CSP1-6; genus AR31. Next base: position 17,003 of record QHSR01000224.1, on the reverse strand, counting down.
CGAGGATCCCCCGATCGCGGAGCGCCTGCACCACCGCCGCCAGGTCGCCCGGTGGCCACACGAGCATGTAGTTGCCGCCCTCCGCCGAGCAGCGAACGCCGAGCCGCTCGAGCTCGCCGAGCGTCCACGTCCTGGCGGAGAGCACCTCCGCGACGTATCGCCGCGTGTGGTCGGGATCGGCCAGCGCGGCCTTGCCGGCGACCACCGCGAACGTGTTGATGTCGTACGGCCCGGTCACCCGGCGGAGCCGCTCGAGGAGGCTCGGGTGGCCGATGGCGAACCCCAGACGTAGGGCGGCGATCCCGGCCGCTTTCGACAGGGACTGCAGCGCCACCACGTTCGGGAGCTCGAGGGCGGCCGGCACCACCGACTGTCCCGTGAAGGCCGCGTAGAGCTCGTCGACGACCACCAGGGTCTCCGGGGCCGAGCGCGCGAGCGCCACGATGGCCGGCGGCGTCATGAGCGTCCCCGTTGGATTGTTCGGGTTACAGATGAAGAAGAGGCGGGGACGAGCCTCGAGCCTTCTGATGACGTCGGCGAGCGGATATTTCAAGTCGTCCAGGTACGGGACCTCGTCGATCACCATCCCCTGCTGCTGCGCGCAGGGCTCGTAGTAGCCGAAGGTCGGCACGGTCGTCAGGAACGTGCCGCCCTGCTCGCCGTAGGCGTCGAAGATCGCCCGGATCGCCGCATCGACGCCGTTGAAGGCCTCGACGTGCTTCGCCGTCACGCCGAGCGTCGCGGCGAAGGCTTCGTCGAGCCCCGCGTACTCCGGGTACGTGGCGTAGGCGTCGGGCGGCAGGCTCCGGATGGCTTCCACCACGTTGGGACTGGGGCCGACCGTGCTCTCGTTGAAGTCCAGACGCAGGAGCGAACGGCGCCCCTCGAGTGGAGCGACGTACGGCGAGAGCGCCTCGACGTCCGGCTTCGCTCTGATCATCGCTCGTGGAGCGGCACCGCGTGCGGCCGTCAGGCCCGCCGCTGGGCGGCTCCTGCCTTTTTCTTCAGCTCGGGGATGACGTGCTTGCCGAAGAGCTCCATCGAGGTCATCACCTTCTCGTGGGGGACCGTCTCGGTCGCCATCAGGAATTGCAGCTCGTCGACGCCGGCGTCCTCGTGGATCGCGATGCCCCGGAGACAGCTGTCCGGATCGCCCGCCACGAGGACCCCGCGGTCGACCAGCGTGTCGGCGTCGATCTGGTTCCAGAGGGCGGCGGCGATCTGGCCTGACCCGCCGGAGAGATCGACCTGAGGCGCGCCTGCGCCCTCGGGCGAGCCGGCTGCGCCCTCGGTCTTGAGATAGCGGGCGAAGTTCGCCTTCAGGTGCTCCGGCACGCCTCCCCAGGAGGCGACGAGCTGCTCGTAGAGATGCGTCTGATCCTTCAGGTACGGCCGGTCCGGCCCGAAGAACGTGCGCAGCGACTTCGCCGCCAGCTCGCGCGCGGCCTTGGCGTCCTGGTCGCAGAACGCCATCGTCGCGCTGAGCCACTGATCGTTGACGCGCTTACCCACGGGCGCGGCGTTGCGCACGCGCTCCTTGTAGGCCTTGATGTGCGGGGCGAGGTACGACGGCGAGGCGACGCTGAGCGCCATCACGCCGATGCCCAGCTCGGCGGCCAGCTCGTACGTCGCCGGCTGCAGCGCGGCCACCCAGATGGGCGGGTGGGGCTTCTGATAGGGCTTGGGGCGCACGTCGCGTGGCGGCACGTTCCAGAACTGGCCCTCCCACGAGAACGGACCATCCTCCCAGATCCGCGGAATCATCCGGAGCGACTCTTCCCACATGGCGCGCGAGTTGCGCGGATCGATTCCCATCCCCATCTGCTCGTACGGCGCCGAGCGCCCGGTCCCGAACTCGACGCGCCCCCCCGACATGTGGTCGACCATCGCCACGCGCTCGGCGACCCGCACGGGGTGATGGTAGGGCAGGATCACGACGCCGAATCCCAGACGAATGCGCTTGGTCAGCTGGCTCAGCGCTCCGAAGATGACCTCGGGACACGGCGACATCGAGAAGCTGGTGAGAAAGTGGTGCTCGACGAACCAGATGGCGTCGAAGCCCATCCGATCGGCCAGCACGCACTGCTCGAGTGTTTCCTGGATGACCGCGTGGTCATCGACCACCGGCCGCTGCATCTCGTAGGCCAGACTCAATCGCATGCGCTATCCTCCACGTGGCCCCATAGTGTAACCGGACGGCGGGCGATGCGCCCGGGGAGAACGGTCGTGGTGACGAAGGAGCGATTCGCCCAGGGAATGACGCTCGCGCAGTACATCGACCAGATGTCCGCCAACAAGGCCCGCTTCGTCAAAGCTCTGGCCGAGACCACGATCACGCCCGACGAGGCGCAGGCGCTCGAGCGCCTGGGCGCGACGCGCCGGGTCATGGTCATCACCGAGGACTGGTGCGGCACGTCGCTGGCCGAGGTGCCCGCCATGGCCAGGATGGTCGAAGGAAATCCGGGTATCGAGATGCGGTTCTTCCTGCGAGACGCCAATCCCGACCTGATGGATCAGTACCTCAAGAGCGGTCTCTACCGCGCGATCCCCGTGTTCGCGCTTTTCGACGAGCACATGAACGAGGTCGCGCGGTTCATCGAGCACCGACCGCGCTGACCACGGGCCGGGGCCGACCGCGAATCTCGCTGCGGCGTCGCCGCATCTCAAGGCCCAGGAGGTACGGGTCGATGGCTTCGACACAGAAAGAGAGCGCGGGCGAGCTCGTCGTGCACGTGACCGACGCGACCTTCGACGGCGTCGTGACGAGCGACCGGCCGGTGCTGGTCGACTTCTGGGCGCCGTGGTGCGGCCCCTGCCGCGCCATCGCTCCGGTGCTCGACGAGCTCGCCCGTGAGCTCGGCGATCAGGTGACGATCGCCAAGGTCAACGTGGATGAGCATCCCGGGCTCGCGGGGCGCTTCGGCGTCCAGGCGATCCCGCAGCTCATCTTCTTCAAGGACGGGGCGGAGAAGGACCGCATCGTCGGGGCGGCGCCCAGGCGCGAGATCGTGAAGCGGCTCGACGCGCTGCGCGACTGAGCGCGCGCTACGGAAGAGAGAGGACGGCGGCCCGGAGCTCGCCGATGTGCCTGGAGCCACCCCGCCGGTGCCAGAGCGGCCGGGCTCGCGCCGGGCCGTCACCGCGCCGAGCGGCCGTCTGTGCGATGCTTGCGACCATGCCGACCTCATCCGGAGTCATCGACGCGATCGGAGGGCTTCTCGAGCCGCTTCTCGGGACACTCGAGCGGGTGGGATGGGTCCAGCGCCACCTCTTTCCGCCCCTCGCCGGCCGTCTCGCCGACGAGCTCGCGCCCGGCGCGGAGGCCGTGGCCCAGCCGCTACGCGTTCTCGAGAAGCTCGAGTGGCCCGACGACCTTCGCTTCATGCGGGATCGGCTCGTCGAGGGGGCGCGGCAGACGGTCGAGATCGTCACGGCCTTCGTCGACTCGGCACGCTCACGCGACGATCCCATCGGCCTCTATCGAGCGCTGCGACACTTCGCGCGAGTGCAAGAAACGCTCTATCCGCTGGCGCCGGCTCTCGAGCCGGTGAGCCGCTGGTTCCTGGAGCCGGAGCGCCGCGACGACGACGCGCTCCTGGGGCGGCTGCGGGACGGGGCGCTGCGGGACGACGAGGTCCGGGTGGGCGTGCTGCACGCCGAGAACGAGCGCGAGGCCCGGGGCGGCTTCTCCCTCTACGTCCCCGAGCACTGGGACGGCCGGTCGGCGATGCCGCTGGTGGTGGCCCTGCACGGGGGCCACGGCCATGGCCGCGACTTCCTGTGGAGCTGGCTACGCGAGGCGCGCTCGCGCAGCGTGCTGGTGCTGGCCCCGACGTCGCGGGACCGCACCTGGTCGATCATGGGCGGCGAGGATATCGACGCCGAGAGGCTCCAGGAGATGGTGGCGTCCGTGGCCGCGCGCTATCCGGTCGACCGCTCGCGCGTGCTGCTGACCGGGATGTCGGACGGCGCCACGTACGCGCTGCTCTGCGGTCTCCGCGAGGGGATGCCGTTCACGCATCTGGCGCCGGCGTGCGGCGTCCTTCATCCATTCCTGCTCGTTCACGGCGGGCTCGCGCACGCTCGCGGCCGGCCGATTTACATGATCCACGGCGCGCGCGACTGGATGTTCCCGATCTCGGTCGCCCACCTCGCGCGCGAGGCGCTGCAGGCCGCCGGCGCGCGGCTCATCTATCGGGAGATCGAGGACCTCTCCCACACCTATCCGCGGGACGAGAATCCAAGAATCCTCGACTGGCTGGTCGCCGAGAACGCTACGGCTTGAGGATCACGCGCGTCGCGGCCGTCCCGGCGTTTTTGCCCTGCCATTCGGCGAACGCGAACGCCTTGTTCACGTCCGCGAGCGGAAAGCTGTGCGAGACGACCTTGGAGAGCGGGTACTTGTCCCGCGTCCGCACCAGGAGATCGAGCGCGCTCGGCATGATCCACGGGTTGTAGTGCATGAGCCCCATCCACTTGATCTGCTGCGAGATCACCTTGATGGCGGGGAAGCTCACGGGCTGTGGCACGATGTTGCCGATGTCGACGAACTTGCCATTGAAGCGGACCATGTCGAGGCCTTCGACCGTCGCCGCCGCGATCCCGACGACCTCGACCACCACATCGGCCCCGCGACCGTCGGTGAGGTCCTTCACGCGCTGCACCCGCGCTTCGGGTGTCGGGAGCTCGTTCATGTCGATGACGTCGGTGGCGCCGCACTTCCGCGCGAAGTCGAGCCGGAGCGGCTGCTTGTCGATCGAGATGACCTTCGACGCGCCCTTCTCGGCGGCGACGGCCGCCGCGTAGATGCCGAGGCCGCCCGCGCCCTGGATGACGACGACGTCGCCGAACTGCATGCCCGCGTACTCGAGGCCGTGGAGCACCTGGCACATCGCGCAGTTCACCGGGGGAATCGCCTCGTCGGGCAGGATGTCCGGAACCTTGAAGACGTAGTGGCCGGGCGGCAGGAAGTAGTACTCGGCGTAGCCGCCGTCGCAATACGGGTACTCGTTCAGGCTGTACTGCATGCTCCGCCGCTGGCGGTGCGGGCACGCGTGATGCTCGCCGCGTATGCACCAGTAGCAGCGATTGCACGGGTTGAAGAACGGAAACGCGACGCGATCGCCTTCCTTCAGCGGGCGCCGCAGGGAATCGGTCGTCACCCCCTTGCCGAGGCTCGCGACCACCCCCGTGAACTCGTGACCGGGCACGCGCCGGAGATCCGGGCCGGAGTAGTTGCCGTAGTTTCGCCAGCAGTGGAGATCGGATCCACAGAGGGCGGCGGCCGTGTTCTTGATGAGGATGCCGCCGGGCTCGACCTCCGGAGTCGGCAGCGTTTCGAGCTCGAGCGGCTTTCCGGGCTGGTTGAGCACGACGGTCAGTCCCTTCGGCACCGGTGTGTCCTCCTCGGATATTCGGTCGGCCGCGTGGCCGCGACTGCCTGGGCCTTATCCTAATGGATCCGCGCGGCGAAGTCGCCTCCTTCCTGCGGCGGCCTCGCACGCAAGCGGCCTCGCAAGCGGCGGTTGACGACCTCCGCAAGTTAGCCTAGCGTGGTTTGCGCTCGAGAGCGCCCGAGACGGCCTCGAGCCAGGAGAGAGAGATGGCTGACGTGCTCACGGTAGTCGCAAAGATCCGGGCGGCGAAGGGCAAGGGCGACGCGCTGGCCGCGATCCTCAAGGAGCAGGTGGCCGCGGTCCGCAAGGCGGAGCCGGGTTGCCTCATCTATCGGCCACACCGATCCACGAAAGACCCCGATCTCTTCGTCTTCTACGAGCAGTACAAGGACGACGCCGCGTTCGACCTGCACCGTAAAGCGCCGCATCTCGTCGCGTATCGCGAGCGCCGTGAAAAGGAAGGGCTCACCGAGGGCCGCGCCGAGGTGGAGATCTACAGATCGCTCACCGACTAGAGGCCCGCCCGGCGGGCCCGGCGGCGGCGACCGGTCGGCCCTCGACGTTCGCCGCCCTCAAGGCGCGGAACTACTGCCTCTACTGGGTCGGACTGGTTTTCTACGTCCTCGGCCATCGGGCGGAGTACGTCACCTTCGCGTGGATCACGTGGGAGCTGACGCGGGATCCACTCCACCTCGGCTTGCTCGGACTGGCCCAGGGGGCGCCTCTGGTCGTCTTCCAGCTGCTCGCCGGGGTCCTGGCCGACCGCATCAGTCGGCGCCGGCTTCTGATCGGCACGACGATCATGACCTCCGCGACCCTGATTCTCGCCTTCATCCTGACGGTGCTCGGGCTGGTCCGGGCCCCACACCTGCTGGTGCTCGCGGCGTTGAGCAGTACCTTCCGGGCGTTCGACGAGCCGAGCCGCATGGCGCTGGTGCCTCAGCTGGTCGATCGCGAGCGGCTCCCGAACGCGATCGCGCTCGGCTCGATCCCCTGGCAGGCCGGGCGGATGATCGGCCCGTCGATCACCGGCGTCCTGATCGCGGCCTTCGGCGGGACCGTCGGGTTCGGGCTCGCGGCGGTCGCCTCGTGCACCGCGCTCGCACTGTACAGCCGCCTCCGCATCCGCGAGGACATCAAGGCGAGCGACGGCCGACGCGTCCTCGCGCAGCTCGTCGAGGGCCTGAGCTTCGTCGGCCACAACTTCGTGTTCGCGAGCCTGATCAGCCTGGCCCTCTTCAACGCGCTGTTCGGTCTGTCGTACATCACGCTCCTGCCGGTGTACGCCGACCAGTACTTCGGGATGGGCTCGGCCGGATACGGACTGCTGAGCGCCGCGCACGGCGCCGGATCGATGATCGGCACGCTCATCATCGCGATGGTTGCCCGGCGGATGCTGCGTCCCGGTATGGTGATGCTGACCGCGGCGGTGTGCATGGGCCTGGCGCTCATGATGTTCTCGCGGTCACCGGGGATGGGGCTCGCGATGCCCATGCTCGCGCTCGTCGGCTTCTGCAGCACCTTCTACCTCACGCACGTCACCACGATCATCCAGCAAAAGGTGCCCGACCACCTTCGCGGCCGCGTGCTGAGCCTCTACTCGCTCTGCTGGAACCTGCTGCCGCTCGGCGGCCTGCTGGCCGGCGCCCTGGCCGCCGCCGTCGACGCGCGCTTCGCCGTCCTCGTCGGTGGGGCGATGGTCGCGGCAAACGCGCTCGTGCTGATCACGTCGCGACGGCTGCGGGCGGTCGGCTAGGGTTCCGCCCGGCCGCCTGACCCGGACGGAACCCCTGGTCGGCGATCAGCGTGGAACGACAGGCAGGGTGATGTGCGAGGCGTAGCGCACGTCGTGAAAGATGGTCTGCTGTGCGGTCTGCATGCGCGTGGCGGTGGCGGCATCGTCGCCGGTGTTCAGGTTGCGATCGAAGCGGGGGAAGTTGCTCGACGAGATATCGACCCGGATCCGGTGGCCGGGCAGGAAGACGTGGCTGGTCGCCCAGAGGTCGATCATGAACTTCGACACCGCGCCGGGCGTGAGCGGCGTGGGCGCCACGCGCGAGTCGCGGTAGCGCGCGCGCACGATGCCATCCGCCAGGTTCTGGGCGTACCCGTCCGGGCGCACGTCGACCAGCTTCGCGGTGAAGTCGGTGTCGAGCGCGCTGCTGGCGGCGTAGAGCGTCACCGTGATCGGCCCGGTAACCTCGAAAGCCTCCGACATCACGTCGCTCGTGTATACCAGGACGTCGGCGCGCGCCTCCACCGGCCGCTGGTCCTGCACTCCCATCGCGATGATCAGCGTGTTGCCGCCGCGGGTGGGGGCAGGATTGTCCGGATCGTAGACGAACTGGTCGGTGCGCTCGTCCCCCGGCGGCTCCGGGCTCAGCAGGCCGTCGCCGGACACGCTGTTGGCCCGGCCGCGACTGTGCAGATAGTAGGGCGTATAGCGCGTCCGCGCGAGGGGCCACTCGCGCTCGTCGCGCCAGCGGTTCTCGCCCATGACGAAGATCTTCACCGGCGGTTCGTCGAGGACGCCGGTGTCGATCCCCCTGAGCCAGTGATCGAACCAGCGGAGCTGGATCTCGTGCAGGTCGATGAGCGCTGCCGGCCCGAAGTCGATGTCGCCCGTCCCGGTGGAGCTCGGGCTCGTATACGGAAACAGATGCGCCCACGGGCCGATCAGCAGCCTCTGCGCGGCGCGCGCCGTCTCCGTCATCGCGTGGCGTCGGAGGCCCGAGAAATTGGCGAGGCCGCCCTGCAGGAAGATGTCGTACCAGGACGTCACGTGGTACATCGGCGCGGCGACCTGGCCGTGCTGGCGCTCGACGTTGATGTGCCACCACGACGGCCCGTCGGCCGGCTGCCGTAGATAGTCGGTGAGATAGCGCGCGACCGGCTCGAGGCGCTTGGCCCAGTCCATCAACGGCAGGCGCCGGTAGGCGTCGGGCGACAGCGGCGGAGCCCAGGGCGTGGGCGCGGGAGCGAGCTCGCGCTCGAGGTCGGGCCAGAGCGTCTTCGTGAGCCCGCGCCGCGCGATCGAGTCGCGCGCCATCAGGATCGCGTACGGGATCTGCCACCCGAGCTCGAACGCCCCGCCGGAGTGATACACCCAGCACTCGTGGAAGTCGCCGGGCGCGGAGGCGGGGAACGACGCCACGAGATGGGGCGGCCGCGTGGGCGCGAGCAGATACTGCGTCGCGCCGAGATACGACTGGCCCATCGTACCGACCTTGCCGTCGGCGTAGGGAAGCGCGGCGGCCCACTCCACCGCGTCGTAGCCGTCCTGCGCCTCCCAGGACAGCGGATAGTACTCGTCCCCGTCGGAGGCGAAGCGTCCGCGCGTGTCCTGCATGATCACGACGTAGCCGTGCTCGACGAAGACGTCGATGTCGCCGGGCCGCCGGCGCAGGTTCTTGTCATAGGGAAGCCGCGAGAGCAGCACCGGGTAGCGGCCGGGCGCCGCGGGCCGATAGACGTCGGCGCGAAGCGTGACGCCGTCCCGCGTCTTCATCGCGACGTCCTTGTCGATCAGCACGGCCGCTCGCCCGAACTGGGGGGCCCTTCGAGGCCCATGTGCACACCAGCGAGCTCGTGAGCTTCGCGCTCGACCTTCCGGTTGATTTGCGTCGCAACGTCGAACGCACCTGGCATCAAGCCCCAGCTGGCCATCCATTCCCAGGCCCATCGGGCCTCGTTCTCGGGAATGGGACCGGGCTCCTTCAGCCGGATCCGGTTCAGGTCGAAGTCCTCGGGGCGGAGCGCCTCGACCTCGGGGTTACGGGGAAAGTCTCGGATGAAATAGGACACGTACCGTCGCTTGTCGGCGTTGATGCGCCGGACCGCTCGCGTGAGGGCGCGCACGAAGGCGGCGTAGGTCTCCGCGCCAACGCTCCCGTCGGCGACCCAGGTGCCGTGAAAGAACGTGGTCGAGATCAGGCGGCACCCGGCGCGCAGCAGCCCGGCGAATCGCTCGGCAGGATCCGCCGTGGCGGCGCACGTGTTCACCGCCGCCCGCGGCATCGCACCCTCCAGCATCAGGAGACCGGCGTAGGCGGTGCCGTTGCCGTAATCGAGGGCGACGAGCTTTCCCGCGAGCTCTTGCGGAGTATAGACGCTCGACCCGGATGCGACGACCAGGGCTCCGCACACGATCATCGATCGCCGTCCCACCTGGAGAGCACCGACCCGGCTTTCCGCCACCCGGCGGTTATTGCCGCACTCTCACCCCTGGAACATCGCGGCCTCGCCGCGATGCTGGAGCCGTCCCTGATTCGTGACCGGCTTTGCGAGGGTGCCTTCGGCGCTGGAGCGGACGTCGGCCGGCGAAGGCGCCGCGATCCGCAGATCCAGCCCCTCGGCCGCGAATAGCCCTTCGTCCCGTGCGACCAGCACGTCGAGCCCGTTGAACGCGCGCACCCGCTCGATCGTCATCGTCATCATCGTCATCACGCGTCCCTCCGCGAGAGTCGCAGGTTTCGCTAGACCGGCAGCTGCTCGGCGTCCGCCGCCGGCGCCATCTCGAAGGCGTTGAGCAGGCCCGTCACGAGACCGTAGTGGCCGATGATCCCCGTCAGCTCCACGACCCACGGCACCCCGTAACGATCCTTCAGCGCGTCGAACACCGTCTGGTCCACGCGGTTGCTTCGCAGCAGCTGGCGCACGTAGGACACGATCGCCCGCTCGTCGGGCGCGAGGCCGCTCACGTCCTTCCGATCGCGCACCGCGGTGATGGCTTCCTCGCGCGTGCCGGCCTTGCGGGCCAGCGTCACGTGCGCGGCCCAGACGAACAGGCAGTCCTTCTCCCGGGCCGTCGCGATGATAGCCAGCTCGCCCTCCTTCGACTTCACCGACGACTGGAAGCGCAGGAAGTTGCTGGTGTTGAGCACCCGCTCGCACATCGGCGGGCTGTACATCATGATGCTGAAGGGCCCGCGCACGCTGCCGCGGCCCTCCGCGACCGCGTCGAAGACCGGCCGGTGCTCGGGGGCCACTTGATCCTTGGTGGTGATGGGCGTTACACGCGGCATGATGGCTCCTTTGTGCGGCGGGCGGCGGCGCCTCAAAGTCTGCGGCGATTCTACACGACCACTGGGAAGGCGGGCGGCGCCTTTGCGTGCGACGCTCGCGCCGTCGTGCGGCCACGATCGATCGTCACTGAATGAGCCGATCCGCCCGCTGCAGCAATGGCGTTGGAATCGTGAGGCCGAGCGCCTTGGCGGTCTTCAGATTGATGACGAGCTCGAACTTCGTGGGCTGTTCGACCGGCAGGTCGGCCGGCTTGGCTCCTTTGAGGATCCGGTCGACGAGCCTCGCCGCCTGGCGGCCCAGCTCCCCGTCGGTGGCGCCGTAGCTGGCCAGGCCGCCCCGTTCTGCGAAGAACGGAGTCGGGAACATCGTCGGGAACGTCCCCTTGGGGGCGATGTCCTGGATGAAGCCGGGGATGTTCAGCGACAGAAATCGGGGCGAGAGGATTCCGTCCACGTCACCTCTCCGGAGTCCTCCGATCGCCGCTCCCGCTTCCTCCTGGCTCCGCACCGGCCGCTCCACGAGCGTGAGGCCGAGGCGCCGCGCAGCGGCGCGGTACGCTTCCACGTGCCCGAGCGCGTACATGTTCGTCGCGTCGTAGACGAGAAGGACGCGCTTCAGGCGCGGAACCAGCTCCTGGAAGATCTCCAGCCGCTTCGGGGCGAGCTCGACATCGAGCGAGGCGATTCCGGTCAGGTTGCCACCGGGGCGCGCCAGGCTCCGCACCAGGCCCAATTCGACCGGATCGCCCCCGCCGATGAAGACAATCGGAATTCGATCCGTCGCCAGCTGCGCGGCTTTCGCGGTATTGCCTCCTTCAGTCGTCACGATGATGTCGGCCCCGCGCCGGACGAGCTCGCGGGCCGCCGCCAGAAGCTCGGCGCTGTCGCCTTTCGTGAAGCGCACGCCGATCGTGAAGTCCTTGTCCTCGCGATACCCGAGCGCCTGCAGGCCATCCCGCAATCCGATGATGGCTGGCGTGGGACCCCAGGATTCGGTCAGGGCGCCGATCTGGACCGGGCGGGTCGCCCGTTGCGCGTCGGCGGCGCTCCCGGTCAGGCCGTGGACCAGAAGGACGATTCCGAGTGCCAGCAGATGGAGGCGGAGCCGCATCAGGGCGCGCCCGGACGCGGCCCCGCCTCGACGAGCAGCGCGTGAATGAGCGCGCGGCCTGCCGCACCGGCCCACTCCCGAGGCCCGACGGCGAGGGCGACTGCGCGCCCATCCCGGCCGACGATGAAGGTGGTCGGCAGACCCACCACACCGTACTGGGCGTTGATCTTGCCGTCCGGATCGAGAACGACTGGGAAGGTGAGACCCAACTCGTTGGCGTAGCGCCGGACCGCTCCACGCTCCTCGCGAGCGTTGATTCCGATGACGGCGAGCCCCTGCTGCGCGAGCTCACGGTGGAGCCTCTCCAGCACGGGCATCTCCGGACGACACTCCAGACACCAGCTCGCCCAGAAGTTCAGGAGAACCACCTTCCCCCGGAGGTCCGCCAGCGAGACCTGGCGCGTATCGATCGTGCGACCGCTGAAATGGGGCGGCATGGTGCGGGAGGCATAGCCGACGAGGTCGAGTGGTTTGAGGAGCGATGTGACCGCTGGCCCGGCCGCGACCGGGCTACAGTGGGCGACGACGATCAGTGAGCACGCGAGCAGACGTCCCTCGCCGGCGAGCCAGGACCTCCACTGAGTCCGCATCGACCCCAGCTGGACCGGCGCTATCGTCAAGGCTTCGCGACGATTTCGCGGATATCGCGCAGGAGCGTATCGCTGTACACGACCGTCGTGTCCGGGTTCTCGATGACCCACTTCTTGCGGATCACTCCCTGGCGATCGATGAGAAAGAACGTCCTGGTCGCGGTCATCCTTCTCTCGTTGAGGATTCCGTAGGCTCGGATGACCTTCCGGTCGGGAAAGTCGCTGAGCAGCGGATAGGGCAGCTTGAGGGATTCCGCGAACGTCTGCTGGGAGAAGGTCGTGTTGGCACTGACCGCGAGGATCTGGACACCAAGGGCTTCGAAGCGCTTGTAGTCGGCCTTCCTGGCCGACAGGTTCGCGGCTCAGGTGGGCGCAAAGTCATTGCCGTAGAACTCCAGAAACACGAAGCTCTTTCCCTTGAATTCGCCGAGTGAGATATCCGTGCCGCTGGTGCTCGGCAGCTTGAAGTCGGGGGCCGGCTCGCCAGCCTCCACCGCCGCGGCGGGGCTGAGATCGGCGACGACCGAATACCCGGCCAGGGCTGCGCCCACGAGAATCACGGCGAGCGCTCTTCTCCTGAATGTCACCATGTTTGCCGCCTTCCTGCGCCAACGCCTCGGCGCTTGCCGGCCAATCTCGCTTTGCGCATTCCGGCCCATTCTTCTCCAAGTTCCAGCGAGTCGCAAGATGCTCCCGTTCAAGCGTACCGCTCCCGGTCGCGTGCTTGACGCCGTCGCTGTCAACGGCGCAGTATCGGTCGCGGTGAGTGCCCAGGGCTCGACCGCGTACACCGACCCCAACACGCTCCTCGAGCAGCATGCCCGCCGCCGCCGAGACAAGATCTACATCGAGAGCATTGATCAGCGCTCGCGGATCACCTTTGGCGAGTTCGAGGCGCTGACGCGACGCTTCGCGAATTTCCTCGCGAGCGAACGCGTGCGCGCGGGCGACCGGATCTCGCTGCTCGCCGACAACGGGATCGAGGCGCTGGTCGTCTTCTGGGGGGCGCTCCGGGCCGGCGTGATCGTGAACCCGATCAACGTCGAGATCCGCGAAAAGCACGTGAGCCAGATCCTCCACGACGTGGCGCCGAAAGCCGTCTTCTGGAGCCGGGAGCTACCGAGCGATCCCCGGGGGCTCGGAGCGGGCGGTACGCCGTGGTTTGCGTTCGGAGCGTGGAACGCGCCGAACACAGCCGGCGACGATCTCTTTGCCCGCCTCGGCGGCGCGTCGGATGCTCCCGTCGCCGCGCGGCCCGCGCCGAGCGACTGGTCGTTGATCGACTACACGTCCGGGACCACCGACGCGCCGAAGGGCGCCATCTGGACGCACGAGGCGTACTACGCCATGTGCGAGTCCCCGATCGAGCGGCTCGAGCTCGGTGAGGCCGACACGATCCTCGACTATCGTCACTTCAGCTGGTCCTCGCCGCAGATCCTCTCGGTGGGGCCGACCCTGCTGACCGGCGCCACCCTCGTGCTCGCGCGGAAGTTCTCGCAGGCCCGGTTCTTCGGCTGGCTGCGCGACTACCGCGTCACCGTCGCGGTCGGGATCCCGACCGTCATCAATATGCTCCTGGCGCGGCCGGTAGCCGTGACGAAAGCCGATCTGCCGGCGCTCCGCTTCATGACGTCGAGCACCGCACCCCTTTCAGTCGAGAAACACCTGGAGTTCGAGAAGACCTACGGCATTCCGATCGTGCAGCTCGCCGGCGGGACCGAGACGGGCTTCATGTGCGGCAATGCTCCGGGCCACCGCAAGCTCGGCTCCATCGGCCGGCCGACGCTCAACATGCGCGTGCGCATCCTCGACGACGCGGGCCACGAGCTGCCGCCCGGCCAGGAGGGGGAGATGGTCGTCAGCGGCCGGCAGCTGGCTTCGGCCTACTGGCAGGGGCCGGACAAGCTCGTGCCGATTCCCCAGAACGGCTTCCGGAACGGCGACCTCGCCCGGCGCGACGACGAGGGCTACGTCTACATCACCGGTCGCAAGAAGGACATCATCATCAAGGGCGGCGTCAACATCGCCTCGCTCGAGATCACGAACTGCCTGCTCGAGCACCCGGACGTCGCCGACGCCGGCGCGCTCGGCGTGCGCGACGACATTTACGGCGAGGTCCCGGTGGGCTTCGTGGCGCTCCGGCCCGGACGGAGCCCGCGGGAAGCATCGCTGCTCGAGCACTGCCGCGCCAAGCTCGTGGCCTTCAAGGTGCCGGCGGCCGTCGTCGTCGTCGACACCGTCCCGAAGAACGCCAACGGCAAGCTCGACCGCGACGCGCTGGCGGCGGTCTGGCAGCAGGCCCGACGATGACCGCACGCCGCTAGGAGGGATCGATGGCAACCATCGCCGCGCGAGAGCAGGGTGCACCGCAGGCGCTGACCGCCGCGAGCTGGAGGGCACTGATCGCGTCCTTCCTCGGCTGGATGTTCGACGGCTACGAGACCTACACGCTGATCCTCGTGGCGGCGGTCGCCCTGCGCCAGCTCCTGGCGCCGGACCAGCTCGCCAGCCTGCCGATCTACATCGGAGGCCTCCTGGCCGTCACCCTCGTCGGATGGGCGACCGGCGGGATCATCGCCGGAATCCTCGCGGATTACATCGGTCGCAAGCGCATGCTGATGCTCTCGATTCTCTGGTATGCGCTGTTCACAGGGCTCACGGCCTTTGCCGGGAGCTATGCGAGCCTCCTGATCCTGCGCTTCCTGACGGGGCTCGGGCTGGGCGCCGAGTGGGGACCCGGCACCGCGATCCTGGGTGAATCCTGGCCGGCAAGGTCGCGGGGCCGCGCCGCCAGCGTGCTCCAGTCGGCGATCGGCTTCGGCCTCCTGATCGCCTCCGGCGTGTGGCTGTTCGTCGCGCCGCTCGGGCCCGCGGCGTGGCGTTACATGTTTCTGATCGGTGTGCTGCCCGCGCTCTCGGTGCTGTGGATCCGAACGAGCGTGCAGGACCCCGATCTGTGGATCGCCGCCCGCGAGCGCCGACGCCTGGCGCGCGAGCGCGTGGTCAGCGGGCGTTCGGTCCGTCCGGAGGATCGCGCGCTGGTCGGATTCACGGTGAAGCAGATTCTCGCGGCTCCTGACCTCCGACGGCGCCTCCTTCTCCTCCTGGTGCTGTCGCTCAGCACGATCGTCGCGTGGTGGGCGGTCTCGACGTGGATCCCGTTCTACGCGGGTCAGATCGCGGCCAAGGCGGGCGGCAATGCCCAGCGGGCGGCCGCGCTGGCCGGGCTCTACTACAACATCGGCGGCATCCTCGGGTACTTCGTGTTCGGCGCGCTCGCCGACACCTGGGGACGGAAGCCCACGATGGTGCTCTACTACGCGGGCGCCGTCGTCCTCGTGCTGGTGTTGTTCCGGGCGGTGGAGGACCCTTCCGTCTTTCTCGTGGTGGCCGCCGTGAACGGGTTTTTCACGCTCGGCCAGTTCGCGTGGATGCCCGTCTATCTGCCGGAGCTGTTTCCGACGGCCGTGCGAGGCTCGGCGATCTCCCTGGTCTTCGACGTCACCCGCTACCTCGCGGCGGCGGGGCCGCTCCTGGCCGGCTGGCTGATCGTGAACCTGGGCGGCGTGAGCGCGGCGGCGTCCATCATCGGGCTCGCCTACATCTTGGGCCTCGTCGTGACGCCGTTCGCAGCGCCGGAGACGAAGGGCCGTCCCCTGCCCGCCTGACGCCGGCGCGTCAGCTCGGGATACAGGCGGTGACCGTGATCTCGACCAAAAGCTCGGGCGAGTTCAGCGCCGCCGACACGGTCGTGCGCGCCGGCTTGTTGGTCGGGAAATACTTCGCGTACTCCTCGTTGTAGGCCGGCACGTCTTCCCGCTTGGTCACATGCGTGGTGACCGTCAAGACGTTGTCGAGAGAGGTCCCGGCGGCGGCGAGGATCGTCTTGATCCGCTCCAGCACGTTGCGGGTCTGCTCGCGGATGCCCTTGCCCACTTCTCCCGTGACCGGATGCCGGCCGGTTTGGCCGGAGACGAAGACCAGGTTGCCGAACTTGGTGGCCGCGGACAGGTTCGGATTCGACGCGGCGGGACTGACCTGGACGATCTCTTTCTTGGGCATGTCGTCTCCTGCGCGGCCGGCTATCCCTGCCGCACCTTCGGGAATACTTCCTCGGCCAGCATGTGCAGCTCGTCGAGCACCAGGCTCTGCGGCATCCCGGGCCACCTCGTCAGCCCGCCCGCTCCGGCTCCCAGCCCCACGGATGGGGACCCCATTCCGGCTCGAACACCCGGCCGCGCTTCACGGTCAGCACCGGGACGACGGTCTTGTCGATCTTCAGCGGGTCGCGCAGCGTGTCGTAGACCACCCACCGGCCCTCGCGCACCTCCAGCACCGAGATGTCGGCCT